>JAGFXR010000005.1 GCA_017861365.1 Oscillospiraceae bacterium | reverse complement strand
CAGTTACGACTTGGCTTACAGAAAGCAAAAACATTCGGCCTTGATAAAGTGCGAATTATTTGTCGTGATATAAACATTGGCAGCAAAAAAACAATTCTTTCCAACGGCGGTGTATATGTCGACACAATTCACGGCGAGGAATCGGGATTGAATGTTAATCGTTACGACATCCAGATGAATATGAACATTAACTGAATTATGAGCAAAATGGAAAGCTGATGTACTGCGTCAGCTTTCCATTGCTTTTCATCGTCTATAACCGCCTTAATTTGATACTCCCGCAGAGCTCATACGCAGCGGTAGCTGTTTCCGTAAATGAAACGGTCGGTCTGAAATTTTACGATACCCAGTGTGATCATGTCAAGAAAATCCTTGATTTCGGTGTCCTCCCGCAGAGGAATCTTTGGCCTTGTTTGTTTTACCATAAAGTATGCTTCCTTTCTTTAAATTTGGATAGCGAAAAAGCCGCGTCCTTAACTACGCGGCACTAACACTTTCTGGTATTACTATGGTATAATTATCCTATATGAATTTCGTATTGTTTTATAATGTGCAAGGAGGGCAACGTGAAATATAATATAAATGGAAAAATATATAGGCTTTGCAATAATGTAAGAGAGAATAAAGATGTGCGACTGAGCTTTGATAAATTATCGCAAAAAACCTTTAATTTGTCTTTTGAGAATTGGTATCAAAATGGCCATTGGACAGAGAAATATCTCCCATATGTTCTTTTAGACGGCGAACAAGTAGTATCTAACGTGTCTGTAAACATCATTGATACTGTTTGGAAAAATGAAGAAAAGCGATATATTCAACTTGGAACAGTTATGACCGACAGCGAGTATAGGGAGCAAAGGTAAGAAATAGAGAGTATCATTGCCTTAGAACATTTTATGTTCTTGATGAGAAACGTAGAGAGACAGTCATATGGGCTAACATTTGTAAGATTGCGAATATGATGTATTCTCTTTACAATTTATTTTCTGTGATTATAACAGAAGAAAAAAATATATATACAAAATGATTTCTGACATGGAGAGTAAATAAAGCTGACCTATTTTGACGTAAATCAAAATCAACAGTTAATACCATTCCGCCGAGGCCCCACCAGGTTCAAACGGCATCTTTTTTGACCGTTCAAGCCACAGCGTACAAATATTAACAGGGCGTTGTATGCGGAGCATCACAGTTCACGACGCTTTTCCGCCTCGTACAGCGTGTGCAGACGCGCCCAGTCCGGCATGGCGGCGCGTAGAGCGTCAAAGGCGGGTATTTCCCATTCCGGGGCGTCCTCTCGAAGCTTTTGAAAGGCGGCGTCCAGCTCTTCCATCTCCGTGACGGCATGTCGGCAATGATCGGTGGCCGCCAGCTCACCGACGACGGTCTTTGCCATAATCCAAAGGAGGCCGGCCATCAGGGCACGCTTGCCACCGGGCTTATAATACAGATCGGCACCCTCCGGCAGCAAGGGGATGCCCAGCCTTTTGAGAAGGCCGCAGGCCTGACCTGCCGCGTCCAGAACCTGCTTTCGCTGTGCGCTGCTTGTACGGCGGAGATCACATCCCACCGCATAGCAGAGATAGGCCACCGGCAAAATCAGCGTAAGGTGGGTCTTATACCAGGCGTCCATATCCCGCACCCAGGTCAGCCGGTATTTTGTGCTGGCGAACAGGGCGGTTATGGCCGCCTTTTCCTGCTCTGTCGGTTCCTTGTGCAGCCCGCCCAAGCTCATGGAGCCGCCCCCAAGCCGTACGCAGTGGACAACGCTGCCCTCACGCCGTCCACCGGTACCCTGGAAGCCGAAGAGCACGGTTTTCGGCGTTTTTGTCTGCGCCAGAATGCGCGTCCAGTGTTCTTGCGCGGACATGTTGTTGCCCACCAGCACCACAAGAGGCGTATTGATAGCGGCCAGATCGTCCAGAATTTCCGCCATCTGCTGGTGCTGCATCACGGCAAATACCGCGTCGTGATATTCGTCCGGCAGGGGTTTCTCCAAAATTCTCGGCCTGTCCACGGTTGTTTTCCGCTGCAGCCGGTGGCGGATCACAAGACCGTTTTTCTTCAGCTCCGCCCTCCAGGCTCCTCTCGCCAGCAGGGCCACATCCTGACCGGACGCACACAGCGTATGTGCCAAAAAACAGCCTATAACCCCCGCTCCATATACTAAAACCTTCATCTGTTTCTTCCTCCTTTCCGCAGTCAAAAGCTGTTATCTAAATTCAATCTGTACAATTTGCGCCAGCCGGCTCCAGTCGAAATAACGGAAGAGCAGGCGGATAAACAGATTCCAGCGTTTGTCCGGAATCCGGTAACCGGTCAGGTATTTTTTCCGCGTGACCATTTTGAAGTCCTCAGACCATGCCGGCAGCTCGCCCTCCGCGTCTTTTACACAGAAGACCGTCGAAACATTTTGAATTCCCGCTTCTTTTATCCAGGTCTTGCGCATCAGCCTCACTCCAAATGGCGTGGTGGCGTCAAAAACGATGCGTCCGCCGGGAAATCGATTAGCCATGATGCAGAGCAGGTCTTTGATCTGTTCAGTTTGAAAGTAATAGAACACCCCGGCGGCGATGAACACCGCGCCGTCCCGGGGATGAAAATCAAGCTTCTCAAACCACGAAACGTCATTGAGGTCGCAGGGAATGTTCTGTTCCCGCTCGCCCGGCGGCAGCAGTTCGTTTCGGACGGCAATCACATCCGCCATATCCAAATTGTAGCCCTTTGCCGTGCCGTTATCTGACTGTGAAAAGGTGGTATCCAGGCCGCAGCCGAGATTAACCACACAGGCCAAGGGATGTGCGGTCAGATAGTCCCGTACCTCGCAGCACAGGTCGTACTGGCGAATGCCGCCCTGAAGCGCGCCAAACAGCGGCAGCTTTTTACCGCTGCTTTCAAAGTCAAAATCAATTTTGCTGATCAACTCCTGACAGGCCTTGTCCGCAAACAGATCCGGGAACCTGTCCATACAGACCTTTCTTGCATACAGGGGAATAACCAGAGTTTCCTGAACGGTGTGGCGCTCAATGTGATATTTCATGTCCGCTCCATTTCTGCCGCCCGCGTACTTCCCCGGGCATCATAAGGCACAGCAGTGCAGCACTTCCTCCGCCCATTTTTCAGGATAACGCATCAGCAGCTCCTCATGCTGCAAATTGTGGCGGCGAATATCCGGATTTGCGAAATGCTTCCGGTAGCGATCCAAATATTTTTCACCCATTTTTTCAGCGTAGAAGCAGTGGACAGTGGTTCCGTGAGACGAGATGTCATCCCCGATGGGCGTAACAAGATCAGAGTAAAACTGATTATAAACGCTTTGCTTTTTCACAAAGGCCATGGAGCCGCCGCAGAAAAGCCGTATGAATTTCTCGTAATATTCCTTATCCTCGGGGGGCTTTTTATTGAGGCGCTTTTGCAACCAGCCCGGGGGCTTTCCAGTTTGTAGAATTCCGGCGAGCACGCCGACCATAATTTTACCCTTGAGCTTCGCCGAAAGCCCGCCGCCTTGATCCAGATCGGAGCTTCCGAGAATGGCGTGATCGATGAGGACGCTCCCGCGCTCCACCAGCAGCCCCACGAAGCTGCCGCCCAGAGAGCAGCCGTAGGCGGCGCAAATATGCCCGCCGAAGTTCTCCTTAACATACGCCTCTATTTTTGCCGTCTCTGTCAGCATATCGGGGAAAACGGTGCTTTCTGTTTCATCAAACCCATCATAGCTGGCGCAGATCACACAAAATTTCTTCACCAGCAGTGGAATAACCTCACCAAAATTGGCATTCCAGTGGCAGCAGGTGCCCGGAAGAAGCAGGATTACCGGAAGTTTTTTATCACCGAATTCGTAAAATCTCATAGAAACGCCCCCTTCCATGCAGCCTGCTTCACAGGGCATATCAGCAGCGCGCCCAGCACGCCGGGCAGAAGCCACCACTTATCGTTGTTGATTTTCATTTTCATCCCCCATTGGTTAGCATACACTAACATATCGTCAAAACACAAGCCGCCTTGCAGTCCGGTACGGAAAGCTCAGCGCCGGCGCCGGCGGAATAATAACGCTTACCTTTTATTCATACCCCGCTTCCGCTGCAAACAGCCTTTCACAGGCGCCGCGAACCAGCGTATCCAGCACCTGTGGATAGGACTCCCCGATCTCCTTGCGGTGTGAAACCATCAGCAGCAAACCGCGTACCGTGGCTGCTGCCAGCGCCGCACCGCCATGTGGCGTCAGCCCGGCACTTTGCAGCAGCTCCGTAATATGCACGATATCGCTATGGTAGTGCTCCGCCTGCACCTCTGCGGGAATACGCCGAAGAAGATACGGGACATCCTGCTCCAGAAAATCCGTCATTCCGGATTCGTTCATAATCCGACAGGCGGTCAGGATTGTTTCCGCCGCCCGCCGCGCTGGGGAAAGCATATCGCAGCGGCCTAAAACGTCGACGGAAGCTTGATAGATTTCTGTGTGCAGGTCCTCCAGAATTTCAAAAAAGAGAAGCTCCTTGGAGACGTAAAATTTATAGAAAGCACCCTTGGAGATATCCGCCGCGCGGGTTAACTGCTCCACCGTCGTTTTTCGCATCCCGGAAGACACCGCGCATACCCGAGCGGCGTCTTTCAGCTTCCGCCGGATGACTACTTGTTCCTGATCCGTAAATCCCTTTGCCATAAAACCACCTATGACCATATTGTTTATATGGTCATATATTAGCGGCCAAAGCGCCGGATGTCAAGCAATATGGGCGTAAAATCCGGATCATAATGCGGGGACTGTCTCTTTTACCGTCCGGCAAGCACGGTCTCTTCACTGATATTGGTATCGTTGCGATACGTGGAAAAGCGCGATATAATATCATTTACTACCATTTATCTTGTGTTGCAACTACGAGTTGCGGATCTTCAAGGTCAAAATGGTAGAATGCAATTTGAAAGGGGGCTTATAATTGAAACACAGAAAAGGAGGCTCCGAAATGTTAGGTGAAAAGATACAGCGATTACGAAAAGAAAAAGGCATGTCACAAGAGCAACTGGCGGCGCAGCTCACTATTTCCAGACAGGCTATTTCAAAATGGGAATTGGGCGAGTCAATGCCAGATACAGATAATATTGTGCAGTTGAGTAAATTGTTTGGCGTTTCAACAGACTATTTACTTAATGATGAATATGAGAAACATGTGAAAGAAGATAGTATATCGCAAAAACAAGATGCAAATATTCGTGCTCCCAAATCCTCCACGCGGAAAATTGTCGGCTTGATTTTCTTAGGAGCAGGTCTTATTGCGATTGTATTCATGCTCGTTTTTTCGGATTCCTGGGCGGCATTGATTGTTGGTATGCCCTTAATAGCAAGCGGTATTATTTGTTTAACTGTGAATAAGCACACCGCGCTATGGTGCTGTTGGGTAGTATATATTATGTTTTACACTTTTTTTGCGGTTGTAACAGGGAGTGGATTTTTATGGGTCTTCCGAGGATTTGGGAGAAATGCAAGTTTAATGAGTTTACCACTAATTCCACTTGTTGTTGTCACTGGTCACTTGCTGTATATTACATGGAAAAGAAAAAGGTCTTAGCAACTAAAAATGGCTAAACACTCGCATATCTGCCCATGACGGCATAATAAAAAAAGCCGTCATATGGCAGATGATAAGTTATGCCAAAATGATAACGAGATAGCTAAACGGCGGTTTTGAAAACCGCCGTTTTCTATGTATACGGTGGGCGTGAAAAATGGACGAGTTTCAACACTGGCAGGCGGCATATTTAAAATAATCACTGCAAGCGGCTAGGCAAAAAAACTTGACAAGCTTCCATAAATTCTGTATCATAACATATGTTGTATGCGACGTAATTATAGATATGGAGGTGTTAAGATGGATCTGATGGAAGTAAAAATCCTCAATACGGCAATTGAGCGCTGTCTGAACCGGGAATTAGCCGTTTTTAATTTAACGTATACCCAAGCGGCAATTATCGGCTTTTTGGCTCAGCATCAGGATCAGAAGGTCTTCCAAAGGGATATCGAGCAGGCGCTTGGACTGACCCATCCCACTGTCAGCAGTATAGTAAGCCGCTTAGAAGAGAAGAACCTCATTGCGTTCGTGTATTTAAAAGAAGACAGGCGATTTAAGCAACTCAGCATGACCCCCAATAGTGTGATTTTGCACCGGGAGTTGCAAAACAAAATTGATCAAATCACGGGGATTGTCTTTGGCGGTATTTCTGAAAATCAGCAGGAAGCGCTATCGTCAATGTTTACTAAAATGATCCAAAACCTATCTCCATAGGATTTTTTTCCATAAATGTCGTATACGACATATCTAATAATCATAATGTGCGCGCCGTTATGATCAATCCTGTGCCACGACCATCAGCAACCTGCGAATCTATTGTCAATAACTGAATGTGAGGAGGATCGTTTTTCCTTTCCTCTTTTTGATATTCTTTCAATTGTAAAGACTCAAAGCTGGAGGAGATGATTTCGTCGGCGACAATCGGCAATTGCAAATAAAAACTATACTATTAAGAGCAAGGAGAGACTCCAATTGGAATCTGAAACAACACTCAAACACAGCAGAGGACTCATTATGGCCGGCTTACTGATCGGCAGCTTCGTCGGAATGTTCAGTGAATCAGCTTTAAATATCGCCCTCTCGCAACTCATGATTGATTTCTCTGTAAGCGCCGCCACTGTTCAATGGCTGACAACCGGCTATTTGCTGGTTGTCGGCATTTTTCTTCCAATGTCCGGTTTTTTTGTTCAGACTTTTACAACCAGGCAGCTTTTATTTACGGCTTTATCCTGCTTTTTGCTGGGTCTTTTTACTGCGGCCATCGCCGTTTCTTTTCCCGTGCTTCTCCTTGGCCGCCTCATCCAGGGAATAGCGACGGGAATCCTGCTGCCATTGGTCTTCAATACTGCGTTAGCCATTTATCCAGTGGAGCGGCGCGGAACCGCCATGGGTATCATTGGCCTGGTGGTTATGTTCGCCCCTGCCATTGGGCCCACAGTTGGCGGCTTTATACTGGGGCACCTGACATGGAACTGGATTTTCTGGTGCATGCTGCCCGTTATCATCATTGCGTTCATTATCTCCGCTGTGTTTGTTGAGAATGTGCGGCCTATCACAAAGCCGAAGCTGGATGTTCACTCTCTGGCATTATCAACCGTCGGCTTCGGACTGATTGTGTTTGGCGTCAGTTTTGCGGGTGACCGAGGCTGGAATAACGTGTACGTGCTGGTCAGTCTGGCTGTAGGCGCCCTGGCGCTGATCTTATTTTGCCACCGGCAGCTGCGGCTGGAAACACCCTTTTTGAATATCAGCGCCTTCAAGCATTTCAATTTCTCTCTGGGGACGGCGATGGTATTTGTGGACAACGCGATCCTGATGTCCGCCGTATTTTTAATTCCGATGTACCTGCAGCAGGGAAAGTCGGCGGATATTATCATTGCCGGCCTGCTCATGCTGCCCGGCGGTATTGTTAACGGCATAGTCTCAGCTTTCTCAGGACGGCTGTTTGATAAACACGGTGCGAAACTGCTCACAAGGATAGGCTTTCTGATTGCAGTCATCGGTGCGTTTTTGCTGTTTTGTCTTGACGCGGGAAGCCCATATTACATAATGGTGTTGGGGCATATTACCCTGATGATCGGTGCGCCCCTTGCTATGTCGCCGGCTCAGACCCATGGTCTCAACGCGCTTCCACAGTCTCTGAGCTCAGATGGAAGCTGTATCGTCAGTACGCTTCAGCAGATAGCGGGCGCCATCGGAACCGCTCTGGCCGCCAGCTTCATGTACTATGGCGAGCAGACCTACAGCGGACCGGACGCTGTGGAGGCAATCATCAGCGGGGTAAAGCTTGGATTTGCGCTGCCCTTGAGCTTAGCCTGCATAGGGTTCCTGCTCTCGTTAAAAATCGGAACAAAGAAGCTGAGCGTTGGTACTACAAACGATTAAGCATTGTCACTTTTAGTTCCAATAGTCGGCCATTGATTTTAATGTCCCCTATAGAGGCATTCGGCGGCATACTCCTTTCCCGGGGTGCCACCTGTTGTATGCCGTTCATGGCACAGATTCAGGTCAGTGTTAAGGTAACCGTACCGTCATGGAGCTCCATCGTAGTGTTGTACAACACAAAAGCTCCGTCGCACATTATTTTAGCGGCATATGATCCATCCAATTAGCGCCAGGAAACCATCAGCGGGTCGTGCTTTTCCGGGGAAACATATATGGCCCCAACGGGACAGTCATCCTCGCAGCAGGCACAGCACATACAGTCCTCCGGATATATAGTCTTAGCTTTATTAGTATCCACATCCAGCCGGATCACATCGACCGGACATGCTCGGATACAGCGGCCGCAGCCGATACATCTCTCACTGTCTACAGGCCGTATTGCCATTTTTGTTCCTCCTCTCCGTGGGGATGTTCCCAGGCCAGCCAGCGGGAAGCGTACGCTGTCCCCACCGACGGGCGCCATTGCTCGGGCACAGGCGCCCGGCTTAAGACCATTTCCCCGTTTTCATCTTTTCTTATCAGCACCCAGGCCAACCACTCGTCGCGTTCGGAGGGGAAATCCTCCCGGAAATGCCATCCCCGGCTCTCCTCCCGCATCCGGGAGGAACGAAGGATCATTTCCGCGTTTAAGGACATATTGTCCGCCTCATGGGCCAGGCGCAATTCATGGGGGTCGGCGGCCTTCATCCGGGGTATCATGTGCCCCCTGAGGAAGCGGACTAATTCCAGCGTGGACGTGAGGCGTTCAGCGCTTTTTATATGGAGCACATACCACGGCATCATATAGTTCTGAAGAAGCTGGATCACCCACCGGGGATCGTAACCGGATTTCCGTTCCAGCCAGCGGAAGGCACGGGCGGAAAACACACCGAGCTCCGAGCCCTCGAGCTCAACCGCTTCTGATGCGCGGGCAAAGCGCGCCGCCGCTTTGCCCGCGCGCTTTCCCGTAATGGCGGCGGGGGCCAGACCGGGGGGCGGCCCTTGGACTATGGCTCCCCATACCCAGGTGGCGCAGGAGTCGCCGGCGGAGTAGAGCCCGGTCAGGTTCGAGGCGCAGTCCGTGTCAAAGGGCCAAAGCCCTGCCGTGTGCTCCTGACAGCCACCCGCTGCCGCGCCGCCGATCATGGGATATTGCCCGCCGCCCCGGGGATCAAGGCCCACGCGCTCAATTTCTTTGGGGTTACCTCGCTTCTTTAAATATTCGTCAATAGCGCGCAGGTCGTTTTCCGTAGCCTTGCCAAAATCCCAGAGGATGGGCCCGTACCCTGCGTGGATGGTGCTGGCAAGGGAAAGGTCAAAGCCCCGGTTGGGCAGCCTGCGGCCCATAGCGTCTTCAAATTGAAAATAGGCGGGATAGACCTCCCCGTTGCCCTTCCACATAGGATGGCGGGCAATGTTCATATGCATATCCGGAAACTCCTTGCCAGACAGAACGGCCCCGGCCCGGTAGCCCATGGCGTCGGCATCGCCTGTCTGCCCGGAAATATTCATGCCCGGAGATTTAAAGTAGTTTCGGCCGGCAGCCAGCACGGTAGCCTTTGCCCTGATGACGAAACTTTTTCCGGTTTCCAGAGGAAAGCCCTGCGCGCCAAACACCCTGCCGTCCCGTTCGAGAAGGTCTGTAATCATGACCCGATCCAGAAAGTGGACGCCGATGCCCTCGGCATAATTCCGAAGCGCGGGCGTTACAGCCCGATGACGCAGGGGCACAATGCCGTAGTGGGTGTGGGGATCGTCATCATGGTGTCCGGCGGCGTCGTCACCGATGATGGATTTTTGAAAAAAGCTCTGTATCTCCTTTTCGGGTACCGGAAAGGGAACACCCCAATCCTGAAGATCCAAATAGGTCTGCCAGGACTCACGCAGAAACAGCTCCGTCCAGTCCCGGTTGTTCAGATAAGAGCTGTTTTTGTTGATCCAGCAAAGCGTGGCATCATAGTCCATCCCCCAGTCCGGATTGAATACGGACCAAAAGCCGGACGCCATAATGGACGCGCCTGCGTAGCCCCCGCTCGCCTTGTCGGCAACAAGAACATCCGCACCTGCCTTCTTTGCACTCACAGCGGCAAAGCAGCCAGCCGTACCTCCTCCGATGACGAGCACATCGCATGTCATATGCTCCATTACAATTCCTCCAATTTTTTCCTTGATGTACTGCATCTGATTATATCATTTGACGAGAACCGTGTGAAATATCAAATTATAACCGATTGTCATAATAAAAAGGTTATAACACTTCTGCATCTTATGATAGAATGAAAATAAACGGAATGGAGGCATCCGGTATGACATCTTTGCAGGTTCGGTACTTTCTCATTGTGGCGGAACACATGAGCTACACCGCGGCGGCGGATGCGCTTTATGTGTCCCAGCCTGCCCTTAGCAAGCAGATCTTGGCCCTGGAGCACGAGCTTCAGCTTGAGCTTTTTAACCGAAGCCGGAAAAATCATCTGGAGCTGACTCCTGCGGGACACATTCTAAGAAAGGTATTCAGCGAGATGGAAGGGCTGCTGCGGGACGGAAAAAAGCAGGCTTCCGAGGCCATGGCGAAGGACACGTTATGCCTCCGGGTAGGCTTTGTGGAAGGCGCGGACATGGCCGCTCTGGCACACTTCTGTAAAAAAGAGGTGGCGGGGTGTTATCCTGACAGTACGATTGAGTTTGAGTCTCATTCGTTCAAGGAACTGCACGCCAATCTGTCTGCGGGGCGGCTGGACATTATTTTCTGTGCGGAAACCGGGCTTAAAACCTTTGAGGGACTCTGCTCCAAAAAACTTCCCCCAAGCCGAACTGTGCTGCTTTTCTCCAGAAAGCACCCGGCAGCCGGAAAAGAAAAACCTACGATTGCAGATTTCAATGGTGACATTTATTTTTTCCTGCCGAGGGATGAAGCGCCCCTGTCCTATGAGATAAACCGCAGTTACTTTTTGAGTCAAGGACTGGATGTCCGCCAGTGCGAAAAGCCAAACCGGGAGTCAATTCTGCTGGCTTTAGGAGAGGGAAAGGGATTCTCGGTCTTTGACAGCAAAAGCCGCTATGCCGGGTATCCAGAATTCTTTTGCTTTCCCCTTGACCTACCAATTCCGTTCAGGGCCGTTTGGAATGAGAACAATGCAAATCCTCTCCTGCCGATTTTTCTTGATCAGGCGATTTTGTGGATGGACGGGCGATGAGACGCGCTGTTCCGGGTTAAACATGATGCGTTTTGACGAAGAGAAATCCGGTTGACAGTTTCTGTGCTATATTTTGTCTGACCTTTCTTATTACGCAATGAATAGCCATTTTCGCGGAAAATTTTTCCTCAAGGCGGCATCGGTCAAGCGTTTGTAAATTTCATCACCAAACCGGCTTCGCTCATAGGCATATATGCGATGCATCTGCCAGCCTCAGTGTCGCGCAAAGTGTGTCGTCCGGTGTTGGACTCAACTTTTTAATATAGTAGAGCGGTATCGTTTTTTGATCTGATCTGGACATACTCTCCGTCGTACAAAATTGACGAGAGAATAACGCTTAATTCAAAACACAAAAAGTGGTATAAGTTAAAAGATACAGAGGAATAAATGCTATGTGTAGAAAAAATGTATAACCATAAAATACCTAAATACAAAATCATGCTATTTTAGTATATTCTCAATATCTGTCTGTTACTTTAAGCTACAAATAAAGGAACGGAAAGGTAATAATATGATATTAGAAAATAACAAATTGGGTTCGGCCATTTATCTGGCACGGTTAGATAAGCACTATTCGCAGGATGAACTTGCAGAGCTTGTTGACGTCACGCCGGCACATATCAAGCATATGGAAAGCGGTCATCGCATGCCATCTATTGAGGTTTTATCGCGATTAGTCCAAGTGCTTAATCTTTCACTTGACGATGTGTTCTTTCCTGAACCAAAAGTGAATGCCAAGTTCCGCAAGGCAATGCGGCTGCTGCGATTATGTGATGAACGGGAGCTGCGCCTTGTTCTGGCGCTTTTAGATGCGATGCACGGGCCGGACAAAAGGGCAACTATACCGTCAAGTTCGGAATCACAGGAACAAGAAGAAAGTGCTCATTAATGTTAAATAAATCGACAGTGACAACTGATTTATTGCATGCCAAACAAAATAATGCTCTTTAACAGCGGTTTTGATTAATGAATCAAAGCCGCTGTCTTTTGTACATCGGAGTGCCTGATTTGCGTTAAGCAACAAAAATCTTTCTGGTATACGATTGCTCGCTTACTCTTTAGTGCAATCGGGGTAAATTTCATTTCTGCGTTAGCTTTTTGGCAATGTGTGTAATCAGTTCCTCCGGTGTAGGGATTTCTGTTCTGCTCGGAACATTGCCCCAAAACGCCTTGTGTGCGGGGTCGGAACTACATAAACCGCTTAACATAGCAAGCTGCATTTGTTTCCTGACATATTCAATTGATACCCCATCTCGTTTCGCAATTTTTCTTATTGCTTGTTCCGCTGCTTTCTGTTGTTTTTTCGTCATGTTACCACCTTGATACATAAGTAACTTTAATATCGGAATAAAATGATATCTTGCCCACCGTCTTTTGAGAACAGCGGGCAAGACTGCAAAACGTGAATACCGCGCACATAAAATAAGGTAAGATACAGCGTGACATCTACCAGTCTTCCGCTACCTCTGCGAGTAAAACTTGTCCAAAATGCTGTGCACGTACGCTATTCACGGATTTGCTTTTACAATTCTGCCATGGGAGGCAAGCTTCTGACGGATGTGGCGCATTTCCTTTCACCGCTGTTGCTGATATCTTTTATTCCTGTATTATTATACATGCTATGGTAGAGTTTTTGCAACTATAATCGCTTAAAATTCTGTGCTATGGAAGATAAAATAAAACTATAGCATGGAGGATACAGGCATGGATATGATCTTATCTCAGATCGGCAAACGCATATTGAATCGCCGGAAGCAGCTTCGCATCACGCAGGAGGAGCTGGCGGAAAAAGCCGGCGTTACCCCGCAGACGGTTTCATCGGCCGAGCTTGGCAAAAAGGCGCTGCGCCCAGAAAATATCATTAAAATCTGCGCCGCTTTGGAGATCAGCACCGATTATTTGCTGCTGGGCATGGTGGTCGACGGAGATATTTCCGTTCTTGGTCAAAAGCTTTCCCGGCTGACGCCGGAGCAATATCGGCATTTGGATGATATCATCGACAGCTACATCGCCGCTGTTTCCGCAGTCTCAAACGGCAAGGCATAAAAGCCCTGTCTATATTCTGTTTTTAATCGTTTCGAAACGCGGCCAGAGTATTTGCGATAGCGGAAAGCCCGTCTTTCCCCAGGAGAGCTTCCATACCTTCGGTATGGAGGCTTTCTGATTTTTGCGGCGGCTTTTTCTGTTCCGGGGGAACGCCCGATTCACTGGCCGAGGCTGCCTGCTGTTTGAGGATGCGAAGTACGATTTCCTCTATGGCATGGATGTCCACAGGCATCGGTTGGGGGATTTCCGGCGTTTTGCGGCAATATCGGTAATGCAGGACGGCGTTGACAACGAACTGAGCTTTGCGCCGTCCCAGCTCATTTAGAATGTCGATGACCTGCCGGTGCGTGGGGTCCTCCATATTCAGCCCGAGCGTGAATTTTCCGGGGTCCTTTTTTCCCGCCATGGCGATCACCTGCCCGCTTGATCGATCTGATACAGCAGCTCGTAGCCTTCGGCGTTGGCATTGATTTCCTCCACAAACAGAGCGGTTTCCACCTTGCCGGATTGTTCGATCTGATGCCGCAGCAGAATCGCACCGCCGCCGACAAATACGGTTTTACCGGAGCGCGGGTCCAGCATCCGCTCGCGCAAAGTGCTGAACAGGTCGTTGATGAAGGTCTGCGCCTGCTTCTCTACAGTGTCCACGACTGCGGGACTGTGGTTTTCCCGCGCACCGTTCAGGATAGCGTCAATATCCGATTCCTCCAGCAGCAGATCCATTTCGGCGTTGACTTTGGATTTGATTTTATTGTACAAAAGGATAACGCCGTTTTCCAGCGAATCGCAGGAGGAAAGGTCGGCTCTGCCGTTTTTCATCAGCAGATAATCCGCCGTGAAACCTCCGATATCCAATATCAGTGCCTTGGGGCAGTCGCACAGGGACTGAAACACCGTCACGGCGGCGGCATAAGCTTGCGGGAAGCAGGCCACGTTCTCAATATAGATCGCGTAAGGCCGCTTACGGAATTCAAATTTGACGACGCCGCGCTCGGAAAAATACCGCACGAAGGTTTTATGCTGGGCGCCGTAATGCGCCGGGGGCAGGCCAATCGCCAGCTGAATGTGCACGACCTCTTCGGTGTGGAAGCCGCGCGCTTCGATTTCACTGGCGATGGCAAACAGCGTCAGAATAAAGAAGCGTTCATCCTCGGTCTTGTCGCGCCGGTAGGGAATCCGCTCGTTGCTCAGCGTGTAATATTTGTCCTGATAACGCAGAATATCCTCGCCAAACGGCAGGGTCGCGCTCTCCCGCAAGCCGGAAGTGAAGGGCTTGCTATGTACGGTCTTGATCTGCTTATTTCCATGATCGACAGAAATTAACATCATACAACAACTCCTTTTTTGCTTTATACTTGTCCTTTACGCTTCTAATGCGTATTATTTCAACAAAAACAGAAAGAAGCGCGCCGGGTTGTCCCGACGCGCTTCTTTCGTATCCTTCGTTTAACATGGCAAGGCGTCAGACCGCCTGCAGCAGCTCCATTGCCTCCTCCAGCGAAATCACATGGATTCGCTCCGTTCCACCGGCCGCGAAAGCCAGCGGCTCTCCCGACGCCTGAAACGCGGCAGCGTGCTCTGTGAGCACAGCGGCATCCAGTTCGGGCAGATAATCGTATACGTTTCCTTTCCGGTCGATGTAGTAGCGGGCGCAGCTTTCCATACACTGCCCGTTGATGACGAGATAAGCCAGCTCCGGCAGACGCATCAGGGATTCGCGCTGGGAAGCAAGCCTTTCGCCGTCGCCGCCATAATCAAAGCTACGCATAGACATGGGCTCAAAGTCATAATCCCCGAACAGATTGCGCTGCCTCTGCGGGATATACTCAAACCACCGGCTCGGCGTCTGAACCATCCGGAGAATGCGGGTAATGTTGTTTTCCACATGCTCCAGATTGATGTGCTCATGCGTCCGGTGCTCATTATAATAGCCCGCGCTGATATTCACCGCGGCGACCCCCAGGTGTGGCGCCACCACCGAAATATCGCTGAAGCTGCCGAACGCCTCCTGAAACCCGAAGCCGCAGACGAATTCGGTAAAGTCCGGATTGTCGCAGCCGTAGAACACAGCGTCATTGGCTCCACGCCTGTCCATTTCCACCATATAGTTGATTTCAGGGGCAATACGGCTGCGGGTGAATTTCTGCGCGCCCTGCCCGCCGGCTTCCTCGTCCTCGCAAAACAGCACATGGCAGCAGGCCTGCTCGATGATTTTCAGAATCATGTAGACGCCGGCCCGGTCGTCGCCGCCGATGCCTTCCGGGGACATAACGATTTTTCCGTCCCTGGAATAGCAGATATGCTTCACCGGATAGTGATGAACAGTATCCAGATGCGCGATCAGCAGCACCGGCAGCTCGCCCGGCGCGTATAAAAAGCCGCCTTTCACTTTGACCTCATAGCCACGTCCCCGCAGATCTTCCGCTAGCACCGCCTTCAGTTCCTTCTGCGGCAGACGCAGAATCCGCTCAAAATCCAGCGGGCAGGAAATTTCGGCATCTTCTGTTTTTTTATTGAATTCTTTCATATCAAACACCTCTTTTCATATTTTTAGGCCGCGGCCTGAAACAGTCTTGTGTGTGGGCAAAACCGGTTGCCCTGAAAGGCCGCGCAGGCGCAGCGCACACTGCACCGGCCGCATGCTTCCCCAATCGCTGTGTAGCAGTCCCGGCAAACCTGTACCAGCTCGCCGGAGCGGTCAAAGGCCGGGTACACCGTGCCGCGAATCAGGTCCCCGCAGGCTGTGCATCTATGCACGCAGTCTTTGCAGTAAAACGCGCCGTCCAGATATTCGGCCAGATATAGCCGCACTGTTTTTCCGCAGTCTCTGCAGACCACGACCGACTCGCATCCGCACTTCAATGCATGGTGTTCTGTGAAAATATCTCCGCAGCACAAGCAGCGGGAGGGACTGCCGATCAGAAGCTTGTCGTATCTCTCCTGGCCTTTTAAAAAGGAAAGGGTTGCATAGCTGTTTTCGTAATCTGTATAATGCAGGGCGTTTTCGGCTGTTTCCCAGTAACCCTGAATCTCATTAAGTTCCTTTTTGGTCATCCAGAGGTTGGGGGTATTCAGGCATTTGGCGATTGTGCCCTGAATCAGACTTCGATACAATTCCCTCGTATCGGCATCGTTGGAGGGATACAGGCGGGACTGCATCAATAGTCCGTCCTTATAGCAAAAAATTTCGCGGGTGATACGCGGTGCCTTGTAGAAATCCGAATGCACGTCCTCGTCCACGGTGAAGAAAATCATGCTGACACCATCGCCCATATAGGACTGGCAGCCGCCCTTCCAGGCTCCGTCCGCAAGGCAGTGGCAGGAATGCCAACTGTCATCCTGATTTGACATTTCAAGAAAGTCACAGGGATGGACGGAAAGGACACCGGTCTTTGGAATAACGACGGGATTGAGAGAGTCCGCCAGGCGGGCGAATACCGCATTATATGGCTTTATCAGCTTGACAGTCGGAGCCTGCGTACCGTCTCCCACGGACTGTACCTTTTCAACCTCATATTGGTTAAAGCCCAGCTTCAGGCACAGCTTGTTAATAATGCGGCTGGTCTTCTGTCCGGGCGCGCATTTGATTTTTCCACGCTGCCGAATGGTTTCCAATCGGCTTTCGTCAGGAACGCAGGCGTAATCCTCTGTGGCAGCATCCAGAGCGGCGCGGAAGTCCTCACGTTGCTCCTGGGTCATATCAATCTGTTCCGAAAGCAACAGCAGTTCAAATTTGTTTTCATCTACTGAATCTCGGTCGATGTCGCGTTGCTCGGACAGATCAAATACAATTGCCAGTTCCTGCTCGTTCCAATAAGGGTGCTGGCGCAGCAGCCGCAAAAGCGGTTCCTTGTTCTGCCTCCACACGGAAAGATTTTCTTCCACACCATCAGCCGAAAAGGGAAGCCGGTATTTATAGGCAACATTATAAAAAGCATTAGTTAACGCATTCATTGTTCATGCCTTCCTTTCGTATAAAAGGGAGAGAGCCTGCTAAGACCCTCTCCCTTAGATTCACTGACCTGCGTGTTCCTAACACGCAGAATACTTCTTACTCGCCTGCCATGCGGAAAAATTCCGCTGGCGTCAGCACAGGGACATTCAGTTCTCGCGCACGGCTCAGCTTGCTGCCTGCGTTTTCACCGCAGATCAGATAGTTAGTATTCTTGGATACCGAGCCGCCTGCGTGGGCACCCAACGACTCAATCTTCGCGTTGATTCCGTCACGGGTATACGGTTCCACTTTGCCAGTCACCACAATGGTAAGACCCGCAAAGGGATTGTCCTGACTCTCCTTTACAGCGTTCACATTCGGCTTTTCAATGTTCATCATTTTCTGAAGCTCCTCCCATAAATATCGGTTTTCTTCTTCCTCGAACCACCGGTGGATGTTGTCGTTCAGTGTTTCCCCGAAATCGGGAAGCTGCGTAAAGTCATACAGGTGATTGACCGCGTCCTCAAAGGCGTCCAGACTACCGCCAAACTGACGGCAAAGCGCTTTGCTGGCGGTATTTCCAATCATTGGGATATCCATCGCAATCAGATAACGTTCAAAGGTTGTGCTGCGGCTTTTCTGAATTGCATCCCACAGCTGCTGCCAAGATTTTTCTCCGAAGCCCTCCATCCGCACAATTTCGGCCTGATGAGCGTCCAGATAATAAATGTCCATGAAATCGTGAAGCCAGCCACAGCCGATCAATTTTTCCAGCGTGGCTTCGGAGAGCCCTTCAATGTCCATTGCTTTTTTGCTGACAAAGTGGACAAACTGACGTAGCCTCTGCATTTCGCAGGTGGGATTGTCGCAAAAGAGTGTTTTAGTGATGCGTTCTACGCCTGCAACTATCGCTCTTGTGGTATGTACCCGGGTAGGATGTCCGCAGCAGGGGCAACCGGCCGGATAAACATTCTCTTGAAGCAGTTCCATGCTCCGCGCCTTTTTCTTCACGCAGAACGTGCAGTGCTTTGTGTCCTGCTCATTTTTGTGCTGATCGTCGCCGTCGCACGCTCCATTGCTGCAGTGCGTGGCACATTCCCGCATATACTCCAGCCACTGTTCCTGAAATTTGGACGGAACCTTGCCGAAATTGCAAATAAAGGGAAATAGTCCCCTGTCCAGATTTTCTTCCACATGGGGAATAATCATGTTGCGCTTGGAGACCAGCAGCCGGCAGCCGGGTACAAGTCCCAGCTCCTCAATGAAGGTCAGATTGTGCAGGCTGGCGCGGCTCACCTCGCAGCCATCAATTTCCACCGGGTCAAAGATGGCGACCGGTGCAATTTCGCCGCTGCGGGTCGGCGTCCATTCAATATACCGAAGCCTACTTTCAAACAGGTCGTCTTCGAATTTGAACGCCTTGCCGTCCTTGTAGTGATGCCCGGTGCGTCCGCAGGACTGGGAATAGGCAATATCATTGTAGGTCATGACCACGCCGTCGATGGGAATGTTATTGGCATTTGCATATTCCTTCAACATCTGAATCCCATCCTCCAGCTCTTTCTGCGTAAGCCTTCGGTTGCTGACCATATACTTGCAGACATGAAAACCCAGTTCCCCAAGCCGGTGCAGCTTTTTGGATTTGGTAGTATCCTCAAAGCCTTCCAATACGCCGAACGGCATAAACGTGACCTGCCGTTCCTTGCAGGCGGCGGCATCCAGCAATCGAACCGAGCCGGCAGCCAGATTTCGTCCGTTTTTATAGGGTTTTCCATTGCTGTCCATCAAAGAAGCGCGCAGCGTTTCAAAGTCACTGCTGCGAATGTGCGCCTCGCCGGTAACAACCAGCCTGTCCTGATAAGGTATCTCAGATGGAATGCCGCTGATCGCCCGGACATTGTGGGTGATGATTTCGCCCTCTTCGCCGTCGCCGCGGGTAGCCGCTTCCACCAGATATCCGTTTTCATAGGTAAGCTTGACCGTCAGGCCGTCAAGCTTTAACATCAGCATGATCTGCTGATCCCCCATAAAGGCGCATAGATCCTCCACGCTTTTTGTCTTTTCCAACGAGAGCAGAGGAATCGCATGCGTGGTCTTGTCCAGCTTGCTGACCACCGGATAGCCAACGGTCTGCGTCGGGGAATTTGTCATGCGGATACCGAGGGTGCATTCCAGCTCCGCCAGCTCGTCAAAAAGCCTGTCATAGACTTCATCCGAAACACTGGGCGCATTCTGGTTATAATACTCATTTCGGTAGCGGTTAAGTTGATCGGTGAGTTCCCGCAGATTTTCGTGAATCGGCTGTGCCATTATACCGCCTCCTTTTCCAGAACACGGAAGGCCATAATTAGATGTTCCTCTGTCCTCTGTGTATCGCTGCTGTACAGTCCGCAGATACCATCCTGAAACTTCCAGAAGGGCGCTTTGCTCCACCAGAGTATGGAGCCGCGTCCGCCGTTTGCCAGAGACACCTTATGTTCCGGCTCCCCCGGCACAATGCTGTAAAAGCCCTGCGTGTTTGAAACCGTTACCTGGCGGCGCTGCCCGATCCAGTCGGGACGGCAGTGGCCGGTGATTACAAATTTGGTTCCTTTTTGAAACTGCCTTTTTAGCTGATTGAGACTTTTAATCATGATTTTTCTTCTCCTTTCCAATTGTGGCATATCTGCCGAAATTGAGTTCATGGATAAGCTGCGTAATAGCAGCGTCATCCTCCCATTCGGCATGCAGCGTTTCGCACCGGGGAGTTTCACCGACATGTACGGAAACTTCGCCGCCATGTATCTGCAGCGATATCTCCGGACGCTGGGCGCACACGATAGCCAGATTACCAAGTTGTTTCATAAAACATCCTCCATTACATCACTGTGAGATAGATCACAACCGAGCGGCTGTAATCTGCCGTAAGGTATTTTTTCCTGATGGCATTCGGACGGTACTGCCCGTCAAGCAGGCATTCCGTGGATTGCTCCACTCTGCCGCCGATGCTTTCCAGAAATTCTTTGAACGTACGTAGTGTAGACATCCGCCAATAAAGCGGCGCGTCCGTGCGGCAGCGAATATCTTTGCAGAACAGATAAGTACTGGGATCTTCCTGCGTCAAAAAGCCGTAGGTCATGTAAAGCCGGCTCTTATGTTCCCGTTCCCGCTCGACACGCTTGATATAGGCTATTGCGTATTCACCGCCCTGCGTCAGATACAGGTAACCCAAGGTACTTCTCTGGTCGTCGGACAACGGAATTTCCTCCCGTCCGCCCTTTTCAGTGCCCTTGTAAACGCGAAAGCTCTCCGGTGCATACCGATAACCGCTGATTGAGTAAATGAGTTTCTTTTGTACCATAAAAACATCCTCCTTTGCCCGGGCGCTCCAATCTGACGCGTCCGGGAGTTTTGATTTTTTACGCGGCTGCAGGAATTTCCTGTGCAGGAAGCGTCTCGGTGTTCTCCATCAGGTCGGCAAGCAGCACATCTACCAGCAACCTGCCCGCCAAGTGCCCGGTGTGAATAATCACCCGGTCGTTTTTGAGCTGTGCAAACTCCTCCGCCCGCATGACACGACTGCTTTTGGCCAGCTTTCGGTCGTCTGCGGTCAGACGCGCGGCAATCACTTTCTGCCACTCGGCTAAGAATTTTGTGGCTTCTTCAATGTCCGGCTCCTGACGGTCAAATTCAGTCCGCTTTTGCCGCACCGTCCCGTCCGGCTCGATTTCTAGCGTGTAGTAGGCCGTTTTCGGTTCGCCCGCTCTGCGCAGGAACAGCACGAAGCTTTCCCTGCGCTCGATACGGTCCCAATAGCGCTCGCTGCTGCCCACGCAATGATGCAGAAAGCGCCCCTCCATTAAAACGTCCTCCACGCCGGCCGGTGCGATCACTGCGTAATCCCGGTCGGTATACTCGTACTTTTCCTTTAGCGATTGGCAGATGCCGTTCACATGGGGGTATTTTTGTGAAATCTCCTCAATCTGAAGATCAATCGCTTTCTCCTGGCACCGCTGCACTAACTCGTCATGGCGCTGGCGCAGCTTCCGTGCCCGGAATATGATTTCATCGTCCGTGTTCATATGCAGCCGTATTGCCATGGAGAGGTAATCCGCCCAGGTGTTCACTACCTCACGGCTGTTTTTGCGGAAGCGGGGCATTTGCTTACAAATATAGTTGTAAATCTGGACCATGCTCATCTTGTCCCGGATAAACTTCAAATCGCTTGCTTCGATGTTCTCCGAGCAGAACCAGGAAATCACTTCGTCGGGAATACTCCTTCCGGTGTGCTTTTCATATTGCAGCCACGCCAGAAAGCGATGGCCTCCGTTTTGTTCGCGCAGCCGACGGAGCCCCTGCGAATCGAGCCCCAAAGCTTTGATCAGGCCGGGCGCTCCGGGTACCTGGATGCGGTCACGGACGTTATGGCACTCCTTCATGCATTCCTTCGTCAGCCGGGACAGGTCCGCTTTCCAAATCTGTTCCAGCTGCGGAACTTCTTTCAGCACGGCGAGATATTTTTCGGGATCGACCGTTACCTTGTCATAAATCCACTGAACCAAGCCTGTTTGCTTCAATTCCTTTTTCGCAAGATGCGGCAGGGTCTTTCCATAGATTCGGCCCTCTTCACTGCCTCCCCAGGAGGGACTACAAGGAGAGCAGGCTATCCAGCGCATTTTACGCTGTTTGTAATTGCCCCAGTAATAGGCCCGCGGCGCCAGCTGCTGATCGTAAATCACGCGACGCACCTCCCGGCAGGGAACCCTTGGGGTCTGGTACTCGCCCTTGCGGTAGGTCCGCTCCGCGCAAAACTCACGGACAATAAAGCCGTCCCTGCAGCGCTGGATCAGATACACGTAGTTGTCCCTGGTCAAGAAGAAGCCCGCCCGGCCGTTTGCCTTGAACGTTACCTCGTGACGGCAGCGGACGCACCGGCCCTCCTTGTTGTGGCGGGGGTGCCCGGCAATGGGCACCTCCTTTCCGCAGAAGGTGCAATAGCCCTCTTTGGCCCCGCCTTTTTTGTAGTGGTAGAAAAGATAATTCTGCCGGATGCCGGTCTTATCCACCCAGCGGTTCCAGTCCTTGGGCAACACTGCCGTCTGTGAGAGGTCCTTGTCCCATGGGTCGGTTTCTTTTTTATGGCGCCGTTCCAACTGCTCGGTTCGAATCTTCCTCTGGAAGTCCAGCAGACCCTCATAGCCGCCGCGTTCGCCGCCAAGATAGATCCTGATGACGGCATCATCCGCTTTGCTGATCCATTTTTCATGTGAGTGATAGGATGAACTCGGCCAGTCTAGCAAATCCAGTTTTGCCTCCCGCCATTTTTCTTTCAGGAAATCATGGGTAATAAATTGCCGCTCCTTTTTTGAAACGAATACCTCATAGGAGGGATTTCTTCCTCCAAGGCGCATATGCTCCGGGAAAAAGAGCGCCACCCTGAGAATTTCATCCTTCACGGCACAGCGCAGGTACATAGCGCGCTTGAATATCTCGCATTCGTGCCCATACCAGGATTTTTCCTTTCGCGGAATATCCTCGGCGGCCAGCTTCATCATGTGTGCCGTGGCCTTCAGCCGCTTCATTCCCGCAAGAATTTGTTTCTTCAAACCGGATTCACCTTTCTCTCCGTTAAGTCCACCCCATACCAGACGCCGGGCAGCACTTTTTCGCCGTCCACCCGGGTCAGGGCTACCTGTGTGATTTTTCCATTGTCCGGCTCCTCCTTGGCGAAGGCCAGAATATCTCCCAGCCTACCGGAGGCTGCCGGGTCAATACCGCGCACAAAGGCATAGCCGCTGGATGTCCGGGCGTTGTCCTTTGTAACATGGCTGCTCCATTTCCGAAGCGGGTGATCAACCATGTACGCCAGTCCGTGCAGGAACAGCTCTTCCTTCGTCAGTCTTTTGATGATGGTGATTTCCGTGCAGGCGATTTTAGAATCAATCTCATCCTCGTCCAGATCGCCGCGGGCGTCCACGATGTAATACTCCGCCCCGTCCAGGTTGGAATAGTAGCTCAGGCAATCCAGCGGGTCTTCGGCGCAATGAAAGCCGTTAGCCCTGCAGTTTGCCTTCTCGGTCACATTCAGGCCCATCACGAATTGATATCCGCGGCAGATCAGGCCGGCATTAAAACCTTTATATGCAATCATTCATTTGTGCTCCTTTTGTCCTCATTAGCTGGCCTTCTGTCCTTCGCTCAGGTCAAGAAAGGAAATCTGATCGCTGAAAGACAACTGCCCGCTGCCCGCTTCCTTTTTCTCCGGCTTCTTCTCCGGATTTTTTTCAGGCTTTTTCTTTTCCGCAGCCTTCTTGGATTTAGCCTTTGAAGTGTATTTGCCCATATAGGGCTTCGGAACGAATTTTTCCTCTTTTTCCTGATCCTCCGGAGCGTCGGGGTCACGGAAGTAATCCTCGGCCCACCGGTAGCACAGGTCGTCCGGCACATCGCCGCCGTAAACGCCGTTATCCGGCTTGACATCGTTATCTTTCATTTCCTGCTCAATAAACTCACGCGCCTTGCGGTTGATGTAATAAAAGCAGTGCATCATCCCTTTGCGGGGGTGCATCGCCATCCGCGCGAAAGAGGATTCATTCAGGCACAGCGTCTGGATATGTTCTGTGATGCAGACCTTCATGTTGCGGCGGGTCAGGCGTTCCGAATCGTCGCCAACGCGCTGCATGGAGGTCATCATAATTTCATCGTCACCCATACCGGCAAGCTTCTGGAGAGCGGCCTGTTCTGCATCTTTTTTGGCCTGCTGCTTGGCTTCCCACTCAGCTTTCCGCTTTGCCTCGGCAGCTTCATGCTCCGCGCGTTTTTGCGCTTCTTCGGCGGATTCCTGCTCAGCGTTCTTTTGAACCTCTTCGCCGGATTCTTCTTCCGGGCACTCGGCATCTTCCTCCGCTTTTTCCTCATCGGGCTCCGATTGCCCCAACAGGTGGGCCAGCGTTGCGGGCGCGTTATCAGCTTCCGCCTGCTGTGCCGCTTCATCGTCAAAAATCTCCTGCCCGGTCACCGTTGTATCATCGGCGGGCGGCTCCAGATTAAACGGCTGTATTTCTCCGTCAGACGCTGGTGTTTCAAGATCCCATTGGTTCATTTCCATGCTCATTTCTGAAAAAACACCCATAATGTTCTCCTTCCTAAAAGTAAGAAGGCACGATGCGAAAGCGTTTCGCATCGTGCCATTCTTTTTACTTGGTTCAGATCGCATAGACCAGCGTGCTGTCGGCATCCGCGCCATAGCAAACCACATTGGGGTATTGCATTGACAACGCTTTGATCCGGTTCTGAACAATCTCTGCTTTTTGCCATGCGGCGGGGTCATCCGGTACTATCCAAGCAGTCGCTGTGAAATATCCCCGTTCAAGCCGTGGGCGAATATCCGCACCAAGATCCTCACAGTCAGACAGCATGGCTCTAATCTGTTCTTCCTTCGTCTGATTACACTCCATTATCGGTATTCGTATGGTCGGCAGATGTATGTTCCGGCATGGGGAGCGCCAGAAACGGTGAAAACCTCACTGGAACAAACGAATCTACATCGCAGTAAAAATAACTGCGTTTTTCTTCGTCGTACAACTCCACCACATCAGACGGGGAGACGCTGCGTCCCGGATACCCTTCCGGGAGCTGGTCGTTATAGAGGTTGAAAATCCGGCTTAGCACGTCTTCTTCCGTTTGCGCTGCCGGACTGACCAGCTCAGAATCGCACACCAACCGGTACTGCGCGGCAGGCGGTTGTTGATACCCCGCCTTGTGCAGCGCCTCAATACCGAGAAACGCGAAGGGCTTCGGTTCCATGCTGTCCGTAAACTCCAGCTGATAAATGCGGAATTGCTGATGCCGGCGCTGTGCTTCCAGCAGCCGCAGTAGCGTTTCACCGCTTCCGTCCTTCAGCCAGCTTTCGTATTCCTGTTCGGTCAGGCCCAGAAATTCCACCAGGCCAATTCCGTTTTCCGGGGCCTTATGCCATGCCTCTACACAATCCTCTATGCGGTGAAAATTGCACTGTCCGGAGAGGTACTGCTGTTTGAAATTCATAGTTCTATCCTCCTTTTCTGATAAATCTTTGCGGCGGAGCGCAAGCTGCCAGTCGTCAATTCCTTTGTAATTGGGGTTCCAGGTCAACCGCCTGCACTCCATGCCGTACTGACGCGCCATCAGGTAAATTTTTGACGCGCCCTTGGTCACCTTGTCATTTCTGAATTTATCCATATCCTCCGCTTCCACAATCATCTCCGTACCGTTTTGCGCCAGAAGCGCAAAGAGCGGTCCAAGCTGACTGACATTATTGGCTCCCGCCGTCGCGGCAAAGGAACGGTTCATCAGATAATGGCTGACATCCGCTTTCAGACAGCCCTCCGTCACATAAACCACTCGGGAAAACGGGTTGCCGACGAAATGGACCGGACTACCGGAAGTGACCCCCATATTTTTATTGGAGGAGGACAGCCAGAGATATTTTGTTCCTTCCTTGTCCGGTGGGTCATCCTTGTCCTTGATGGGCACATCCAAACGAATCTGAGCACCGCGGATCAGGCCGTCAATTCCGTGTGCGGGGATAATAATCCCTGCTGTG
This sequence comes from Oscillospiraceae bacterium, assembly GCA_017861365.1. GTDB lineage: Bacteria > Bacillota > Clostridia > Oscillospirales > Oscillospiraceae > JAGFXR01. The sequence goes on along the minus strand of JAGFXR010000005.1, from coordinate 89,098 downwards.
CGCTTATAAAACTTCACTGTCCATTTACCGTCCGCATCCAAATAGAAACCCGGGACGCCCTGTATGGTGCAGCCCTGTGCAAGCAGCCGCTCCGTGTAGGAACGGCACAGGCATGGCGGTGGTGTGCTTTTGTAGCCAAGCTCGTCAATCTGCGCGTCGGTAAGGCCGCGTTTTATACGAAGGTGCTCCCGATGCGTCTCAGATAGGGACAGCATACCGAACAGCAGGGAAAGCGTCTGGTGAATTTCCTGAATACCGGCGCACTCCGACTGGGAGACCTCTCGCATTTCCTCCGCCGGCGCCGGCCTCTTTACTTCATAGGTCGGCGCTAAGCTTCCTGTTTGCAATGCCTCGCAGATTTCCCGATAGGCTTCAGAGATGTTGATTCCATACACCTTCGCGTAAAGTGCCAGCATTCCTCCGCCTTCGTCACAGTAATTACAGCGCCAGACATTCTTTGCATAGTTCACATTCATCTTGCCGCGTTTATCTCCGCAGATCGGACAATCCACATAGATACTGTTTGCCTGACGCCGCCTGATTTTCAGTCGGAGCAGTTCCACAACGTCCAGAATGCCGAACGGAAAATCCTGCGGGCAGGAATACATAGGCAACACCCCCTCTCATTACGCCGCCCCTTTGTTTTGAGGGGGACCTGTTAACTGGCTTTCTGTTCTGTGGTGAAGTCGAGCATCATCTGCGCAGCAGCTCTCAGAATATTGTTGTCGCCCTTGTAGCCAAAGACATACCATTTCAGGCTCGCGGCTCTGCGGTCGGCGACCTGCGCCATCGTCCAGCCATTGCAGGTACCCACATCAACAATCAGGCTCTGCGCTTCTTCCAGCGTCATTAACGAAAGGATTTCCTCCATCGGCATATCCGGCGTGTAGCGGGGAGTGGCAGCCTGTTCCATCGCTGGCTCTTCTATTTCTGCCGCAGACGGTTCTGTCTGGACAGCCTCTACAGGAAAATCCGTCACAATTGCTCTGTGTGGTTCTTCTGCGGAGCTCCGTTCCTCGGTCATCTCATCTGATAAATACGCAGAGCTGGCAGGAGCAGCCGCTTCCTCACCGAAAGGAGCCGTCGCTTCGACTGGCTCGGCAGCAGGCGGTTCTTCAGCCGGCTCCCGTTCAGGCTGTAAATTTGCCGTTTCTACCGCACAGGACTGCGTTGGCTCAGAAACTGCCTGCACCGGGGTCGGCGTTAGCGGCGTTTCTGACATTTTCTCCTGTTTTGAGGCAGGGGTTTCCGAAGAGGTCAAAGCATCAGACTGCTCTACGGGTGCCGATACCTGTGTCAAAGGCTCCTTTTGCACTGTATCTGATACCGCCTGCACCGGAATTTCCGTCCCAAAGCGTTCCTCTCCGGGCGAGTGGCTGACGTCACAGAACTGCAGGCCGAAGCCTGCATCGGTGAGCGCCACGTCCTGTGCCTCATACTGCGCGGCTTGTACATAAAGGCCGCCCGGTGTGTCCTTGACGCTGCGACTGGAAGTGAAGCTCGCCACCGGCTTAGAATCGCTCTTGTCAAAATAGACCCGCGCTTCAATGATGGCAAGCTGGTCGGTAATACGCAGGGCACTCATTCTGATGCGCCCTGCGGGATATGCCAGCCGGAACCAGAGCTTCTTGTATTTGAGATCCAACTTCAAAATCTCTTCCTTCGTGGTTTCGGACACGACCTTCCTCAGAAATTTGCGGGGATCGAAACCGGGCACCCTGTTGAGCGCAGCCACTGATGGAACCGCGTCGTACATCAGATTTCCATTTTTGCTTTCATTCATGATCAAAAATCTCCTTTCATAAAAAACAAGAGATGCCGGTGCTGTTTTCTGCACACGCATCTCATCCTCAACAATAAATTTTTCTGATCAGGCGACCTGCCCGTCCTGTTGCTTTTTGACAAGCACCTTATGATACAGGGCAATCCGCTGACCCAGCAGCGTATTTCGTTTATCGATTTTCGTGCGGTGAATCGCCATAAACAGCACATCTTTTTGCCCCACCAGGAACACCCGGCGCTTGGCGCGTGTAATCGCGGTATAGACCAGATTGCGATAGAGCAGGATGGTATGCGCCGACAAAATCGGAACAATCACCGTTTCGTACTCGCTGCCCATCGCTTTGTGTACCGTCATGGCGTAAGCCAGCTCGATAGTACCCATGTCCTCGGCACCGTACTCCACGGCGCGGTCGTCGGTAAATTCAATCAGGACACGGTCGTTTCCGGAAGCATCCCTGCAGATTTTCCGGATAAAGCCAACATCCCCGTTGGATATCTCGCCTTTGTTCTTCGTCTGCATCACCCGGTCATTCACTCTAAACAGACGGAGTCCAGCTTTCAGCTCGGCAACATCCTCCGCTGCCGGGTTGACTCTCTCACGGATGACTTCATTCAGCTTTTCCGCCGAAGCCTCACCATCAGAGCGGAACGCGGAAAGAATCTGCACCTGCTCAATACTGCTTTTTGCAATCTCATCAAAATAAATCCTCTGGATTGCAGCGGCGGCTTCCGGCTGGGTCTTGCATTTAATAAATACAAAATCATTGCCGTAATACAGGCTGGTTTTTGCCTCGTTAATAAACTTGGCGTTGTGGGCAATCAGGCTGTCCTTGGTTTGGCGAAAAATCTCATCCAGCACGGTCACGGGAATCAGCCCGCAGCAGATCAGCTCCCGGAATACGTTTCCGGCGCCGACGCTGGGCAGCTGATCTGCGTCACCTACCAGCAGAATTTTTGCCCCCGGTTTTATTTTGGAGAATAGCTGTTTGGTAAGCCACATGTCAGACATGGAAAACTCATCGACAATGAGCAAATCAGCGTCAAGCGGCCCCTTACGTTTTTGAAAGCTGTTTTCGGCGTCCTCTCCCAGCAGCCCCAACGCGCTGTGCAGCGTCTGTGCCTGGGAAAACCCCGTGCTCTCGGCCATACGGCGGCTGGCGCGGCCAGTTGGAGCCGCAAGCAGAATTTTTCCAGTATCGTATAGCTTTCGATAGACCTCAAGCACCGTTTTCAGTACGGTGGTTTTGCCGGTGCCGGGAGAACCTGTGATGATGCTCAGGTTGTGCAGGAATACCATCTCAACGGCTTCTTCCTGCTTTTTGGAGAGGATGATACCAAGCTGCCGCTTGATTTCCTCCAGTGTCCGAGTAATGCTAATTTTTGGTGGTTCCTCCATTAGAATCCAGCTGATTCGCCTTGCCGTTTCGTCCTCCAATTCATAGGCACGCGGCAGATAAACATTTTCACGCTCCGATACCACATCGCCGCAGAGAAACATATTCTTCAGTTCGTCCTCGATCTCCTGATGGCGCACACGCATCTGGGGAAGTAGGATCTTTTCATTCAGCAGCGTGAACGCGCTTTTCATCAACGCTTCATGCTCCAGATAGAGATGCCCTTCCTTGCTTTTGCTGTCGTCCAGCGCATAGAAGATCGCCCCGCGGATGCGCATGGGGTCGTTTAGTGGGCGATCTGTCTTGCGGACAATCGCGTCGATTCGCTTGAAGCCGAACCCGGGAACCTGGCATAACGCGAAAGGGCTTTCTTTTAAAATGTCCAGGCTGGTGGGACCGAAATGTTCGTAAATTTTCTGCGCGGCCTTTGGCGTCAGTTGGAACGGAGAGAGAAGCGTCATGATATCCCGCAGCATCCGGCTTTCGGCATAGGACGCCTTAATGTCCTTCAGCCTATCCTCCGTAATGCCTTTGATCTCCAGCAGGCGCTCCGGCTGGTTTTCCAGAATATCCAGTGCTTCAACGCCAAAACGGTCCACGATGGCGGCGGCGGTCTTTTCCCCGATACCCTTCAGCAGACCGGAGGATAAGTATCCGTACACGCCGTCTCTGGTCGGCGGGATGATCTCCTTCCACTGCTCCACCTGAAGCTGGCAGCCATACTTGTCATCCGTTTTCCATTCACCGTCCAGCTCCAGCTTCACCGCGTCGGTACGGGGCAGATCGTAGCCCACAGCCGTAAACCGAATCAGGTGATCCGTATGCCGATAGGTACTGCGTGCATTGGGCGGAATGTTCTTATCGTCCGTCTTGATGACAAGTACGCAGTATTTGCTTACCGGATTGAAAAAAATGGTTTTGTCATAGATACCGATATAGCTCATCGTCTGCATTTCCTCCCGTTGTGCCACTTGATCCATGACAGGGCAAGCAGAAAGATAACGGTTTGGATCGCAATGCCCAGCAGAAGCGGCACCATTACAAACAGCCAGCCGTAATGTGCAAGTCCGGCCAGCTTCAGCGCCGCCAGAACAGCGGTGATCACGCTGAAAATGCCGATACCGCGCGCGTGTACCTTGGTTTCTTTCATAGATTCTCCTTTCCGAAGAAAGCGTTAGGCCGCTTCCGGTCTGCTCTTCTTCACATAAAATCGCCGGCTCTCGGAGACCGTTACGAACCGCTCGTAGACCTCCGGCAGCTGCAGGCGCAGACGCACCAGATCCTCCTTTCTGATTTCCTGCTTTCGCACCGGGTTGTAGGTCACCGTGTAATTCGTCCCGCCGCTCTCACAGACAGCGGTGCAGCTTCTGCCCATTTCCTCAAGGATAAAGGCGCGCAGCCGCTTCATCTGGCTGTCAAGCTCCTTTGCCTGAGCGTCTGCCGTCTGCTTTTCCTTTTGCAGCTCCAGGTAACGCATCAGATTGGTGGTCAGTCCCATGTTCAGAACAACTGCCGGCGCTTTCTCGTCTGCCGCGCCGAGATGCCGGCGCAGGCTTTCCTCAATCAGGTCCCCGTCCTCGGTGTAGGGCGGCGGAACCTGGGCCAGCACATGATTGATCCAAAAATTTTCTTCCATCGCGATCAGCTCCGATTCATACATCAAGTCGCGGGTAATATGACGGATAATGACTTCGTCCTCGTTGTTTCCGTACAGGCAGCAGAAGTACACCTGATCGACGTTCATGACGCACATGTAATGGCGTCCTTGTGATTCGTAGTATGCGGGAACAATTTCTTCACCGCGATACCACCATTTGTCCTTAGCGTTGTAGTTGGTCGTTTTAATTTCAAGAATAGCCGTGGCGCCGTCCGGAAGCTCGATGAAAAAATCGATATCCGCCAGCATAAAGCGGTGCTCCGGATGCTGAAACATTTTTTTGACCTGGTAGATCCGAAACCCGGTCTTGACGTGGAAAATCTCCGCGACCAGATTCTCCAGTAGGTGCCCCATTTTCTTTGCGACCCAGTTTGCCATATCATCCTCCGGGGATACGATGTTCAGCTTGTCGTAAAACAGGTCTCGTGCCGTTCGGAACGGTGAAATGCCAAGGACCGCAGCGGCGTCGCTGCCACCGATTCCTTGTCGGCGATATTCCAGCCATTCTTTTTCCGGCAAATTAGCCGTGTCCACAAGGACAAGGGGCTGATACGCCGGTGCTTGAAGCACAGGCATGTTACTCCTCCTTCCGAACCTTACGGGGAACAAGAGGCGGGATGGCCTCAACCTGCTCACTCTGATCACTGATGTTGTCTTTTCTTCGCGTTTCCACCCCTTTCACGGTGACTGTTCGGCCACGCTGCCGGCCGCCGGGCTTCCATTTTTTTCTGACATTCATTTGCATTACCGCCTTTCTGATCTATCCTCAAAGCCGTAAACCGGCGTTTGGGCAACAAAAAAAGCGAGAACGACAAAATGCCAAAATACTGGCGTTTACAGAAACCTGTAAACCTTTGTCGTTCTCGCTATAAAGGGATATTCTCCCGAAAAATAGAAAAAGCCAGCAATATCCCGGCCCAAAGGCACAGGTATCCTGCTGACGACATACAAACTTAACGGCGTGTGCAATTCGGGAAAACCCGATACCCCTCGAAAGGGAAACGCACAAAAATCAATTACAGAATCAGTTTAGCACAATATATGGGTTTCGTCAAGGCTGCAAACCTACATATTGTATTTTCCAGGAGAGCTCAGACTAAAAACTGAATACTGCAATTCATGAGGGATGCATTTTTGCGTCTCTTATTTTTTTGGAATTATGCAGAAACACGAAAAATTCCTGCCTGTTTATTGGCATATAGGGAAAACGGCCGGAGGGCCAGCCCTATGTGCCTTTTTTCTGTACCTTGAAAATTCCATAGCATGGTTCAGGAGTTATACAGGAACTGCGGATAGTATGCGATGACGCAAGGAGCGTGCCCACAGTTTAAATGCCACACAGCGGCAGCCTGAAAATACACGGCGATAATTCGGCGTAGGAAATGGCCTGATAACCACGTGTAACTGATAGTTTTACATCTTATTTTAAATTCTTGTTGGTGTGGCCAGTGTAAAAACGTATAGGTCTATGTAGGGGCATTTTAGGACAAATGTTTGCCACACCGGAAAGGAGGGTCATTGTGGCTTTTAACAAATTGATTGATACTTCAAATCCAACGGAGAAAAAATTCTTATCTGCAAACGATGTGGCAGCAGTCTTGGGCATATCGAGAAGCTCCGCATATAGAATCATCAGAAGACTCAATTGTGATTTAGAGAAATCAGGTAAGATCACAGTCTCCGGAAAAATATCAGCCAGATACTTTTACGAAAACATCTACTTGTAAGCCTAAATACCCCGGCGAATTTGTGATAGATATGAGGTGAGAAAATGCCTACTTATAAAGATGAAAAAACAGGATTATGGTACTGTAAATTTGTCTTTACAGATTGGACAGGGGAAAAAAGGCAAAAAAAGAAAAAGGGATTCCGATTGCAAAAAGAGGCAAGAGCATATGAAACGGAGTTTTTAAGCAAAGAAAAGGCTTCCTGCGATATGTTGTTTTCTTCCTTAGTGGATTTGTATATGGAGGATTGCAAGGCCCGTCTGAAGCCAACCACATATTCAGGCAAGGAGTTCCTGATAGGTTCCCATCTGATCCCATATTTCGGTAAAATGCCGCTTAATAAGATAACAGCTACCACAATTCGAAAGTGGCAAACCACATTGATTTCGAATCCAAAACGCTACAGCGAAACTTACTTAAAAACAGTGCATAATCAGATTTCCGCAATTTTCAACTTTGCCTGCAAATACTACCAGCTATCAGAAAATCCGGCTCGGGTATGCGGCGCTATGGGCAAGAAAAATGCAGATTGCATGAATTTCTGGACTGTGGACGAATTCAAGGAATTTATGGAAGCAATCAGCGATAAGGTTGTATCTCAAACCGTGTTTAACCTCCTGTTCTGGTCCGGAATGCGATCAGGCGAAATGCTTGCCCTGACTTTAGACGATTTCGATTTTGAAGCGAGAACAGTATCCATTAACAAAAACTATGCTCGTCTGGACAATGAGGATTTAATTCTCGAACCAAAGACCCCAAAAAGTAAACGCAAGATTACCTTGCCGCCATTTTTATGTGACCTGATAAAATCATACGCTGAAAAGCTGGTGGCCTACGAGTCGACTGAACGGCTATTCAACGTCACAAAGCACTACCTGAAACACGAAATGAACAGAGGTTGCAAAAAAAGCGGCGTAAAGGTGATACGGATTCATGACTTGCGGCACAGCCATGCAAGCCTCCTGATTGAAATGGGGTTTTCTCCGTTGCTGATCAGCGAACGCTTAGGGCATGAAGACATCAAAACGACTTTGCAGACTTATTCTCATCTCTACCCGAACAAACAAGGCGAGGTAGCAGATAAGCTGCAAAGTTTATATTAGCCCCTTTCGTGTACCTTTTATGTACCTCCGGAGAAAATTAAAGTCCGCAAACCCTTATGTATCAAGGGTTTGCGGAGATGCATGCATTATTCCCACTCAATAGTCGCGGGAGGCTTGGAGGTCACATCGTAGACAATACGGTTAATACATCTGACCTCATTGACGATACGAACCGAGATTTGATCCAACACCTCATAGGGGATCCTGGCCCAGTCCGCTGTCATAAAGTCCGTGGTGGTGACGGCGCGCAGAGCCAGCGTATAGTCATAGGTGCGCCCATCGCCCATCACGCCCACGGAGCGCATGTTGGTAAGCACCGCGAAATACTGGTTGAGATTTTTGTCTTCCCCTGCCTTCGCGATCTCCTCCCGGAAAATATAATCCGCGTCCCGCAGGATATCCAGCTTCTCTCTGGTAATTTCTCCGATCACGCGGATGGCAAGCCCGGGTCCAGGGAAAGGCTGGCGCATGACCAGATAATCCGGCAGACCCAGCTCACGCCCCAACTGACGCACTTCGTCCTTAAACAACAGGCGCAGCGGTTCCACAATCTCCTTGAAATCCACATAATCGGGCAGACCGCCCACATTATGATGACTTTTGATGACAGCTGCGTTTCCGGTTCCCGATTCAATCACATCGGGGTAGATGGTTCCCTGCACCAGAAAATCCACGGCACCGATTTTTTTCGCTTCCTCCTCAAAGACGCGAATAAACTCCTCGCCAATGATTTTACGTTTGGTTTCCGGGTCTGAGACCCCGGACAGCCTTGTCAGGAACCGCGCTTCTGCATCCACCCGGATAAAATGCCCCTGCTTGTCTGCAAACACAGACGCGACCTCGTCTCCCTCGTTCTTGCGAAGAAGGCCGTGATCCACAAAAATGCAAGTGAGCTGATCTCCGACGGCACGCTCCAGCAGCGCCGCCGCAACCGAGGAATCCACGCCTCCGGACAGCGCCAGGAGCACCTTGCCGTCTCCGATTTTCTCTTTCAGCGCGGCAACGGCGGTTTTGAGATAATCGCCCATGGTCCAGTCGCCCTTCGCCCCGCAGACCTGAAAGAGGAAATTACGCAGCATCCGGATGCCGTTCTCTGTGTGGTTCACCTCCGGGTGGAACTGCACACCGTAGAACCCCCTGGCCTCGTCGGCGATGCCCACATTGGGGCACATGGCGGAGGAAGCGGTGAGGGCAAACCCATCAGGGACCTTGGCCATATAATCGCCGTGGCTCATCCAGGAAATTCCCTGCTCCGGCAGCCCCTGAAACAGCCTGCATGAGGAATCGTAACGGGTCATGGTTTTTCCGTATTCACGGGCGATGGCCTCGGTGGCGGCGGTGACCTGTCCGCCGAGGGTGTGGGCAATCAGCTGGCAGCCGTAGCAAATCCCCAGCACGGGAACACCCAATTCAAACAGCTTCGCATCTACCTGAGGCGCGCCCTCTTCATAGACACTGTTGGGCCCCCCGGTAAAAATAAATCCGATGGGTTTCATTTCTTTTAATTCTGAAAGCGGCGTGGTATAAGGCTTTACCTCGCAATAGACGCCGCACTCACGCACTCGCCTTGCAATCAGCTGATTATACTGACCGCCAAAGTCGAGCACGATCACAAGCTGATGGGACATCAAATCAGTCCTTCCTTGTATCGTTAGATCTTGGTGATATCGATGGGCTTTAAATCCTCGCTGCGCCCGAATTCCCGGACGGTCAGCATAGCGTGGGCGGTATCAATTGCCGTCACACAGGCGACGGAGTGCTCCACAGCGGAGCGGCGAATCTTAAACCCGTCCGTATCCTGCTTGCGGCCCTTGGTGGGTGTATTGATGATCAGATCCACAGAACCGCTGGAAATCATATCAAGGATGTTCGGATGCGCCTCAGAAACCCGGGATATCTGCGTTGCCTCCACTCCGGCATCCTGCAGCATGCTGCAGGTTCCCTGGGTTGCCAGAATTTCAATGCCCATATCCGCGAAGCTCCGGGCAATTCCGACAATTTCCGGCTTATCCTCGTCCTTGACGGTGACGATGATTCGCCCGCCCTTTTTCGGGGCCCGCATATTCGCTCCCTTGAAGGCCTTCAGCAGCGCCTGAGGATAGGATTCCGCCAACCCCAGCACCTCGCCGGTGGATTTCATCTCCGGCCCCAGGCCGGTATCCACATTAGTGAGCTTTTCAAAGGAAAAGACCGGCATTTTCACCGCGAAGTACTTCGCCTCGGGATAGACGCCTGTTCCATAGCCCAAATTCTTTAATTTTTCTCCCAGCATGACCTTGGTGGCCAGCTCAATGATCGGCACGCCGGTCACCTTGCTGATGTAAGGGATGGTACGGGAGGAGCGTGGATTGACCTCAATGACGAACACCTCGTCATTATAGAGAATAAACTGAATGTTGATCAGGCCGATCACTCCCAGGGCTTTGGCCAGATCTCTGGTATAGTTCAAAATGGTTTCCTTGTGCTTTTCCTCCACATGAATGGGGGGATAGACAGAAATAGAGTCGCCGGAATGGACACCTGCCCGTTCCACATGCTCCATAATGCCAGGGACGAGGATATCCTCTCCGTCAAAGACACCGTCAACCTCGACCTCACGGCCCATGAGGTATTTGTCCACCAGAATCGGGTGCTCCTGCACCGTCATGTTGATGATTCGCATAAACTCAATGATATTGCGGTCATTGTAGGCAATTTCCATTCCCTGACCGCCCAGCACATAAGAGGGGCGTACCAGAACGGGATAGCCCACCGCATTGGCGGCGGCGAGAGCCTCTTCCGTGGTAAAGACCGTTTTTCCATCCGCCCGGGGAATGCGGCACTGTCGCAGAATGGCGTCGAACCGTTCGCGATCCTCAGCTGCGTCCACGCCGTCGGAGGAGGTTCCAAGAATGGGTACGCCCATATCGGTCAGCGCCTTGGCCAGCTTGATGGCGGTCTGTCCGCCGAACTGCACCACCGCGCCCCAGGGCTTCTCCTGTTCCACGATATTCTCCACATCCTCGGGGGTCAGGGGCTCAAAGTAAAGCTTATCCGCCACGTCAAAATCCGTGGAGACAGTCTCCGGATTGTTGTTGATGATGATGGTTTCGCAGCCCTGAGCCTTCAGCGCCCACACCGAATGGACACAGCAATAGTCAAATTCAATGCCCTGACCGATGCGGATCGGCCCGGAGCCCAGTACCAGCACCTTACGCTTTCCGGTTCCGCTGTCTTCCGCCTCGTTTTCTCCATCGTAGGTGGAGTAGTAATAGGGCGTTTCAGCGTCAAATTCAGCGGCGCAGGTATCCACCATCTTAAAGGAGGGCCGGATCCCCCAGCTCTCCCGCAGGCTCTTGATCTCCTTCCGCTCTTTTCCCGCCAGAAAACCGATATAGCTGTCGGCAAAGCCCATCTCCTTGGCAAGCTGCATGGTGGAGGGGTCAAGCTGTCCGGTCTTTAGCTCGTTCTCCATGTCCACAATATTCTTCAAGCGGTCTAAAAACCATTGGTCAATTTTGGTGGCCGCAAAAATGGTATCCGAAGAAATGCCCCGGCGCAGCGCCTCGGTCACCACGAAGATACGCTCGTCGTCCACATCGTTGAGCTTTTCCTCAATCTCCTCGTCGGTCAGCTCGCTGAGCTTGTTTAAGCGCAGAGCATGGACGTTCTGCTCCAGTGAACGGACAGCCTTCATAAGCGCTCCCTCAAAGGAGTTTCCAATGGCCATAACTTCGCCGGTAGCCTTCATCTGAGTCCCCAGCGTACGGCTGGCGGTGGTGAACTTATCAAAGGGCAGACGGGGGATTTTCAGCACACAGTAATCCAGCGTCGGCTCGAAGCAGGCAGTAGTTTTCCCGGTCACCGCATTTGGAATTTCGTCCAGCGTATAGCCCAGGGCAATTTTTGCCGCCACCTTGGCGATGGGATAGCCGGTGGCCTTTGAGGCCAGCGCGGAGGACCGGGATACGCGGGGATTTACCTCAATCACAGCATACTCAAAGCTGTCGGGATGGAGCGCCAGCTGGACGTTGCAGCCCCCTTCGATTTCCAGCGAGGAAATGATGTCCAGAGACGCGGAGCGCAGCATCTGGTATTCCCGGTTGGCAAGAGTCTGGGTGGGCGCCACCACAATGGAGTCGCCAGTGTGGACGCCCACGGGATCAAAGTTCTCCATGGAGCAAATCTGAATTACGTTTCCGGCGGAATCCCGCATGACCTCAAACTCAATTTCCTTCCAGCCGGAAATGCAGCGCTCAATGAGCACCTGCCCCACCCGGGACAGCGAGATGCCCCGGTCGGCGATCTCTCTCAGCCCCGGCTCGTCATAGGCGATGCCGCCGCCGGTGCCGCCCAGCGTGTAAGCGGGGCGCACGATGACGGGATAGCCGATTTTCCCCGCAAAGTCCACCGCGCTCTCCACGGTTTCCACCACGAGGGAGGTAATACAGGGCTGTCCGATGGCCTCCATGGCGTCCTTAAAGCCCTGGCGGTCCTCCGCCTTGCGGATGGACTCGGGGGAGGTCCCCAGCAGCCTCACGCCGTGCTGGGCCAGAATCCCCGCCTCATGAAGATTCATGGCGAGGTTCAGACCGGTCTGCCCGCCCAGGGTGGGCAAAATGGAGTCGGGCTTTTCCCGCTCAATAATCTGAGTCACCGAAGCGATGTTCAGCGGTTCGATATAGACATGATCGGCAATATCCTTGTCGGTCATGATGGTGGCGGGGTTGGAGTTGACCAGGACAACCTCAATCCCCTCCTCCTTCAGCGCGCGGCAGGCCTGAGTGCCGGCGTAGTCAAATTCAGCGGCCTGTCCGATAATGATGGGGCCTGAGCCCAGCACCAGCACCTTTTTAATGTCAGATCTTCTGGGCATTACCGCTCACCTCCCATCATTGCCACAAAGCGGTCGAATAAATACTCCGTATCCCTGGGTCCAGGAGACGCCTCGGGGTGGAACTGCACGGTGAACACGTTGCCTTTTAAGTAGCGCAGGCCCTCCACCGTGCCGTCGTTGACGTTGACATGGGAAATCTCCGCGATGGAAGGGTCCACCGTCTCTCCTTTGACCACATAACCGTGGTTTTGGGAGGTGATAAACACGCGCTGTTCCGCGATGTCACGCACCGGGTGATTTCCGCCCCGGTGTCCGTATTGCAGCCGTTCGGTTTGAGCGCCCGTCGCCAGCGCCATAAGCTGATGTCCCAGGCAAACCGCGAAAACCGGTAGCTCGGAGCGGTAGAGCTTCAACACCTCATTGATGATTTCGGTGTTGTCAGCAGGGTCGCCGGGGCCGTTGGAGAGCATCACGCCGTCAAAGCCGCGCTCCAGAACGGTCTGGGCAGAGGTGTGGGCGGGAAATACCGTCACCTCGCAGCCTCTCTCACGAAGGCAGTTAATCATATTGTGCTTGACGCCGTAATCCATCAGCGCCACCCGGCGAAGCTGTGCGCCCACGGCGGGATAGCACTCCGCCTGACGGCAGGTGGCCCGCTCCACGGTTCCGGATACCCGGAAAGCCCGTATGGTTTCCAGCTTCTCCTGCACAGAAAAATTCTCCGCGCAGGTGATCATGCCGTTCATGGTTCCCTGATTGCGGAGAATACGAGTCAGAGCGCGCGTGTCTACACCTTGAATACCAACAATCCCGTGTTCCTTCAAATAGGCATCCAGCGGAGCTTCACAGCGGAAATTGCTCCCCCGCGCCGCCAGATGACGGACAATCAATGCCTCCGCCCAGGGATGTAACGATTCATTATCCTCATGATTAACGCCGTAGTTGCCGATCAGGGGATAACTCATGACAATTCCCTGACCCGCGTAAGAGGGATCGGTCAGAATCTCCTGATAGCCGGTCATTGAGGTGTTAAACACAATCTCACATACCCGCTCACCCGGCAATCCGATGGATTCTCCATGAAAGACAACACCGTTTTCTAAGATCAAGGTCGCCCGCATGGCATATCACGCACCTTTCTTGTTTTGAAAAACACACCGACGCAACCGCGGCAGCGGCGGATGAGGCCAGCCTGTCGATTGTATCAATGTGTCAGAACGCATTTCAATATATTTTATCGCAAAGTGTCACGAAAGGCAACATGATTTTCTTTCCTAAGCCTACAAAATACAAAAACCGTGCTTTTTGCCAAAGTGAAACAGCATACCGGGCAAAAAACGGGAAAGAATGATAATACAATTTTACCATCAAAACCACTGATTTTACTGCCAGAGGGAGAATCCGTATGACCATTGCCATTATTCGCACCATCGTGCTCTATCTCTTTATCATCTTGGGCATTCGCCTGCTGGGAAAGCGGCAGATCGGAGAGTTGGAGCCCACTGAATTTGTGTTCGCTCTCATCATCGCGGATCTGGCCGCCGTCCCTATGCAGGACTACGGCATTCCCCTGCTGGCTGGAATTGTGCCTATCATGACGCTGCTCTGCCTTGCGTCCGTGATATCGGTGCTTAATTTAAAAAGCGTCCGCCTTCGCAACCTGCTGGACGGAACGCCCAGTATCCTGGTGGAAAACGGGAAGATCCGGCAGCGCGAAATGACCAAAAACCGCTGCACGGTGGACGAGCTTCTGGAAGAGCTGCGGCTGAAGGGATATCCTGATATCGGCATGGTCAAATACGCCATTTGGGAAACCAACGGTCAGCTGACCGTGCTTCCGTATGCCAAGGAGCAGCCTGTACCCGCCAAGGATTTGCAGCTGTCCCCTGCCGACCCCACGCTGCCGCGCATCATCATCAACGACGGGCAGGTGCTCCACCAGACGCTTCAAAAGCGCGGCCTCGATGATGTTTGGCTGCAAAAGCAGCTTGCGTCCAGCGGAGTCAAATCACCCAAAGAGGTCTTTTTAATGACAGTCGACGATAACAACCAGGTTTACTGCTCGGTAAAGGAGACAAACGTATGAAACGCCTGTGGATTTCTGTTGCCTTACTGGTCGTCATGCTTGCGGGTTCCTTCCTCAATTATTATTACATCAAGCATATTTGCAGGGAATTAACCGATACGCTCTCCAGCGCCCAAGCATACGCCCAGGAGGGCGACTGGGAGCATTCGGAACAAAGCGTGACGCAGGCGCGTTCGGCGTGGGAAGCCCACGAGCCATATTTCCACGTGATTTTTGTTCACCGGGATATTGATCAGATTCTGGTGGAATTCCACTCTCTGGGGGAACTGGCAAACAAGCAGGAGACAGGCGGAGAATTTGCCGCGGCCTGTGCCGCTCTGATGAGTGAAATCAACCTGCTTTATGAGATGGATGCGCTGAATCTGGAAAATATTTTTTAGCCGCTGACCCGGCTGCGGCGGGCGTCGGATTAAACCCACGCCCAATAGACGCCGCAAGATGTGCGCCCATTGTCCCATTCGGTGTTCTGTGCTATCATGATGATATTCACAGAATCAACCATAAGGGGTGCGCCATGAACAATTATAAATTGCTGATTCAATATGACGGAGGCAGGTATCAGGGCTGGCAGCGGCTTGGGAACGGCGAAAACACCATCCAGGGCAAACTGGAACAGGTGCTGTCCGCGCTGCTGGGAGAGCCAACCGAGCTCATCGGCTGCAGCAGAACAGACGCCGGGGTTCACGCCCTGGCTCAGACGGCTCATTTTAAAACCGCGCTGGAGCCGTCCGAGGAGGAAATCAAGCTGTATTTCAGTCAATACCTGCCCCATGACATCGGTGTTTTGGAGGTAAGCCGGGTTCCGGAGTCCTTTCATGCCCGGTATTGCGCCAAGAATAAAACATATCTGTATCAGATCTGGAACCGGACGTATCCCAATCCTTTTCTGCGGAAATACAGTATGCATGTCAGGCAGGAGCTTGATCTGGACGCCATGCGGCAGGCCGCCGGACATCTGCTGGGAGCCCACGACTTCACCGCGTTTTCCAATGCCAAATCCAAAAAGAAATCTATGGTGCGCCTGCTGCACGACATTCAAATCACCCAGCGGGACGGATGCGTGCGAGTGAGAGTCCGGGGCAGCGGCTTTCTCCACCAGATGGTCAGGCGGGTTGTGGGAACTCTCGTAGCAGCAGGCTCCGGAGCGATTCACGCCGACAGTATCCCGGACATTCTTCAGTCGAAAGAGCGGAAGCGGGCGGGTTATATCGCGGATGCCTGCGGATTATTTTTAGAGCACATCGACTACTCAGACAATTAAAACATTCGTTTCCTTTCAACAGGTTTGATATGAATGAATGCACGTTTCGCGCCTGCGCTTTTTATTGAAAAAAACACTTTTTAATTTGGTTAGATTTTTCCTTCATTTCATATTGCAATTTTCAGATTCGACATTATAATGGTGTTATTTAGGGATTCAAATAATCCCCTGTGTTTAGACGAAAATACTGGTCGCGCTCCACTGAATCGTGTCCTTTCTTCCGGCTGATTCTGATTCGCGCCGCTTGTATTCATCTCTCTGAAAAACAGTATCAAATAAAAATCAGGTGCATCTGATGAAAGCAATTGGAATTGTAATCTGTAACTATAATAAGGAAGACTATGTATTGCAGTGTATTCAGTCCGTTCTGGAATCTACAATGCAGGATTTTGACCTTTATGTGGTGGATAACGCGTCGGAGGACCACTCTGTTGAGCGCATTCAGGCGACCTATGGAGACCAGCTCACTCTCATTGTCAATCACGAAAATTTAGGCGGCTCCGGGGGCTTTAACGCGGGACTTCGCAAGGCCATGGAACAGGATTACCGCTATCTTATGTGTGTTGACAATGATGCGTTTTTGGATGAGGATGCCGTTGGCGCGCTTTATGATTTTTTGGAGACACATCCGGACGTAGGTATGGCGGGCTCCAAGGTCTATCATATGGAAGCGCCTTCCTACGTACAGCAATTTGGCATTCATATCAATTTCAGTACTTACTGTGTTGAGTCGAACTATCTGAATCAATTGGAAGATGGTAGCATGCCCGATGTCGTTTACTGCGACAGTGTCGCCGCCTGTTCCCTCATGGTGAGAACCCGTGTAATCCGGCAGATCGGTCTGATGCCGGAGGAGAACTTTCTGTATTGGGACGATACGGAATGGTGCTATCTGTGTCTTCAGGCCGGCTATCGTGTTGCATCCTGTGGACAATCGAAGGCGCTTCACGTCATGGGCGCAAAAAAAGAATGTGAAAACACATTTCCCACGTACTATGCGTGGCGAAACTGGATCCTGTTTTTTGTCAAGTACACACCGGAAGAAAAGCTTGAGGAAATGTCCCGGGTATTTTTGGGTTCTATTTTTAATATCACCTATGCCTCACTTTATAACGGGCAGAAAAATAAGATGAAAACCATTATGTTTGCCTATGACGACGCACTGCATCATGTCATGGGTAAGGCATCAGAGGATAAAATTTTCCAGCTTGAGCGCTCCGATGCAAAGCTGAGTCATATCATTTCCGGCTCCAAAACCGTTTATGTGAACGATCAAGGCAACGAGGATTGGAGCCAGGCGCTTTATCAAAAAATGACGCAGCTCAATCCGCAGATCACGCGTGTGACGGATGCGGCTCACCATGCTGATCTTCATTTTACCATGTGCAATCATATTTTTCAGGTAGAAGATCTCAGCCTGAAAACCATTTATGTGGATATTTACTACAACATTCTGGCTACCAGAGACGATCTCCTTTGGGTGATTAATTACAATTACAGTAAGGAAAGCTTCATATATGCCCAGCAACCTCTGTTTCTGCATCTAGCAGCGCAATTAAGAAGTACGCTCCCCATTCTTCATCCCCAAATACTCTCAGCAGCCCAGTGAATGGCCGCATGGCAGCTCAAAACAGTTTAGTCAGACCCACACTGGCACAGCCTGTGGCAGCTTCGCGTCAAATAAGAACCGCCGGCTCACTGGCCGGCGGTTCTTTCTGCTGAACATATCTCGTCTTCATGGGAATTGGAACGTATGCTCCAAAGCCCGCATGTCGGCGTTTTGTTTCCGTTACTCGGCAGACATCATATAGGCCATACGTCCGGTTTGATATAGATTTCCTCCATAAGCGTCTATTGCGACCGTGAGGGGAAATTCTTTCACCGTCATTTTCTTGACCGATTCGCAGCCGAGCTCCTCAAAGGCAACGACCTCCGAGGTCTCGATGCATTTCGCAATCAGCGCGCCTGCACCGCCTACCGCCGCGAAATAACAGGCTCCATTGCGTACAATGGCTTCGCAAACCGCCTGGCCGCGCTCCCCTTTTCCGATCATGGCCGTTAGACCCAAATCCAGAAGCCGGGGCGCAAAGACATCCATTCGTCCGGAGGTGGTGGGGCCGCAGGCTCCAACCGCCATACCCTGCTGCCCGGGAGTCGGCCCCGCGTAATAAATCACCGCCCCGCCCATCTCAAAGGGCAGCGGTTTGCCCTGATCCAGCAATTCAAACATACGCTTATGCGCCGCGTCACGGGCCGTATAGATGACGCCCGACAGCAGAACCCTGTCTCCCGCTCTCAGCTCTGCCACCGCTTTTGGCAGCTCCGATGTGTTCAGATGAACCTCGCTCAACACACCCCTGCCTCCTCCTTTTGCGCCTCAGCCACCGCCGGAACCGGCGTGGTATCACTTCCCCTGTGATACGCATCCACAATACTTCTCAGCGCCTCATCCTGCTCCGCAAAGCCCGACGCCATGCTCTGAAAAACAGTTTTTGTCCGCTCCATCTCGCTGCCCGCGTAGCTGAGCATCGCGTCGATATCCTGCCGCAGCCGTGCATAGTTGGTCTGGAGACAATCCATCCACTGCTCCAGGCCATTCCTGGTTTGCCGCGCGGTCTCCTCCGCGCGGCAAACCAGCACCTGCGCGCGGTTGCGGGCCTCCAGTTCAATGGCTCCCGCCAGCTCTTTGAGCATTCCGTAAGCGGCGGCGTCCTCCTCCATCTTCTGTACCGTATCTCTCAGCGCCGCCAGCTCCCGGTCAGCCTGTGCAATCACCGTATTTTTCTGGCTCAGAGACGCGTTTCTCTTTTCCAGCTCTCCTGATAGCCGTCCCAGCAGTTCCTGCCGGCCAGCATTCTCGGCGCGAAAGGACGCAAGCTCCCGTGCCATCACAGAATTTTTCTCCCGCTCCGCCTCCAATTCCTTCTCCAGAGAATTGATACGAGTGTGATATTCCCGCGTCGCGGACTCTATGTATTGCACCACATCCTGCCGGTTGAAGCCGCCAACAACCGAATTGCGGAATTGCTGTCCTTTGGCACTCATCGGGTTTCCTCCTTACGGCATGATTTCTCTGACATTTTAGCACAGATTACGATAGGTTACAATGCCTGTTTTTCTGCAATGCCCGCCATTTCCGCCGAAAAAACGAACATGTAAAATGTAATTGACTCAACACTTCCGGCAATGTATAATTATTTAATTATGATATGATACTTCCTCTAAACGGAGATACATTATGTGGCTTTCAAAAAACTGGACAGACTATGAACTGCTTGACTGCGGCAGCGGGGAGAAGCTGGAGCGCTGGGGAACCTATTTTCTGGTTCGTCCCGATCCCCAGGCCATCTGGAATACGCCCCGTACCCAGCGCGGCTGGAGCAAGCCGGATGCCCGATACGCCCGCTCCTCCTCCGGCGGAGGACAATGGGAACTCGGCGGCAAGCTGCCTGAGCGGTGGCAGGTCTCTTACGGTGATCTGACGTTTCAAATCAAACCGATGAATTTTAAGCATACCGGCTTGTTTCCCGAGCAGGCCGACAACTGGGAGTTTGCCCAACGGCAAATTAAAAAGGCCGGACGTCCCGTCAGTGTTCTCAACTTGTTCGCCTATACGGGAGGCGCTACCATCGCCTGCGCTGCGGCGGGCGCCAGCGTCTGCCATGTGGATGCCGCGAAGGGCATGGTGAGCTGGGCCAGGGAAAATGCGGCGGCCTCCGGTCTTGAAAAAGCGCCTATCCGCTGGATCATTGACGACTGCGCCAAGTTTGTGGAGCGGGAAATCCGCCGCGGGCGCCGCTATGACGCCATTATCATGGATCCCCCTTCCTACGGACGGGGCCCCTCCGGAGAGGTCTGGAAGCTGGAGGAAAACCTCTATCCCTTCGTGGAACTGGTTTCCGGGGCGTTATCCGACGAGCCGTTGTTCGTCCTCCTCAATTCCTACACCACGGGACTCGCCCCTTCCGTTCTCACCTATGTTCTGGACTCTGTCATCTCAAAAAAATATGGCGGGTACACCGTCAGCGACGAGCTTGGTCTGCCCGTAACCGCCAGCGGTCTGGCGCTCCCCTGCGGCGCCACGGGACGCTGGACGGCGGCGCGGCCATAAGGAGGCTGTCCATGAATTCCATTATCAAAACCGAGAATACCGTTTTTTCCTACATCACGGAGGAGGGCGTTGCCCCCGTGATTCTTGACGGCGTTTCCATTGAGATTGAGCCGGGGAGCTTTGTGTCCATTCTGGGACACAACGGTTCCGGGAAATCAACCCTCGCCAAGCATATGAACGCAATTCTGCTGCCCACCGGCGGCAAGGTCTATGTGGACGGCATCGACACGGCGGATGAGTCGCGGCTCTTGGACATCCGCCGTACCGTGGGCATGGTATTTCAGAATCCGGATAATCAGATTGTCGCAAACGTGGTGGAGGACGACATTGCCTTCGCCCCCGAAAATCTCGGCGTACCTCCGGCGGAAATCCGCCGTAGGGTGGATGAGGCGCTGGCAATGGTGGGCATGAGCCAATACGCCACCCATGCTCCCCACCTGCTGTCCGGCGGGCAGAAGCAGCGCGTCGCCATCGCGGGCGTGATTGCCATGCGCCCCAAGTGCGTGGTTCTGGACGAGCCTACCGCCATGCTCGACCCCGTGGGTCGTGCCGAAGTCATGAAAACCATCCGGACGCTCAACCGGGAGTACGGAGCCACCGTTATTCTCATCACCCATCATATGGATGAAGCCGCTCAGGCAGACCGTCTCATTGTCATGTCACGGGGCAAGGTGATCGCGGACGGAGTTCCCAAGACGGTTTTTCAGAATGTGGAGGAGCTGCGGAATGTGGGGCTTACCGTCCCCGAGACTACCTCCCTTCTGTGGGAATTAAAACAGGCCGGTCTGGATGTTCCTCTGGACGCCCTCTCCGACGAGGAGTGCGCCCAGGCTCTGTTCCAACTTCTGACGCAATCTGCCTGAGCTCACATGGGTTCGGCGCATAAGCGCGCCATACCTCACCAAACGCAAAGGAATTAAAATCATGGAACCGATTCTCCAAACAGAGCATTTAACGCATATATACAGCGAGGGGACCCCATTTGAGCGCGGCGCGCTGGTTGACGTGAATTTTGAGGCTTACCGCGGGGAGTATCTCGCCATCATCGGCCGAACCGGCTCCGGAAAGTCCACGCTGATTCAGCATTTGAACGGACTGCTTAAGCCCTCCTCCGGTCACGTCCTTTTTGAGGGCGGCGACATCTGGGCCAGCAAGGAGCGCACCAGAGCCACCCGCTTTCAGGTGGGTCTGGTTTTTCAGTACCCCGAATACCAGCTGTTTGAGGAAACCGTCTATAAGGACATTGCGTTCGGCCCCGGCAACATGGGTCTCGACAAGGATGAG
Source organism: Oscillospiraceae bacterium (assembly GCA_017861365.1). Classification (GTDB taxonomy): domain Bacteria; phylum Bacillota; class Clostridia; order Oscillospirales; family Oscillospiraceae; genus JAGFXR01. Next base: position 67,877 of record JAGFXR010000005.1, on the reverse strand, counting down.
ATTGACCGCCGAGTGCGCCAATCCGCCGAGTTTGTCGGGTTGCAGCCAGAGGTGCTGGAGCAATCTCCCTTTGAGCTGTCCGGCGGGCAAAAGCGCCGCGTTGCGATCGCGGGTGTCATCGCCATGGAGCCCTCCGTGCTGATTCTGGACGAGCCGACCGCGGGACTTGACCCGGTGGGCGTCAAAAGCATTCTGGACAATATACGCACCTATCACGAGGCCAAAAACGCCACCATCATTCTGGTTTCCCACTCGATGGAGGAGGTTGCCCGGACGGCAGACCGCCTTGTGGTGGTCTGCGACGGTGCCATTCCCTTTACGGGAACGCCCCGGGAGGTATTTGCCCATGGAAATGAGCTGGAGGCCATGGGTCTGGGCGTACCTCAGGTCACCCGGGTGTTCCACAGGCTGAGAGCCATGGGCATTGATATCGATCCCTCCGTATATACCGTCGAACAGGCCCGTGACGCCATCCTTGCCCGGAAAGGAGTGGTGTGACATGGCTCTGAAGGATATTACCCTGGGTCAATATTTCCCCGGCAACACCATCGTCCACCGTTTGGACCCACGGACAAAACTGCTCTTTACAATTTTTTATATTGTCGCCCTGTTTTTAGCAGATTTTCTCTACACCTATGCTATCCTATTTATCATCCTGGTTGTCTGCATCGCCGTATCAAGGATCCGTCTGTCCGCGATTGTCAAAGGTTTAAAGCCTGTGGTGCTGATTGTGGTGATCACGGCTGTTTTGAACCTGTTCTACACCACGGGTACGCCGGTGTGGTCGTTCTGGGTGCTTACCATCACCCGCGAGGGCATCTGGACCGCGTTCTTTATGGTGGTGCGCATCCTCATGCTGATCGCCTCAACCTTTCTTCTGACCTATACCACATCCCCCGTTATGCTCACCGACGGTCTGGAAAGCCTCTTAGGCCCCCTGAAAAAAATCAGGGTACCTGTCCATGAGCTATCCATGATGATGGGCATCGCGCTGCGCTTCATCCCTACTCTGATTGAGGAGACCGACAAAATTATGAGTGCTCAGCGGGCCAGAGGCGCGGATTTTGACACCGGCAATCTGATGCAGCGGGCCAAGGCGCTCATTCCTCTGCTGGTTCCCCTCTTTATTTCCGCCTTTCGCCGGGCCGACGAACTGGCCATCGCCATGGAGTGCCGCTGTTATCACGGAGGTGAGGGCCGCACCCGTCTCAAGGAGCTTCGCTACCGGCCTGTGGACGCGGCCTGTATCATTGCCGGGCTGCTCCTGTGCGTGGGCATCGGTTTTATGGGACATTACGGCTTATGAGAAATATCGCGCTGCATCTGATGTACGCCGGCACCGCTTATCATGGCTGGCAGCTGCAAAAAAATGCCGTTTCCGTGGCAGAAACTCTGGAAAAAGCGATTGCCGCCATTGTCTGCCACCCGGTGAAGCTCACCGGCGCGGGACGCACCGACGCCGGTGTTCACGCGGAAACCTATGTGGCGAATTTCTTTACCGACTCGGCAATCCCCTGCGACCGCATCCCCCTTGCGGTTAATACGCGTCTGCCGGACGACATCGTAGTCATCCGTGCCTCAGAAGTGCCCGATGCCTTCAACGCCATCGGCTCCTGCCATAGGAAAGAATATACCTACCGCATTTATAATTCCAGAATCCGCAATGCTTTTTATGTCAACCGTGTCTGGTTCTATCCCAAACGTCTGAATGAGACCGTCATGCAGCGCGCCGCCTCGCACATGGTGGGCACTCACGACTTTGCCGCAGTCCGCTCCGTCGGCACCGAGACTAAAACCACCGTCCGAACCGTATATTATTTCGACATTACCCGCGGCGGAGATCTGATTGAATGCAAGGTCTGCGCGAATGGTTTTTTGTATAATATGGTACGTGCCATGGTGGGAACCTGTGTCTATGCCGCGGAGGGAAAGCTCTCTCCCGATGATATTCCCGCCATTCTGGACGGAAAAGACAGAAGATTGGCAGGCCCCACCGCGCCGCCCGACGGTCTTTATATGACAAAACTTTGGTATGATGAGGATGTTCTGTCATGAAATCCAACGCGGTAAAGCAAACGAAAAAACCAAATATTTTTGTCCGGCTGTTTGCCTTCCTGCTCACGGTGCTGCTTCTGCTGGGCGCTCTGCTCCTGATTTTTCATCGGGACACGCTCAATCTGGATGCCGTCGTCCGGTATTTTTCTTACCGTTCGTTGACGCGCAGCGATACCGGAGAGGCCGCCTCGTTTTCCTATGAAGGAAACTCCGGCAGTCTGTTTGCCTCTATTGGAAACGACCTTCTGACCGCCAGCACCTCCGGGGTTCACCTCTATTCTCAGAGCGGCACGCAATATATATCGGACACCATGACTCTCGGCACCCCTCTCATTTCCTCATCAGGAGATATGGCGGTAGTCTACGATGCCGGAGGCAGCAATCTGTATGTTTACCAAAACCGGGAACAGGTTTTTGCCCTGACGGACATAGAGGGTACCATTCTCTCGGCCTGCGTTAATGATTCGGGCTGGCTCACTGTGACTACCCATGAGACCGGTTATAAAGCTGTCATCACCATTTATGACTCTGATTTTCAAAAACAAGCCGCGTTTCAAATTTCAAGCTCCTACATCACCGACGCTTCCCTGTCCGACGATTGCAATACCCTTGCCGCCGTGGCCATCGGACAGCAGGGTACCGCTTTCGACAGTTCCGTTTATTTTTATCAACTGAACAACATTTCCGATTCACAGACGGAACTTACGCCAAGTGTGACCTATTCCTTGGGTAATGACGTGGTTTTAAGCACCATGTGGCAAAGCGGACATCTCTGGCTCATGCAGGAATCAGCGCTCACCGTTCTCTCGGATGACGGCTCCGTACTCAGCCAGACGGACTGGTCAAGCCGCTATCTGAAGTCTTTTGCCTTGAGCCGCGACGGCTTTTGCGCCGTCCTCACAGGAGCCTATCGTTCCGGCACGGAGTCGTCTCTTGCGGTATATGCATATGATGGCTCAGTTCTGGGCGAAACAGACATGGATGTCCAGGTTCTGTCCCTGTCCGCCTCGGGTCACTACCTCTCGCTGCTGACAAGCGACCGGTTGAGTACATATCTGACAAACCTCTCCCTCTACCACGAGCTTGACAGCACCCAGAGTGCAAAGGAGGTCCTTCAGCGGGATGACGGCTCTGTTTTTCTGATCTCCTCCACAGCCGCCTGGCTGTGCATCCCCGATTAAAAACCGTTATGGATGAAATAAAGGAAGTGTGATAAACATGAATGTTTGGATCTACGACGCAGTGATTATTGCCGTGCTCGCAGTGTTTATCCTGAGCGGCATGCGGCGCGGCCTGATCTTATCCCTATGCGGCCTGCTTGCCGTCATCGTCGCGTTTATCGGAGCGAATTTTATCTCCACCCTGCTGACTCCCACTGTCGCGGACAGCATCTCTCCCATGGTTCAGACCGCAGTTGAACAACAGCTTGGCGATATCCCGCTGGACAGTGTAATCACGGAGGACTCGCTGAATGATATGGAATCCTCCTTTTTGGTGAAACTAATTCTTCAGGCGGATCAAACACTCAACTTATTTGATCAGGCCAAAGAAATGCTCGTATCCCAGTTTGCCCAGCAGGTGGCGGATACCATCGCCACCTGGATTGCCCACATCACGCTTTTTATCGTCTCCTTCTTCCTGTTGCTTGTGGTTTGGACTCTGGTAAGCAGGGCTCTCAATCTGGTGGCGAAACTACCCGGGCTGCACTTCTTCAATAAATTGCTGGGTGGCGTGTTCGGCGGGCTGAAGGGTGTCGTTCTTCTGTTTGCCGTGGCCTGGGTGCTTCGCTATCTGTGGAATGTGATTCCCGAGGACGCCATTGAGAACGCGCCGCTTCTCCATCTGCTTATGACCGTTGACCCGCTCTCTCTCGCATCCTCTTTTTCCCTTCCAACCCAAACATCTTAGTTAGATTTTAGTTTAAGAAATTTAAAATTGTTCATGACACCTTAACAATTTCGTGCTATACTCATTATCAATCATCTTATCATTCAAATAGAACAAAAAGTCACAGCAAAGTGCATTAGATTACGAAGCGGCGACTTGAAACTTTATAAAACCTGCGCGCGGTTTTATGATCATTTTGCCCGTATGAAAAACGGCAATGATCTCACGCTTTCAGCCACCGTTTCCACATCCCTGCGATTTCCCGGTAAAGGAGAATGGAACTATGCAACCAACCATGTGCTCTAAGTGCCGCAAAAATGTTGCGGTCGTGTTTATTACAAAAATCGAAAACGGTGTCTCCAGAAACGAAGGCCTCTGCTTAAAATGCGCTAAGGAGCTTGGTATCAAACCGGTTGATGATCTGATGGAGAAAATGGGTATCAGCGACGAGGATTTGGATGGTCTCACCAACGAGATGATGTCCGCCTTTAACAATACGGAGGAAAATGAGGCACTGGTAACCGCGGGAGAGGATCTTCCTCCCGAGGACAATGAGGGACGCACCGCCACCTTCCCTTTTCTCAACAAGCTGTTCGGCGGCGGCTCCGGAGAGGGCTCTCCCGCTGGTGACCGTCCTGCCCGCGAGGAGAAAAACGTGGGTCCAAAGACCGAACCCCGTCAACAGAAACACAAATTTTTAGAGGATTACTGCATTTCCCTCACCAACAAGGCAGCTGAGGGCAAGCTGGACGCTGTCATTGGCCGTGAAGAGGAAATCGCCCGCACCATTCAGATTTTAAATCGGCGGCAGAAGAACAACCCCTGCCTAATCGGTGAGCCCGGCGTTGGCAAAACCGCCATTGCCGAGGGCCTGGCGCAGAAAATTTACCGGCAGGAGGTTCCCTACAAGCTACTGGATAAGGAAGTTTACCTGTTGGATCTGACCTCTCTGGTGGCAGGCACCCAGTTCCGCGGTCAGTTCGAGAGCCGTATGAAGGGCCTGATTAATGAGATCCGCAAGCTGGGTAATATTATTCTGGTGATTGACGAGGTGCACAACATCGTCGGCGCCGGGGACGCCGAGGGGAGTATGAATGCCGCCAACATTCTCAAGCCCGCGCTGTCCCGTGGGGAGTTGCAGGTTATCGGTGCCACAACCCTGACTGAGTATCGGAAATATATTGAAAAGGATTCCGCGTTGGAGCGCCGCTTCCAGCCTATCATTGTGGAAGAGCCCTCCATTGAGGACGCCGTCAAGATCATTCAGGGCATCGCCTCCTATTACGAAGACTATCACCGGGTGAAGATCTCTCCTGACATTGCCCGTCTCGCCGTTACGATGTCCGAGCGGTATATTACAGACCGTTATCTCCCTGACAAAGCCATCGATCTGATTGATGAGGCCTGCTCCGACGTCAATCTCCACAATAAGCAGCTGATCCGCTTAAATGAGGTTGAGAAGGAACTGGCCGACTACGCCAGAGAGGAAGAGATGATTCTGGCCGCTACTTCAAACTCAAATACCCAGGGCGGTGAAGTGGTTGGCGTCGATATGGAAAAATCCTATCAGCGTCTCGCTGAATTAAAGAGCCATTCCCTTCAATTGCAGCAGGAGCGGGTAAAGCTGGAGGCAACCAGTACTCCCGACCTCAAAATTGAAAATCTGGCCCGCGTCATCGAGCTGTGGACCAAAATTCCGGCCAGCCAGATTCAGGAGCAAGAATTTGAGCGGCTCGCCAAGCTGGAAGAGCGCCTGAAGCAGCATATTATCGGCCAGGACGACGCGGTTGCCGCGGTATCTGCCGCCATCCGCCGGAACCGGGTGGGAATTTCACCAAAGCACAAACCCGTTTCCTTCATTTTTGTAGGCTCCACCGGAGTGGGAAAAACAGAACTGGTAAAGCAGCTGGCGGCCGATCTGTTTAATACACCCGAATCACTGATCCGGCTGGATATGTCGGAGTTTATGGAAAAACATTCCGTCTCGCGCATTATCGGCTCGCCTCCAGGTTATGTGGGGTATGACGAGGCCGGGCAGCTGACGGAAAAAATTCGCCGTAAGCCGTACTCCGTCATCTTGTTTGATGAGATTGAAAAGGCTCATCCCGATGTACTGAACATCCTGCTTCAAATTCTGGATGACGGCCGCATTACCGATGCTCATGGAAAAGTGGTAAATTTCGAGAATACCGTCATTGTGATGACCTCCAACGCCGGCAGCGATACAAAATCCGGCACGGTTGGCTTTGCCAGAACTGCCAATGAGCAAGGAAAGGAACGGGCCACCAAGGCGCTCAATCAATTCCTACGCCCTGAATTTATCAACCGCGTGGATGAGATTATCTATTTCAATCAGCTCAGCGAGGACAGTTTTAAAGCCATTGCGGGCATCATGCTGGGTGAGCTTAAAACCGCCATGCAGGATAAAGGCATCACGCTCATGTATGGTGACGATGTGCCGGACTATCTGGTCAAGAAATCCTTTTCCATCGCTTACGGCGCGCGCAATCTTCGCCGCCTCATTCAGACTGAACTGGAAAACCCCATTGCGTCCAGTATTATCGAGCACTACAGCACCCCGATTTCTCAGGTGACCGTCACTTCCGACGGCGAGAAAATTGAGCTGTTCACCATGTAATTAAACTAACACTTAAAACATCGTCCCTTCCCGGCTGCGGGAAAGGACGATGTTTATTTCTCTGCCGCCTGCGCGGGCATGGCATCCGGAATCCCGCCCGCCACCCGCGCGGACTGGATAGAATTTTTTCCATACTTTTTTCGAATCTGGTCTATCGTCCGCTCCAGCCTCTCCTGTCTGTCGTGGTGGGCGGGCGGCTCTCCAAACAGGTCGAGCTGCTCCGCCGCTTCGTCCTCCGGAATCAGACTTTGAGCGGTAATAGTCAGAGCGCGTATCGGCTCTCCCATATTCCAGCATGATTCCAGCAACTCCATCGCGGCAATGACAAGCTCCCTTGAAACAAAGGTTGGTGCGCTCAGCCGCTTCTGGCGGCAGATATCCTTGAAGTTTGGATCCCGGATAGACACCTGCACCGTCGCGCATTTCATTCCATGCTTCCGGAGCCGGGCCGCAACACTATCCGCCAGGCTGGAAATTCCAATTCTGATCTCTTCTGCTCCCATCAGATTACGGGGAAAGGTCAATCCATTGCCCACCGATTTAGGGGGCACGTAGGTTCCCGCAGGAGCAACCGGACTGATATCGAGACCGTTGGCGTATCGCCAAAGCTGTCCCCCCTGCTTTCCCAGGATCAATTCAAGCTGAGACTTCCCAAAGGCGGCAAGCTGACCGATGGTAAACACTCCATATTGGGAAAGCAGTCTGGCTGAGGCCCGCCCTGCGAACAGCAAATCGGTAACAGGCAGTGGCCAGACAATGTTCCGATACTGCTCCCGGTTGATCACCGTTGTTGCATCTGGCTTTTTCATGTCGCTGCCTAGTTTTGCGAAAATTTTATTAAAGGACACGCCAATGCTTACCGTCAGCCCCACTTCTTCGCGGATAATCCGCCGAATTTCATGCGCCAGCTGTTCCTCATTCCCTCCGAACAGGTGGAGGCTGCCGCTGACATCCAGCCAGCTCTCGTCGATTCCAAAGGGTTCGACCAAATCCGTGTACCGTTGGTAAATTTCATTGACCTGCTTCGAGTACTGCTGATACTTTCCTCTGCTGGGCGGCAGGAGAATCAGTCCCGGACACTTACGCTGGGCCTGCCAGATGGTCTCGGCGGTTTTTACCCCAAACGCCTTAGCCGGTTCGTTTTTTGCCAATATGATGCCATGGCGGTTCTTTGGATCTCCGCATACCGCAACCGGCCTCTCCCGAAGCTCCGGATAATCCAGAAGCTCCACTGAGGCAAAAAAGCTGTTCAAATCGCAATGCAGGATCACCCGTTCCACAACCCATCACTCTCCTGAGGAAATTGTAGCACACCTCATCCGCCGTGTCAAACGTATGTTCTATTTTTGAAAAAATTACATGTCTGGCACCACCGGTGTACCAGACATGCATTTCAATTCATCCGTTTTCTAAGTAAGAGTCACCGAAATCAGGAATGGAATGTACGATTACAGCTTTCCCGCCATGACCAACCCCAGCAGGATAAAGGTGGCAAGCAAAGCAGCGGAGATCATAATCGCGCCCCAATTGACGCCTGCGGCTTCACCGTCGTATCTCTGCTCAGCGACCAGACGCGCCTTACGAAGTGCAGTGACCACAGGCTTATAGAGCAGGATGGTCAGCGCTGCGTTCATTCCGGCTTTCAGCAGATTGAATGGCAGCAGAATTGGGATAATCATCGCAACCACAGCGCTGCGCTCAACCCCCAAATACAGCGGCGTAATCAAAAAATTCCAGAGCAGCATGGTACCGGTCATCAGAATACAGCCGAAAACGATTCCCACAACGGCACTTTTAAAGGTATGCCTGCGCTGATAAAGAAAAGCGGCTGGACAAACAAAGGTGCAGGTAGCCAAAACATTCATCAGCATACCCACCGGTCCGGAAGAACTGGGCATCAGCATCTCGATTAAAGAAACCACCACGCTGATGCAAACGGCGGAAATAGGACCAAACAGAAATCCGCCAACGGCGATGACCACATCCTTAAAATCAAACTGAAGGAAACCCGAAACCGGAGGCATCACCTTAGACAGCAGCATCACAACAATGGCCATGGCACAAAACACGCCGAGTATCACAACGTGCCTCGTGCTAAACGCGCTTTTCTTTTCACTTTGAACAAATTCCGGATTTGGCATAAAAAATTCCCCTTTATTTTAGTACACCGAAACGCATCATGTCGTTCAGGTGTAAAAATCAAGGAGACTGCGTGATTTCAACACATCTTCTTTCATCCAGACTCCACGTAAATACGTGTTACTGTCGGTCCCGGAGTTACACCGGGTCTGCGACTCACATCGCTCGCGGACTTTACCGCCGATCGGGAATTTCACCCTGCCCTGAAGACATTAGATTCAGTTGTTGGACTTATTATAGCATATTATCTGAAAAATGCAACTATATTTTTTCGCACATTAGTTCTATTTTCGAATTGACGCAAGACACAAAAACTATTATAATATTGATATTAACAAATTCAGGGAGTGTGATTTCTACGGACAGACAGAGAACCTGCTGCTTTACCGGTCATCGGCCCAATAAATTACCTTGGGGCAATGATGAGTCTGATCCCCGATGTATTCTTTTAAAGGCACAAATTTATGAGACTCTGGAGCAGGCTTACGCAGACGGCTACCTCCATTTTATCTGTGGAATGGCGCTGGGCACCGATCTTTATTTTTGTGAATCGGCACTGGCCCTCCGGGCCCGTCACCCCGAGGTCACCGTGGAAGCGGCCATCCCCTGTGAGGAGCAGGCGGCAAATTGGCGGGAATCGGAGCGCAGCCGCTATTATAACCTCATTGCTCAATGTGACCTTGAAACCATGGTACAGCAGCATTACGACTCCGCCTGCATGCATCGGAGAAACCGTTATATGGTTGACCGCTCCTCCCGCATTATTTCCGTGTTCGGCGGTACGCTGGGCGGAACGATGTACACGCTCTCCTACGCTTTGAAGCAAGGCCTGCGGCTTGTCACTCTGGACATTTGACTCCAGCCCAGCCGTTCATATAGATATAAAAAAAAATCAATGGCCGCCGGGAACGGCGGCCATTGATTTAACTATTATTCCTCGTCGTGATCATGATCGCAGCCGCATTCACCGCAGCCGCATTCGTCGGAAAAGTTCAGTGTAAACTTTTGGCCGCAGCCGGGACACTGAATCTCGCCCGCCTTCAGAATGTCCTCGTCAATTACAAGCTCTTCATTGCAGTTGGGACAGCTGATTTCAAAGAAATCTTCATCCTCATCTTCGTGGCCATGATCGTGCCCGCAACAGTCATCCTCTTCGTCTTCGTCATCATAGAGAATATCTTCCACATCCTCCAGATCCTCAGAAATGGCGTCCAAGCCCTCGCTGAGTACCTCGGTGGTATCCTCCAGATCCTCGATGGAGAGTCCTACTTCCTCCAGCACGTCAATGATTGCGCCAATCAGCTTTGCCTCTTTGGATGTCTCGGTGTTCAAGGCCATCCCATCATACATACCTTTGATATAAGCAACCTTTTCGGAAATTGTCATTTGACAGTCCTCCTCTGATGAATTTTAAGGAAATGATACCCGAAATCCATCTAAATTAACCCTTGGAACGCTCCAAATACTCGCCGGTGCGGGTATCAATCTTGATTTTATCACCGGGGTTAATGAACAGCGGCACCTTGATTTCCGCTCCGGTTTCCAGAATCGCGGGCTTGGTAACGTTGGTGGCCGTATCACCCTTGAAGCCGGGGTCGGTCTCCTGAATCACCAGTTCCACAAAGTTGGGCGGCTCAACACCAAACACCTTGTTCTTATAGCTCTGAATTTTGCAGACCATATTCTCGGTCACAAAGCGGAAGCTGTCTCCTAATACATGACCGTCAATGGGTACCAGCTCAAAGGTCTCGGGATCCATAAAATAATAGAGATCCCCGTCGTTGTAACTGTATTCCATATCCTTGCGCTCAACAAAAGCGCTCTCAAACTTGGCGGTGGGGTTAAATGAAGTCTCGGTCACGGCGCCGGTCATCACGTTTTTCATCTTGGTGCGCACGAACGCCGCACCTTTTCCGGGTTTGACGTGCTGGAATTCGATCACCTGCATTACCTGACTATCCATCTCAAAGGTAACGCCGTTCCGAAATTCACTGGCAGTAATCATTGGTATCTTCCTCCAAAAAAAGTTTCTCTATGCGGTGAAACAGAACGGATGCCGCCCGCCTGCATCGCGGCGGGCCGAACGCACACTGCTCCGGCTGTGCCTGCCCGGCACAACACAACTCCTGCAAATAGTCACGATATGATTATTATACCTGATTCTCATTCCTAATGCAAGGATAATTATGGGGGTTTTATAGAATCAGCAATTGTTTTGGAGCGTTGGTGATGTCCTCACAGCCGCCCTGCCTCAAAACAATGACATCCTCAATGCGCACCCCGAAGCGCTCCGGAATATAAATCCCCGGTTCGGCGGAAATCACCGCACCCACAGGCATCGCTTCTTCATTGGCAGAGGAGGCGTTGGGGGATTCATGAATCTCAATGCCCAGACTGTGCCCGAAGCTGTGGCCGAAATATGCTCCGTATCCAGCCTCCTCGATTACCCCCCTGGCCGCAGCGTCAATGCTCCGGCCTGTCACTCCCGCCCTGGCAAAGGCGATCCCTGCCAGCTGCGCTTTTAAAACCGTGTCATAAACAACCCGCATCTCGTCTGTGGGCTGTCCCACTGCCACCGTTCTGGTCATGTCGGAGCAGTAATTTCCCCACACGCACCCAAAATCCATGGTAACAAAGCATCCTTGGGAAATCACCGTGTCTCCAGGATGGCCATGAGGCAGGCTGCCGTTGGCCCCGGTTACTACAATGGGGTCAAAGGACATCTTTTCCGCGCCCAGCCGGAGCTGCTCATACACCAGCCGCGCCGCTACCTCCCGCTCGGTCACTCCTGGCTTGATAAAATTCAGGATTTCAGCAAACGCCAGATCGGTAATCCGCTGAGCCTGCCGCATACACCGGAGTTCATCCTCATCCTTGGAGGCCCGCAGGCCGCCCAGCAGGCGTCCCGCCGGAATCAGCTCGCAGCCTGGAAGCTGCCCTTTCCATTTTTCATAGGCCGCCACGGTCATGTCTCCGTCCTCAAAGCCAAGCCGCCGGATGCCCAGGCGTTCTATAGCTTCCCTCGTCAGCGAGCCATGAGACCGTACGCCTCCCACCATCGCAATGGAGGCACGCTCAATCTGCTTGCCCGCCGCCTCCATGTACCGTGAATCGGTGAAATAATATGTTTCGTCCGGCGTGATCAGGGCGGTTCCCTCTCCTTGGAAACCCACCGCGTACAGTTCCCCCGGATGGCTGGTGATCAGCATCGCGTCAAGCTGATACTCCTCCAGTTTTGCCGCGATCTGTCCAAAATGATTCATAACATCGCCCCTCTCCCCTGTTCTTCTTTGAGAAAGCCTTGATAAATCCGTTTCATTTCCAGTGCGTCCTCCGACTGTGTCCCAGCTGACTCACAGATGAAGGTGGGGCTCCAGCCCCTCTGGGCCACAGCCCGGGCCAGCGGCGTCCAATCAGGTCCAAACGTGTCCTGCCCAAAGGTCAGGTGCCGTTTTTCCCCTCCGTTTTGGGTGAATTCAATTTTGGAAAAGTGGCTGTGGAAGCGGCTCGCCCGCTCCTCCCCCAGCGCGCGCTCCATGGTGTTCAGGAGTGCTTCACAGGCCGCATCCCCGGACAGCTCGCCCAGAGTTCTGGCATACAGATGCCCGAAGTCCACGCAGGGAATCAGCCGCTCATCCAGCCCGCAGAGCTCTAGCACCTCGTCCAGATCTCCCAGCTGATTGATTTTCCCCATGGTCTCGGGGCAAAGGTTCATATGTCCGTATCCCGCCTCGTCGCAGGCGGCGATCACGGCAAGCAGCGTCTCCCGCGCGATATCCAGCGCCTCCCGCCGTGAGCGCTTCATCAGCGCCCCCGTGTGGATGATTACCCGCCCCGCACCCATCCACTCCGCTGCCTGACAAGAGGTGATGATGTAGCCGATGGTTTTCTTCCGGCTCTCCTCATCCGGATTTGCCAGATTGATAAAATACGGCGCGTGCAGGGAGAGGGAAATGCCGAATTCTTTCGCCTTATTTCCAATGTTCCGGGCCGTCTCCGCCCCCACGTTGACCCCCTTGCCGCACTGGTATTCATAGCAGTCCAGCCCGATCTCAGCCAGCCACTCAGGCGCATTCACCGTAGCTTTACTCACATGTTCCGTATAATACTCCGAATTTCCAGCCGGTCCAAACCTTGCGCTCATGTTCTTCTCCTCCTTCTCCCAATGCCCCGAAAGGGCAGCTCCACCGCGTAGCGAATGGCGCGGAGTGGATTTCCAAACCGAATCGGCTTGACGAGAATCACGGGAATTCCCGCATTTTTTGCGCCGAGGCAATCGGTGAACAGCTGATCCCCCACCATGATGGTTTGGGACGGCCCGGCGCCCATCTGTTCCATAGCCTTCCAAAAACCCACCCTGCGAGGCTTGCCCGCGTGGCTGAGGTAGGGAATTCCCGCCGTCCTGCAAAACCCCGGAACCCGCTCACTCTTCCTGCTGTTAGACAGAACAAACAGAGAGATTCCGTTTTCTCTCAGCTGTTTCTCCCAATCCATCAGCGACTCATTCCACTCCGACTCCGAATATGGAATCAGCGTGTTATCCAAATCAGCCAGAAGCAGCGTAATGCCCTCCCGTTTGAGCTTATGGAGATCAATATTAAAAATCGAATCGCAAACTTCATCCGGTATTATGGAAAAAGCCAAAAAATCACCTCGTCTAACGGGTCTCTTTTTATTCTGAAGAACATATCATGGTCATGATTGAGTATACCATCAATGCCTTATTCGGACAAGGGGGTTCCACTATGCCGCTGATTCTCACTGTTACTCCTGACCAGATCCATCTGGCACAGCCCTATAACCTGCGTTTGGCTCATATGGCCTACCGCATTGGCCCCGGTCCCCATCTGCTCCGCGCCAGCATCCCGGTATCGCTGCGGGGCGGATATATGGTCATATCAGACCAGCAATTCGACACCCGCGGCGACCTAAACCCCTTTCTTCAGGAAGTAGTGCGGGAATGCTCCATCAGAAGCTTTGAAGGTGTCATCTGCGACTTTGAGGGCAGCTTCTCGGTACTGCTGGGAAAACTCATCTCGGCTCTTGGCGAGGGGCTGGCAAGACGAAACCTGCCCCTGTTTGTCACCGAAGCGTACGCTTCCTCGTCCAACCATGCCAAAGTGATCGTTTCCTCCGCCATTTCCGGCGGCTCCCTGCGCCAGCGGCTGAAGGAAGTGATGGAGCAGTACGGAGAAAAGCGGGTGGCTATGACGGTGGAGCGGATGGCGGAGGACTTCTATCTTCCCGCACCCGGCGGGACAGGAACCACCCTGACTCAGGAGGAGCTGAAAAACCGGATTGCCCGGCGCGGGCCATCCATCTACTTTTCCAGTGAACTCTGCGCCCACTATTTTACATATATGAATCGCGATTCCGGAGCTCATTTCGTTTTATTCGACGACGCCAGCAGTATTCGAAAAAAAATTCAGATCGCACACCAGGCAGGCATTACCGATATTCTTTTAGTTTACGCCGAAGTGGACGATTTATTAACGGAACTGCTGGAGTAATCTCTGAGGCTATAATATTACCATACAAGAAAAGCCCCCGCGCAGCGCGCAGGGGCTTAGCTTTATCAGTTAAATTTCTTCTTGTTCTTGCGGGCTGCCTCAGACTTCTTACGGCGCTTTACGCTCGGGCTGTCATAATACTCACGCTTGCGCACCTCAGCCAGCACACCAGATTTAGCACAGCTGCGTTTAAACCGCTTCAATGCACTGTCCAAGGATTCATTTTCGCGCACATGCACTTCCGACATTATATTTCCCCTCCCTCCAATGTGGCGGGGAAACCCGTCACTAAGGGCCACGATACTATGGCTTTATCGCTATCATTATATGCAATTTTTAACCGTTTGTCAAGATGGAGTTTTCGTCCGAAAGTCCCTCCGAGCAAATATTTCTCAGGGCACTTGGCGCAACCGCAAGGCTCAGGCTTTCGGTTTAAAAATCAGGTTCACAAGCTTGTTTTTAACCAGAATGATCTTTACAAGCTCCATTCCCTCGGAAAGCTTCGCCACCTTGGCATCCGTCATGGCCGCGGCAACCACCGTATCCTGTTCGCTGTCCATAGGGACGGTGACGGTGGCTTTGAGCTTACCGCCCACCTGAACCGCCAGCGTAACCTCCTGTTCCACCGTCTTGCCCTCGTCGTAGACGGGCCAGCCCTGCCGGCACGCCATCGCTCCCTCGGAGGCGGCAAAGCCCAACAGCTCCCACAGCTCCTCGGCAATGTGCGGCGCAAAGGGAGAAAGCAGCAGCAGCAGGGGCTTCATATCTCCCTTGGTGCAGCCATTGGCGTAAAAATCATTGACCAGGCCCATCATGGCGGCGATTGCCGTGTTAAATTTCAGCTCTTCGATATCGGCGGTTACCTTTTTGATGGTCTTGTGGATACCGGCCTCGTTTGCGGGCGTCTGCTCCAGAGAATCGGCACAGCTCTCGCCCAGATTCCACACGCGGTCTAAAAACCGCTTACTGCCCTTCACCGCCTCGTTTGACCAGGAAACCGCCTTTTCAAAGTCTCCGATGAACATAATATGCAGGCGCATAGTATCCGCGCCGTACTGCTCCACAATATCATTGGGATTGACCACATTGCCTCTGGACTTGGACATTTTTTCGCCGCCCTCGCCCAGAATCATGCCGTGGCTGGTGCGCTTGTGATAAGGCTCCTTGGTGGGCACCACGCCGATGTCGTAGAGAAATTTATGCCAGAACCTGCTGTACAGCAGGTGAAGTGTGGTATGCTCCATACCGCCGTTATACCAATCCACAGGCGACCAGTATGCCAGTGCCTCCTTGGATGCCAGCGCCTCACCATTGTCCGGATCCATGTACCGCAGAAAATACCAGCTGGAGCCAGCCCACTGGGGCATGGTGTCGGTCTCCCGCCTGGCGTGGCCGCCGCAGTGGGGGCAGGTGGTTGCCACCCAGTCAGTCATCTTGGAGAGGGGGGACTCCCCGGTGTCCGTGGGCTCATAGCTCTCCACGTCGGGCAGCAAAACAGGCAGCTGCTCTTCCGGTACTGGCACCCATCCACAGGTATCGCAGAACACCATGGGGATCGGCTCACCCCAGTAGCGCTGACGTGAAAAAACCCAGTCCCGGAGCTTGTAGTTGACCTTGCTCTCTCCCAGTCCCTGTTCTTCCATGTACTTCACGATGGCACTTTTCGCGTCCTCAACGCTCAGTCCGTTCAGAAATTCGGAATTGGTCATCACTCCCGTCTCGCAGTCAGTGAAGGCCTCCTCCTGAACGCTCTTTGCTCCGCCCTTGACCACCTCAATGATTGGCAGCCGGAATTTCGTCGCAAACTCCCAGTCACGGGTATCGTGAGCAGGCACCGCCATAATGGCGCCAGTTCCGTAAGAAGCCAGAACATAGTCGGAAATAAAAATCGGAATTTCCTTCTGATTGACCGGATTAACGGCACGAACACCCTTCAGCTCCACGCCGGTCTTTTCCTTGTTCAGCTCAGAGCGTTCGAAATCGGATTTGCGGGCGGCGGCATCCATATAGGCGGCAACCTCATCCCAATTGTCCAGCTTGTCCGCCCATCGCCTCAGATACTCATGCTCGGGCGACATGACCATGTAGGTGGCACCAAACAGGGTGTCGGGACGGGTAGTATAAATCCGCAGCTTGTCGCCCGCTGTGGTGTCAAAGTTCACCTCAGCTCCCGTGCTCCTGCCGATCCAGTTGCGCTGCTGGATTTTAACCCGCTCGATATAATCCACGTCGTCCAGATCGTCAATCAGCCGCTGGGCATATTCTGTGATCTTCAGCATCCACTGGCTTTTTTCCTTCCGCACCACAGGCGCGCCGCAGCGTTCGCATACGCCATTGACCGCCTCCTCGTTTGCCAGCACGCACTTGCAGGAGGTACACCAATTCACCGGCATGGTGGCCTTATATGCCAGACCCTTTTGATAAAGCTGCAAGAAAATCCACTGAGTCCACTTATAGTAATCAGGAGCGGTGGTGTCGATCTCCCGATCCCAGTCAAAGGAATAGCCAAGCATCTGGAGCTGGCTGCGGAAGCGAGCGATATTGCGGTGGGTGACGATTTTGGGATGGATATGATTCTTAATGGCGTAGTTCTCCGTGGGCAGGCCGAAGGCATCATAGCCAATGGGGAACAGCACGTTATAGCCCTGCATCCGGCGCTTACGGCAGATGATGTCCATCGCGGTGAAGGGTCTGGGATGCCCCACATGGAGCCCTTCGCCGGAAGGATACGGAAATTCAATCAGACCGTAAAATTTTGGCTTGTCACTTTGATTGGATGCGGCAAATGGCTTGACCTCCAGCCATTTTGCCTGCCATTTTTTTTCGATTTCAGAAAACTCGTACTTCAACTCTCTCACGCTTTCCTCATAGTATCAATCATATCTCAACAGGGACATGACGTGTCATGTCCCTGTCAGTGTCAGCTATCCAACCGAATCAGGCCGTCAAAATGCCGCTTAAATCAACCGGCGCGGCGTCTGCCCAAAGCCGCTCCAGATCATAAAACTGCCGTGCCTCCTCCATGAACACATGCACAATCACGCTGGAAAAGTCCAGCAGCACCCAGATGCCGCCCCGGTGTCCCTCAATGTGATGAGGTTCCTCGCCGTGATCCTTCATGGTTTTTTCACAGAAGTCAGACAGAGCCTTAATCTGTGTGGTGGAGGAAGCGGTGCAGATGACAAAATAATCGGCTATTGTGGAGAGGTCTTTCACCTCCAGCACCTTGATGTCCCGCCCCTTTTTATCGTCCAGTGCTTTCGCGAGAGCCAATGCCAGTTCCTTTGGCGTCATAGTATTCCCCTTTCATGCTGTTTCTTTGATGTAAGCATATCCGCCGCGACCCGTTTTCATGCGCGGCGAAACCCTGCATAACTTCTTTTGCTGTGATCCGGTTACGCCGCCGCATCGTCATCCAATGTGGCAGTTTCCGTGGAAGACGCGCCGGTGGCGGCAGTCGTTTCTGAGGCGTCTGTAGCCGCTGTGGTTGTTGCTGTCTCGGTTGCGGACGTGGCTGTTTCCGTCTTGCTTGAGGAGGAGGTTTCTGTCTTGTCTGAAGCTTCTGTCTCACTGGACGTATCCGTCTCGCTGGAGGTATCCGTCTTTCCAGTGACCTCCTCTTCCGAGGATTCCTCTGTTTGGGTGGAAGTTGTCGTCGTCTTGGACGAACTGGTGGTATAGTTGTTGGCCTTTGAGTCTGCCAAAACTCCTGTGCTGGACACCAGCTTTCCGCTGGAATTAATACTTAGAATATCTAAATTTTTCAGCTGAACCTCTTCTTCATAGGGGTTAAAATCGGAATTCACCAGTTCAATCATATCATCCGCGATAGGAAATACATAGCTCTGGTATTGGCCATAAGTTCGGCTCCAAAAGTTTCCAGTTGTATAGGGCAACGTATAAAAACTAACATCCGACGTACTCAGGCCGCCGCTGATGACGGCCTTCCCGAAATAAATGATATTATTCACGGTCAGCTCCGTGGTGACGTCCTCGTTGAAGATAGTTGCAAACTCACTGATCTTTGTCACATTTCCGATATTCAGGCATTGCTTCAGAAGGGCGGTCATAAAATTTTGCTGCAACTTAATGCGTCCAATGTCTCCGTCGGAGTGGGTTCCGTCGTTATTCTTGCGGAAACGAACCACCTTCATTGCGTCCTCCCCGTCGAGATGAGTCATTCCCTCTGAAAAATGGATGTGCAGATCCTGAGTGGGATCGTCATAATACATATCAAATGGAATCTCAAAATCCACTCCTCCGATGGCGTCAACCAGTTTGCTGAAGGCCTCCAAATCAATGTCAATGGTAAAGTCCGGCTCAAACCCAATTAAAGAGGAGACCTCCTCCTTGAGCATATCGATCCCGCCGACATTGTAGACCGAGTTGATTTTTTTGACATCCCAACTGACATTGACCATAGTATCACGGGGAATGCTCAGGACGCTGATCTTCTGGTTTTTCACGTCGTAGGCCGCCAGCATGATGGTGTCGGTGTTATTGCTGACCTGGTCATGTCCCACGATGAGGAACGTATAGAAGTCCTCTTTCCGGTCTCCGCTGACCTTAGGCGCGGTGCCGGTGGTTTCTTCGTCTTCCGTGTCTGTAGAATCTACCAGTGTGCTTGTTGCTACGCCAGAAACCGACGGCTTCTCCCCTATATTCGTATATACGGCAATAAACACCAGTATCAGTGCCAGAATCACAGACAGCGCAATGATCACCCCGCGCAGAATTTTGTCGCCCCGGGTCAACGGAAGCTTGTCCTTTTTTTGTTTTCCGCCGAGAGCAACTTTTCGGGTTTTATCTTTTTTCACTATGTTCTTCCTTTCAACTGAACGGGGTTCCGCAATCCGTCAGACCGACCGGTAGTAGTCAATGGCCTCCAGAGTATTGGGATGCACAATATTGCCGCGGGACTGGATATCCGTCACTGACATTTCCAGTCCCAGGAGAATTGCCCTGTCCAAATTTTCATACGCCAAAGCGCGGAGCGTATCCACACCGTCAAAATCCCGGGTGGGCTCCATGTAATCCGCAATATAAATGATTTTTTCCAGCTCGCTCATCGCCGCCCGGCCGGTGGTATGATAAAAAATAGCCTGCTCTACTTCTTTATCTGCGCCGAACACATGCCGGGCCAGAGCGGCCGCCGTCTTTGAGTGGAGCAGCTTTTCCGACACTTTTTCAAGGTTATCTAGTAGAATATCATATTGTTCGCATATTTTCAACTGTTCTTCCAGGGAGAAATATTTTGTGCAGTCATGCAATATGGCGGCGCGGCGGGCATCTGCCTCGTTTTCCTTCCACCGCTTCGCCAGACGCACCGCCTCCAGCTCCGTTCCCTTAATATGGGGGATACGCTTGGCCTTCACCATAGACTGGGTCACCGCGCGAAGCTCACCATCCGAGAGGTTGGAAAGCTCGGCACGGGTTCCATAAAGCCTATGCTGCAAAATATATCCGTACACCGGAGTCCAGAGAAACTCCTCGCCTGTTCCCCTGAGAAGCGCATTCCGAATCTCAGTGGAGGAAATATCGGTGATTTCCTCCACCGAAAGCAGGCGGACCGCGGCTCCGTAGCCCTGTTCCAGCGCGGCAGCGTGGCGACGCAGCAGCTCCAGATTATCATCATAAGCTCTGGCGAACGCCCCAATGCTCGCCAGTTCAAAAATGCGCTCCGCCTGATGCCAGTCCAGAATGGTCAGGAGCATATCGCTGCCCATCAGCAGCCAAAGCTCATCGTTGGGAAATTGTTTGCGCAGTTGCTCCAGCGTTTCAACGGTGTAGCTCTTTTCCCCGGCGCGGCAAATCTCCAGATCCAGTACCTGAGCCCGCTTTTTCACACCCATGCCGTCCGCCATCAGCGCGGTCATGGCATAGCGGTCCTCCGCTGACGCGGTTTCGGCGGGGAGCTCTTTATGGGGCGGAATGCCTGCCGGAATCAAAAACAGCTGGTCAAGCTCCAGGAGATCCATCGCGGCCGCCGCAGAGTTCATATGCCCCATATGCGGAGGGTCGAAGGTTCCGCCATAGATTCCGATTTTCATCGCGTTCATCCTTTCCGCCGTTTTCAGGAGGTTTTACTGCCCCGGACGGTACGATTCAGCACAATTTTATCCTTCTTATTTGGATTATGGCTGGCGCGGTAGAGCACAAATTTGGTGCCGATGACCTGAACCACCTCTGAACGGGTTTCCTTGGCCAGCGCCAGCGCGCCCTCCTTGGCGGAGAGCATCGCGTTGTCCAAAACCTTGCACTTAATCAGCTCCCGCGCCTCCAGGGCGTCGTTTGCCTGTCTGATGAGATTTTCCCCCATGCCGTCCTTTCCGATATGGACGATGGGCTCCAGTACGTTTGCCAGCTTCCTGAGCTGAGCACGCTGCTTACTTGTCAATTCCATCCAGATAACTCTCCAATTTCAGTTTCATTTCCCGCAACGCATTGCCTCGATGGGAAATTTGATCTTTCTCCTCCGGCGTGAGCTCGGAAAAGGTCTTTTTGAGCCCAGGCACAAAAAAAATCGGGTCATAGCCGAAGCCGCCCTCCCCTCGGGGCGCGTACGCCAGCGTTCCGGCGCACTCTCCCCGTGCCGTGATCACATCTCCGTTGGGAAACGCACAGCAGATTGCCGAAACAAATTTGCATCGGCGATCCGTTTGTCCGCGCATCGTTTCCAGCAGAAGCCGGTAGCGCCCGGTATCGTCCAGCGCTTCCCCGCCGTAACGGGCGGAATATACCCCCGGCGCTCCGGCAAGGGCGTCCACCATCAGCCCGGAATCATCGGCGATGGCGGGCAGCCCGCTCGCCTCCATAACGGCCCTGGCCTTCAACGCGGCATTTTCCTCAAAGGTCGCCCCCGTCTCCTCCACCAGAACATCAACCCCCGCCTCGGATTCTCCAATCACTTCGACGCCGAGCCGGGTGAGAATGTTTCTCAATTCCACAAGCTTTTTCTCATTCTTGCTGGCCAGCACTAATTTGATCATACCAATTCTCCGATTACCTTTTTTTGAAGCTCGTGAAGCTCTCCGATTCCCTTTTGGCAGAGCTCCAGCAGCCGCTGATGCTCCCAGAGGGTAAAGGGCCGCTCCTCTCCCGTCGCCTGCAGCTCAATCAGTTCACCCCTGGCGGTCATGACACAGTTCAGATCCACCATAGCGGAGGAATCCTCCTCATAACAGAGGTCAAGCAGCGCGGTGTCATGGACGATTCCAGCCGAAACCCCCGCTACATAGGTTTTCAGCGGCATCTTGGAGATAGCTCCCTCATGCAGCAGCCTGCGGCAGGCGAGAGCCAAGGCCACAAAGCCTCCGGTCACAGAGGCGGTACGGGTTCCTCCATCTCCCTGGAGTACGTCACAGTCAACGATAATCTGCCGCGCCCCCAGCAGCTTCAGGTCGGTTGCAGAGCGGAGCGCACGACCGATCAGACGCTGGATTTCCGCGCTTCTCGGAGAGAGCTTGAGCTTGGAGACATCCCGGCGGCTGCGCTCCCGGTTGGCACGGGGAAGCATGGAATATTCCGCGGTCACCCAGCCCTCTCCAAAGGGTACATGGGGCGGTACTCGCTCCTCCACGGAGGCGGTGCACAGCACATGGGTTCCGCCGCACTTGATCAGAACGCTCCCCTCCGCGAACTGATTGATATGAGGAATCAATTCCACCTGCCTCATCTGATGTTCCGTGCGTCCGTCAATTCGTTCCATTCTGATGCCTCGCTTTTCTATTTCACTGAAAATATGTGGTCAGTGCGATGATCAGCCCACCGACCGTGCAGATCCCGCCGATAATACGGGTACGGAGAAGCGCTTTTTGAGGGATCTCCTCGCCCATTCTCTCATAGCGTTTTTTCAGTATCTTCTCCGGGCGCATGAGATAGTATATACCTATAAAGCTGAACACAAAACCCATCACAGTTGCAAAATTAATCATTGAATCAAAGCCTCCGCAAACGAAGCGCCGTCAAAGGGCTGCAAATCGTCAGTCCCTTCGCCCAGCCCTACAAATTTAACCGGAATCTGAAGAGAATCCGCAATGGACACCACAACGCCTCCCTTTGCGGTTCCGTCCAGTTTGGTCAGGACGATCCCTGTGATTCCGGCGGACTCGCCAAACTGCTTGGCCTGAATCAGGCCGTTCTGCCCGGTAGTCGCATCCATCACCAAAAGAGTTTCCCTGGCTCCGCCGGGAAATTCCCGGTCGATCACCCGGCTGATTTTATTGAGCTCGTTCATCAGGTTCTGCTTGTTATGAAGCCGCCCGGCAGTGTCCACCAGCACCACATCCGCGCCTCTGGCTCTGGCGGCGTTCATGGCGTCATAAACGACGGCGGCCGGATCGGACCCTTCGTCCTGGCGGACAATGTCCAGCCCGCTCCGCTCCGCCCAGATGGAAAGCTGTTCGGCGGCGGCGGCGCGGAAGGTATCTCCCGCGGCCAGAAGCACCCGCTTTCCCCTCTTTTTTAGAAACGCGCCCAATTTTCCGATGGTAGTGGTCTTACCCACGCCGTTCACGCCAATGAATAATAGAATGGAAGGCTTTGTGGAGAGATTAATGGCGGTGTCGCCCACATCCAGCATCTTGGTGATGATGCTCCGCAGGCAGCGTTTCCCCTCCTCCACATCCTTAATTTTTTCCTCCTTAATGCGCTTGCGCAGCGTTTCCACCGCCTTCAGCGCGGTATCCACACTCATGTCCGCAAGAATGAGCTTTTCCTCCAGTTCATCGTAAAAATCGTCATCCAGCTTGGTCAATCCCGAAAAAATACTGATATTTTTCAGTTTATCAAAAAATCCCATGTTTCCGCTCCTTCTTAACCCTTGCTCTTGGTGCTCAGATTGCTTTTACCCGCGCCCCGCCCAGGGTTGCGCGGACTTTGCGTTGACCGTGCGGTTTTACGTTGCCTTTAATTTCAGCTCCCTCTCTACCTCATTGAGATTGATGGTGAGAATTCGGCTGATACCGCGCTCCTGCATGGTAACGCCATAGAGGACGTCAGCTTCTTCCATGGTGCCCCGCCGGTGGGTGATGACAATAAACTGCGTTTTATCGGACATACGGCGCATATACTGGGCAAAACGGGTCACATTTACATCGTCCAGAGCCGCCTCAATCTCATCCATCACGCAGAAGGGTGTGGGGCGAACCTTGAGAATGGCAAAATAAAGGGCAATGGCGACAAATGCCTTTTCTCCGCCAGAGAGCAGCGTAATGATCTTCAGTGCCTTGCCCGGAGGCTGCACCTTGATTTCGATGCCGCAGTTTAAAATATCCTGCTCATCCTCCAGCTCCAGCGTTGCCGTTCCTCCGCTGAAAAGCTCTACAAAGGTTTTTCCGAATTCTTCGTTAATGATGGTAAACTGAGTGCGGAATATTTCCGTCATCTCGGCTGTAATGTCCCGGATAATGCGTTCCAGCTCAAGCTGCGCCTTCTGGACATCGTCGCGCTGGTCGGTGAGATAGGTATACCGCTCGTTCACCCGCTGGAACTCCTCGATTGCGTCGAGATTGATATTCCCCAGCGCCGAAATATCCCGCTTGAGCTCCGATATACGCCGTGCCGCCTTCGGGACGCTCTCCAGCTCCATCGCCTGCGCCTTGGCCGCCTCATGGGACAGCTCATAGCTCTCCCAAAGGCGGTCTAAAATATTCTTTTCCTCAATGGCGTTGGCGGAACGTTTCTGCTCCAGAAACGAAATCTCCCGCTCCATGGAGAGCAGGGACTCATTTTTCTCCCGGCTGTCCTTGTCCGCCCGGTTGCGCTTTCCCTCAAGCTGCTGCTTTTCCTCGGTCAGGCGGCGGATCAGCTCATTCTGACTTTGATTTTCCGCCCGGATGACTGCCAGCTGCTGTTCCCTTACCAGAATCTCGGCGCTGATCGCCTGATTTTTCCCCTCATACTCGGCAATCAGCTCCAGCCGCGCCTGCCGGTCTCCGGTAATATCCCGGCATAGGGCCTCCAGCTCGTTGAGCGCCATGGCAGTGGCATCCCGCTCCGCTTCCAGTGCCGCGGTTTTGGCGGCCAGAGCCGCCGTTTCGCTCTGCAAACGTTCCAGCCTGCTTTTGAGATCCGTCTGCCCCCGGCTCTTTCCCTCGGCCTCGGCACGCAGGGCGGCCGCCGCGCCCTCCAGCTCGCTGATACGCATCCGGGCAGCCTCTGTATCCGCCGCGATTTGCTCCGAACGTGCTTTCACCTGCTGCAGCTCCTGCCGCTGGGTTCCATGCCGCTCCGCCAGGTCGGCCAAGAAGGCATCCGCATTTTCCAGACGTCCCTCCAGCTTTAAAATGGCATCCTCCAGCTCGCGCCGCTGGCCCTGTGCCGTCTCCAGCTCATAAGCCGCTGCGGAAAGCTCTCTGCGCGCGTCTTCCAGCAGCGACAACGCATTTTTTAGACCGGTACCGAGCTCCGCCTTCTGCTCGCCCAGCCGCTCCAGTTCATTGGCTCTGCTCAAAATGCCCGCGCTTCGGCTCACCGAACCGCCGGTCATGGAGCCGCCCGCATTGAGCACCTGCCCGTCCAGCGTCACAATGCGGAACCGGTGACCGAAGGTTCTCGCGATGCGGATGGCACAGTCCATATCCTCCGCAATCACGATACGTCCCAGCAAATTGCGGAATACCGCATCGTAGGCGGGCTCATAGTCTACCAGCCCGCTGGCGATGCCGATAAAGCCGTATTGCTCATCGAGCCCCCTCTCCTTCAAGTCCATAGGCTTGATGGTGCTCAGGGGCAGGAATGTCGCCCGTCCGCCGTCGCGGTGCTTGAGATATTGAATGGCGGCCTTGCCGTCCTCCTCACGCTCCACCACAACATGCTGCATCGCGCCGCCCAGGGCGATTTCAATGGCAACAGTATATTGATCGGGCACATGCAACAGACCTGCCACGGGACCGTGAATCCCCTGTAGATTTCCTCGTCCCTTTTCGTTCATCACCAACTTGACCGCCTTGGAGTAGCCCTCATACAACTTCTCCATCTCAGAGAGCATATGAATGCGGGAGTTGAGGTTGTTCTCCTCCATTTGCAGTCTGTGGACATTGGCCTGCGTATCCTCCAGCTTTTTCCGGCGGGAACTCTGACGCAGCTCGTAGCCGCTGATGATATTGGTGAGGCTGTCCCGCTCTTCACGGGCTTTGCTGTGCTCGGCACGGAGGGTTTCCCTGTCCGTCTCCGCTTCTTTTCTCTTCTCCTCCCGGGCAATCAGCTCCTGACCCAGAGCCTCCTCCCGGTCAAACAGCTCCTGAGCGGCAGCGGCCAAAGCGGAGAGCAGCGCCCGCGCCTCGGAAGCCGAGGTGTTCTCCATGGCCTCCTTCCGGCGCAGCTGCTCCAGTTCATTTTCCAAAGTGCCTGCCGTCCGGTTCAGTGCCTCGGAATCCGCACGCTGTTCCTTCAGCTCGCCGCAAGTGGCCTCCAGCAGCCCGTCAACCTCTTCCAACCGCTTTCTGCGCTGGTTGATCTGATCGTTGATGCCACCGGCTCTGCCCTCCTGAGCCTCCAGCTCCTGCTGAACACGGGCCGTATTTTCCGCGTTATTTTTGATATCGTTCCTGAGAACCGCGATGGCGCTCTCCACCTCGCCGGCCTCTGCCTCCCGCACTCCGAGACGCTGTCGGCCCTGTTCCATTTCGATATCTTTTTCCCGCATCTGCCCGCCATAGGCTTCCGCCGCCGCGTAAAGCTCGTTGACCGCGCCGCGTAGCTCGTCCCTCTGCCGGTTGGCCGCCTCAAAATCCACATTGGTTTTCACAGCGCCGGACCAAAGCTTTTCCAGCTGATCCAGCCAGATGGAAATCTCCAGAATACGCAGCTCATCCCGCAGGATCAAAAACCGCTTTGCCTTTTCGGACTGAATCCGTAGCGGCTCCACCTGAAGCTCCAGCTCATCAATTTTATCGTTGATCCGCAGGAGGTTCTCCTCCGTCCGCGACAGCTTGCGCTCCGCCTCCTCCTTGCGGTGGCGGAAACGTGAAATGCCCGCCGCCTCCTCAAAGACCTCGCGGCGGTCCTCGCTCTTAACCGAGAGGATCTCGTCGATTTTACCCTGTCCGATGATGGAATATCCCTCCCGGCCAAGGCCGGTGTCCATAAACAGCTCGTTTACGTCCTTGAGGCGAACCGAGCGACGGTTAATATAGTATTCGCTCTCACCCGAACGGTAATACCGCCGGGTGACCATCACCTCATTCTCCTCCATATCGAAAAGCTTGTCGGAATTATCCAGCACCAGAGACACCTCGGCAAATCCAAGACCCTTGCGTTTTTCGGTGCCGTCAAAAATAACGTCCTCCATCTTCGCCCCCCGGAGCACCCGGGTGGACTGCTCTCCCATCACCCAGCGAATAGCGTCGGAAAGATTCGACTTACCGGAACCATTCGGCCCCACAATGGCTGTGATGTCCTCTCCGAAGGAGAGAACCGTTTTATCCGGAAACGATTTAAAGCCTTGGATCTCCAACGCCTTTAAGTACAACAAAATCACCTCTTTGCAGGTTGAGTCTTGACGCTATGTCTCCGGTGCGGCTTTTTCGCCGCGAATCAAATGCTTTGTCGATTATTATATCAATATTTTTTCTGTTATGCAATTCATTGGGTGAAATCCGGTGAAATTCAGCAAAAAGCAGGACAAGCTCCTCTGAACCGGCCCTGCCTCATGGTGTTTAATTGGTGAGCGTATGGATGGCCGCCTGAGCTGCGGTCTGCTCGGCTTCCTTCTTGCTCCTGCCGCTGCCGCTGCCCACAACGGCTCCGTTCAGTTCCACATCCACGGAAAAAGTTTTGTCATGGTCCGGTCCGGTGGCGCTGATCAGCCGATAGGTCAGCTTCTGCCCGCTCTCCCGCTGCACAAGCTCCTGCAAAATGGTCTTATAATCGCGGTTGACCGGCTGCTGAGCTTCCTCCTGGGTGAGCAGCAGCTTTCGGATGGTGCGCCTGGCCTGCGTCATTCCTCCGTCCAGAAAAATCGCCGCAAAAACGGCCTCCGTGGCATCCGCCAAAATCGAAGGGCGTTCCCTTCCGCCGCCGGCCGCCTCACCCTTGCCCAGCTTCAAGTATTCGCCCAGCTTTAACCGAAGCGCCACCTGGTGCAGACTGGCCTCACAGACCAGAACGGCGCGGGTACGGGTCAGCTCCCCCTCCGGCATATCGGGATTTTGGCGATACAGATGATCCGCCACCACCATTCCCAGCACCGAATCCCCTAAAAACTCCAGCCGCTCGTTGCTGTTCATGCCACCACGGTGCTCATTGGCGTAAGAGCTGTGTGTCAGCGCATTTTCCAAAAGCGCCGGATTTTTAAATTCATAGTCCAGCCGATCCTGCAATGCTTTCATACCTTAAGTTCCGCTCCAAATAAAAAAGTAAAACGGAAAACCCCGCCAGGGCGGGGCTTTCCGTCGCTTCCGGTCAATCCCCCGTCCGCTCCTGGAGATATCTGACCAAATCATCTACGGTAGAGATGGACGCAAGATCCTCCTCCTCCATTTCCGCAACGCCAAACTCTTCCTCCAAAGCCATGGAAAGTTCAACAATATCGATAGAATCAGCACCCAAATCCTCCTCAAAGGAAGTTTCGGCGGTAATATCAGATTCTTCAACGCCAAATTGCTCCGCAATTAATGCACGCAATTTTTCAAAGATCATACTAATCGCTCCCTCTTGATATCCGAATTTTGCATTCTCATAATAGGTGGATTTATTTCCGCTGTCAAGAGATATTTATGAAATTTTTATAGCTTCATGTCCCATTCCCAAGAACCCACCGGTTCAGCCCGGCCTGTGTACGGTCACAGAAGGAGGAAAAGCCGCGGACAGCATGGCTGGTATCCGGCCTTACATAAGACGGTCAGTCATCCTCAGCGTTCAGCTTCATATAGCCGATATTTTCGGTAATATCCTCAATAATACCCGATTTTGCAAAGCTTGCGGCCTGCCTGATCGCATTTTTCATGGCATAGGCATCCGATGACCCGTGAGCCTTGATGACCGGGCGGGAAATACCGATCAGAGCAGTTCCGCCCACCTCACCCGCGTCCACCAGTTTTTTGATATCCCGCAGTCCGTCCTGCAAAAGTGCGGCCCCAATTTTTGTGGTGAGGTTTTTAAAAAATGCCTTTTTTATCTCCTGCATCAAAAAAATCCCGGCGCCTTCCAGGGTTTTTAAAAAAATATTTCCTGCGTAGCCGTCGCAGACAATGACATCCACGGCGCCTTCCACGGCTTCTCTTGCCTCCACATTGCCCACAAAGTTGATTCGCTCCTCGTCGGAAGCCTTTTTGAGCAGTACCCAAGTTTCGCGTTGCAGGTTGGTTCCCTTTGTCGGCTCCGTTCCAATATTTAGTAATCCCACTCTCGGCTGGGGGCGTCCCATCACCCGCTCAGCATAGTAGGAGCCCATGTAGGCAAATTGCAGCAGGTACTCAGCGGTACACTCCGCCGTGGCACCGCAGTCGATAAGCACCGCGCCTCCGTTGCCCGTGGGTACGACCGGCGCCAGCGCAGCACGGCGGATGCCTTTGATTCTCTTTGTCAGCAGTGTGGCGGCAGAAAGCAACGCTCCCGTGCTCCCCGCCGAGACATAGGCATCGCCCAGCCCGTCTCTCACCAGATTCAGCCCAATGGTGAGGGAGGAGGACTTTTTTTCCTTGAAGGCTGTGGCGGGATTATCCTCCATGGTCACCACCTGTTCGGCGTGAACAATTTCAACGCCCTTCGGAGGCTCAGGATATCCGTTTTTTTGCAGCTCTTTTAACAGCTCATCTCCCCGTCCGACCAGCATAACCTCCAATCCGAACTCCTTGACCGCGCTCAGCGCACCCTGAACCGGCGCTTCGGGTGCATTGTCGCCCCCCATCGCGTCAACGATTATTTTCATCGTGCCGTTCTCCTCTCTCATTGCCGTCAGACACTGTGCATCTTCTGCTGTTCCAGCTCCGCCAAGGCCCGTCTGCTCAATTCCGCGTTTTTATTGCGCTTGCCCTTCACCCGGTAATCCAGCGGCGGGATAATTCCAAAGTTTACATTCATGGGCTGAAACTCGGTGACGCTCTCATTGCTGACATAAAGCGCTAACGCTCCAATAGCAGTTTCCCGGGAAAAATCAAATGGCTGCTTCCCCTCCAGCCTCCGGGCAAGCTCCAGCCCGCAGAGCATACCGGAGGCGGCGGACTCCACATACCCCTCCACTCCGGTGATCTGCCCCGCAAACATCAGCCTCTCCTGCCCCTTCACCCGGTAATAGCGGTCCAGCAGCCGCGGGGAATCCAGGTAGGTATTGCGGTGCATCACGCCGTACCGCACGTAGTCCGCGTACCTGAGCGCGGGGATCATGGAGAACACCCGCTTCTGCTCCGGAAATTTGAGGTGAGTCTGGAATCCCACCAGATTATACAGCGTCCCCTCAGCGTTATCCCGGCGCAGCTGCACCACCGCATAAGGCTCTCTGCCTGTCTTGGGATCGGGCAGCCCTTTGGGCTTCAGCGGACCATAGCACAAGGTCTGAACCCCTCTGCGTGCCATGACCTCCACGGGCATACAGCCCTCGAACACGGTGCTGTCCTCAAAGCCGTGAACCTCCGCCTCCTGCGCGTCGCACAGAGCGCGCCAAAAGGCCAGATACTCCTCCTCCGTCATGGGGCAGTTGATATAATCCGCCGTCCCCTTGCCGTACCGGGAGGCCATATAAGCTGACTGCATATCCACGCTCTCAGCCGTCACAATGGGCGCCGCCGCGTCATAGAAATTCAAATAACCGCTGTTTGGGAAAAGCGCCCGTATTTGTTCTGCCAGTGCATCGGAGGTCAGAGGCCCCGTGGCAAAAATAACCTGCCCCTCCGGCGGAATGCTGGTGACCTCGCCCGCCTCGACTGTGATATTCGCATGTGTTCTGATCTGCCGCGTGACCGCCGCCGCAAAGCCATGACGATCCACCGCCAGCGCCCCTCCGGCTTCCACTCTGTTTGCGTCGGCACAGCTCAGAATCAGGGAGCCGAGCCGTCTCATTTCTTCCTTGAGCAGTCCCACCGCGTTTTCCAATTGATCCGAGCGCAGGGAATTGGAGCATACCAGCTCTCCAAAGTATTCCGAGTGGTGCGCGGGCGTTCTTTTTTCCGGCTTCATTTCAAGCAGCCGTACGCGGATTCCACGGCTGGCCAGCTGCCACGCCGCCTCACACCCTGCCAGACCCGCGCCAATTACAATTACCGTCTCCATAGTTCTCCTGATTGATCTCCTATATCATGCTTCTTTCGCCGTACTCCGGCCATAGGCTAGGCGGGGGCCGCCCGCGTTACGCTTCCCCGTTGCCTGCCGAAGCTTTTTTCTTTGCGGCAGGCTTCTTCGCCGCGGGCTTCTTTGCTGCAGACGCTTTGGTTCCAGCCTTCTTTGCGGCAGGCTTCTTCGCCGTGGTTTTTTTGGCTGAGGTCTGTTTCACATCTGCTTTCGTTGCCGCCTTCTTTACAGCGGTTTTGGCAGCAGCGGGCTGTTTGGCCCCGGTCTTCGCCGGTTTCGCCGCTTTGGAGGTTTTTCCTTCCGGCTGGGTGCTCTGCCCCTCAGCCGCTTCGGCCTGAGTTGCCCCAGCTTCTTTTTTCTTAAAGCCGCCGCGCTTCTCCTCCGGCGTGAAGTTTCCACATGCCTCATTGATGCAAAACGGCTTCTTGGAACCGCGTCCCGCCTTTTTAAACAGCGTCTGTCCGCACTCGGGACAGGTTTCCTTTACCGGAACATCCCAAGTCATAAAACCGCAGGCCTTTTCGCCGTTTTTCTCTCCGTTGAATTCACAGCCGTAATAGGTATATCCATTCCGGGAGGTTTTTTTCAAAATACGTCCCCCGCATTTGGGGCATTTACCCGGCATCTCAATCACCAGAGGCTTGGTAAAGGTACAATCCGGGTAACCGGGACACGCCAGAAACCGGCCGAACCGTCCCGACTTAATCACCAGATTGCGTCCGCAGAGGTCGCAAATTTCATCGGACACCTCATCCGGTATCTTAATGCGCTCGCCGTCCAGATCGCTCTCCGCCTTTTCCAGCGTGGCATGGAAGCCCTCGTAAAAGCGGGCGAGAACCCTCTTCCAGTTCTCCTCGCCCTCTTCAATATGATCCAGTTCTTCCTCCATCGTGGCAGTAAAGGCGGTATCCACAATCTGCGAGAATTTATCCTTCATCAGAGTGGTTACCACCTCGCCCAGCGGGGTAGTACGGAGATATTTCCCCTCCTTGACCACGTATTCGCGATCCATAATGGTGGAAATCGTCGGGGCATAGGTAGACGGGCGTCCGATGCCTTTTTCCTCCAAGGCCCGAATCAGGGTTGCCTCGGTATACCGGGCGGAGGGCTGAGTGAAATGCTGTGCCTCCTTGATCTCCCTGCGGGTAACTGACTCCCCTTCCTTCAGGTCCGGCAGCGGGGACTGGGGCGGCTCCCCATCGTCGTCCCGCCCCTCCTCGTAAACGGCGGTAAAGCCGGAAAACTTGACGCTGGAGTGGTTGGCGCGAAACAGATAGCCAGCGGACTCCACATCGATGGACACGCTGTCATAAACAGCGGATGCCATTTGGGAGGACAAAAAGCGGCTCCAAATCAGCTTATACAGCCGGTACTGCTCCGACGTCAAGCTTTTCTTCACCTGCTCCGGTGTCAAATTGACATCAGAGGGGCGGATTGCCTCGTGGGCATCCTGCGCGTTGCTTTTGGTCTTGTAAATCCGGGTTTTCTCCGGATAATAATCCTTCCCGTAGCGGCTGACAATCAGTGTCTTAGCGGCGGCCTGCGCCTCTTCGGAGATGCGCAGCGAATCGGTACGCATGTAGGTAATCAGACCCACCGTACCCTCGCCCTCAATATCTACTCCCTCATAGAGCTGCTGCGCAATGGACATGGCGCGGCGCGGGGTCATATTGAGCTTGCGGGAGGCCTCCTGCTGCAGCGTGGAGGTAATAAACGGCGGCGCAGGATTACGGCTCCTGTCCTGGCGCTTAACGCTTTTCACCTGGAAGGGCTGATCGAGGACAGCCTCCATAACAGCGTCCACTTCTTCCCGGGAATGGAGCTCCTGCTTTTTATCCCTGCCATGGAACAACGCGGTAAAGTGTCCCAGATTGGGCGCGATACGCTCCAGCTCCACGTCGATGGACCAATACTCCTGGGGGATAAAAGAGCGGATTTCCTCCTCCCGCTCCGCCACCAGCCGGGTGGCCACCGACTGTACCCGCCCGGCGGAGAGCCCCCGGCGGATTTTTTTCCAGAGCAGCGGCGAGAGCTGATAGCCCACGATGCGGTCCAGAATGCGTCTGGCCTGCTGGGCATCCACCAAATTTTGATCAATGGTGCGCGGGGACGCGATGCTCTCGGTCACCACCTTTTTGGTGATCTCATTGAAGGTTACACGGTAAACCTTGTCGTCCGGCAGTTCCAGCATTTCCTTCAGATGCCAGGAAATCGCCTCGCCCTCACGGTCAGGGTCGGTGGCGAGAAACACCTTATCGCTCTTTTTCGCCGCGCGGGTCAAGTCGTCAATGATCTCTTCCTTACCCTTAATCGGCTGGTAGTCAGGCGTAAAGGTATCCAGATCGACGCCGACCTTACTTTTCGGCAGATCGCGCACATGCCCCATGGAGGCCTTGACCTGGTAGCCAGGCCCTAAATATTTGCTGATCGTGGATGCTTTGGCAGGTGATTCCACGATTACAAGATTTGTTTTTGGCATACTTGTCCTCCGGTCATTCCATCATTATGATCACGCGGGTTTGAAACCGTTTCCCGGGCTGTTCTGTCACATAGCCGCTCAGCTGCAGCAGCGTCATGGCCGACAGCACCCTCCGCGCGGGAATCTGAGTCAGCTCGACCAGCTCGTCGACCGTGTGCATACCCTTGCCCAATACCAGTAAAATGTCCCGCTGATCGTCAGTCAATTCTTTTTGACCGTCTTTCCAGTCAATATATTCTATGCTCTCGCAATTGTCAATCACTTTTTGGGAATCGGTCTGTTCTTTCCCGCATTTTTCCACCTCGGTCTCCATGCCGCGCCCGCCGGAAAGGGATGCTGACAGCCCTTCCAGACGCGCTGCCTCCTCCCGTGCGGAGAGCGGCTTGTCCAACCGAAGCTTGTGGGGAAAACGCGCCGCATACTCCTCCAGGATATCCTGTCCGCTCTCCACCAGTCGAGCGGCTCCCATTTTAATCAAATGGTTGGTACCCACGCTCATGGGAGCGTCCACAGGTCCCGGAACCGCAAATACATCGCGGTCCTGTTCCAGAGCCAGGCGGGCGGTAATCATGGTTCCGCTTCTCACCGCCCCCTCCACCGCCACAACACCCAGCGTCAGACCGCTGATGATGCGGTTGCGCACAGGAAAATGATTTCCCCGGTGCTCTGTCCCGGGCGGATACTCGGAAATCAGCGCGCCCATCGCCGCGACATCGGCGTAAAGGCCGGCATGCTCCGCAGGATACACCACGTCGATCCCGCCAGCCAGCACCGACACCACCTGTCCGCCGCCCCGCAGAGCCCCCTGCAGCGCAGCGCCGTCCACACCCTGTGCAATTCCAGAAACCACCAGTGCGCCTCCCCTGGCCAGCTCCAGGCCCAGCTTGCCCGCCATCCGAATGCCGTAGGGAGAGGGTTTCCGCGTACCCACAACGCCGACAGCCACTTCTTCATCAAACGCAAAGGCCTTTCCCTTCATGTACAGCAGCACCGGCGGATCATAAATATGCTTCAGACGATCCGGATACTCGGCATCCTGAAACGTCAGCATCCGCAACCCCAGACGGTCACAGTCTTCCAAAATCCGCTCCGCCCGTTCCATCGACTTATCCCGCAAGGACATCCGGGTCTGCCGGGACAGTCCCTCCGCCAGCTCGTATTCCTGATCGTCGGCAAAGTAGGCCGCTTCAGGCGTGCCGAAATACTCCAGCAGACGGAACTGATCCGCTCTGGAACCATAATGCCTCTGTGTAAACCAAAGCCAATATTTTAAAGGCGCCACCGCAACCCCTCCATCGGCATATTATCGATACAGCTCCCACAGCACCAGCGACGCCGCTACCGCCGCGTTGAGCGACTCGCATCGGGCGCTCATGGGAATTTTAATGGTTTTTTCACTGAATAAAAGCGCTTGCTCTGAAACTCCCCTGCCCTCGCTGCCGATCACCACCGCCATTGCGTTCCCTGTCAGCTGCCGCACATCCACGGTGTCATCCCTCAGAGCCGTGGCATAGAGAGGAATCCCCACCGCCGCCAAACGCCCGCACAGGGCCTGTAAGGAGGTCTCCCACACCGGGAGGCGAAAGACCGCGCCCATGGTCGCTCGCACCACCTTCGGGCTGTAAACATCGGCACAGCCGTTCAGCAAAAAAATCCCCTTCGCATCGAAGGCGTCCGCGCTTCTCCAGATGGTTCCCACATTTCCCGGATCCTGCAAGCCGTCCAGCACTAGGTAAACACCCTGTTCCGGCCGCTCCGGCGGCGTGAGTGACCTCATTGCGCAGGTAAATACCAGCTTCTGCGGCGCCTCGGTGGCGGCAACATACTGCAAAAGCTCTTCCGGCACCTCGACAAGTCGCGTCGCCTCCGGCAGTCTGGGCAGCGGGCATTCCTCCGTATGCACGACCACATCGGGAATCCAGTCCCAGCGCAGAGCCTCTTCCAGCATTTTGCCCCCCTCGCAGAAAAAAACACCCTGCTCCCTGCGATAGGCCCGCTCCGACGTTAATCTGCGCAGATGCGCCACCAACGGGTTTTTCCGGCTTGTAATCCGTTCACTCATCGCCTGCCCCCGCATGCCGGGACAGGCAAGCCCGGTAATAATGAATCATGTTTCATACACACTCCCCTTATCTCCGCGCTCGCTTTCCTACCGCGGCTTTTTCGTCGCGGGAACAAGCATTTGCACACACAAAAGCATACCGCCGGAAGCTCCGTCGGTATGCTTTCTCATTAATCCAAGGGGCGCATTGTGGGAAACAGGATTACGTCCCGGATGGAGCTGCTGTTGGTCAGCAGCATCACGGCCCGGTCGATGCCGATTCCAAGCCCGCCCGTGGGAGGCAGGCCGTATTCCAGCGCCGTCAGGAAATCCTCATCCATCATGCCCGCCTCTTCATCGCCGGCGTCACGCAGCTCAACCTGCTTCTGGAACCGGGCACGCTGGTCAATTGGGTCGTTCAACTCGGAGAAGGCATTGCCCATCTCACTGCGGCAGATAAAAAGCTCAAACCGCTCCGTCAGCCTGCCGTCCGCGGGGGAACGCTTGGCAAGGGGCGAAACCTCTACCGGGTGCATGGTAATAAAGGTAGGCTGAATGAGCCTGCTCTCCACCTTCTGGTCAAAGCACTCATAGAGGGCATGTCCCCAAGTGGGCTCCACTCCATCCATGTTCACTCCGGCGGCACGAGCCGCGGCAACAGCGTCCGCGTCATTGTCAATTGCCATAAAGTCCACGTTCAGGTGCTGCCTGACTGCCTCGTGCATCGGCAGTCTTGCCCAGCCGGGCGTGAGATCAATAATCTCGCCCTGCCATTCCACCTGATAGGTACCCAAGATCAGTTTTGCCGCTGAGGACAGCAGCTCCTCGAACAAATCCATCATATCGTTAAAATCCGCAAACGCCTGATACAGCTCCACAGTGGTAAACTCAGGATTATGCTTCGTGTCCATACCCTCGTTGCGGAAAATCCGCCCGATCTCATAGACCCGCTCAAAGCCTCCCACAATCAGCCGCTTTAAATGCAGCTCCGTGGCAATACGCAGATACATGCTGATGTCCAGTGTGTTGTGGTGAGTAATAAAGGGGCGAGCCGTCGCGCCGCCAGAAATGGTATTCAAAACCGGCGTCTCTACTTCCATGTAGCCCCTGGCATCCAGGAAATCACGGACATGCTTGATGAAACGCGAGCGCACCTGAAACGCGCTGCGCACCTCCGGATTGACAATCAGATCTACGTAACGCTGGCGGTAACGGGTTTCCAGATCAGTCAGGCCGTGAAATTTTTCCGGGAAAGGCAGAAGAGATTTTGACAGCAACGTCACGGAGCTTGCCTTAACCGAGATTTCCCCCCGCTGGGTGCGGAAAGCCACCCCGTCGACACCGATAATATCTCCGATATCATATTTCTTGAACCGCGCCAGCGCCTCCTCGCCCACCTCGTCAATGCGGACATAAAGCTGAATGCGCCCGCTGCCGTCCTGCAGATCGGCAAAGATCGCTTTGCCCATCCCACGCTTGGACATCAAGCGGCCAGCCACCGCCACCGGCTGCCCCTCCAGGGCATCGAAGCCGTCTCGGATTTCCATGGCGTGGTGGGTCACGTGATATTGAGTCAACTGAAATGGGTCTGAACCAGCCTGCTGCAGCTCCTTGAGCTTGTCTCTGCGAATTTGCAGCAATTCGGAAATAGTTTGCTCCGGCTGGGAATTAGTTTGATCGTCAAGCATAGTTGAAGCTCCTTCAGGGGTCATTATTTTTGAATCTTCAGAATTTTATACGAGATGGTGCCTGCCGGCGCCTCAACGACGACAATCTCATCCACCGCTTTGCCCAGCAGCGCCTTGCCAAAGGGTGACTCCTCGGAAATGCGCCCGTTCATAGGATCCGCCTCCTGAGAGCCTACCACCTGATAGGACTCCTGATCACCGAATTCCACGTCCTCTACGGTGATTTTGCTGCCAAGGCGGACGGTATTCACATCATCGTTGCTTTCCTCAATCACAATACAATTTGCCAGAATGGTTTCAATTTCGGCGATGCGGGAATAGAGTTTGCCCTGCTCGTTTTTTGCCTCATCATATTCGCTGTTTTCAGAAAGATCGCCAAAGGAGCGAGCCTCTTTAATGAGGTCGGCTACTTCTTTTTCTCTCACGGTTTTCAGATAGTTCAACTCATTTTTCAGCTCTTCAAAGCGTTCCGCGCTCAATTTATATTCTTTGGCCATTTGATTTCTTCCTTTCACGTATCAAATAAGGTTTCGCGGAAATCCCAATCGAAAAATTGTTTATTCTCTCTTATCATCATGAAAAATGAAAGAAAGACAGACTTCATCAATTATATATTTTCGTATTATATTTAGTTTTTGCCGCGCTGTCAAGCAGAATATCGGATATCTTTTTGTGAAGATATGACAATTCAAACCATTCTATTCCTACTGAAGCTTGGAAATAGCAGCCTGCAGCTG
The DNA here is from genome assembly GCA_017861365.1 of Oscillospiraceae bacterium. GTDB lineage: Bacteria > Bacillota > Clostridia > Oscillospirales > Oscillospiraceae > JAGFXR01. Next base: position 30,476 of record JAGFXR010000005.1, on the reverse strand, counting down.
GGCATCCTGCTCCACGGAGAGCGTTCCCTCCACGTAGGCCGTATAGTCCTCGTCATCCAGCGAAACCGCCACGTCTGGCGTCAGCCCCTTGCCGATCAGAGACACTCCTCCTCCGGTAAAGTACAGCTTGGTGGAAATGCCCAGCGCGCCGCCGTTTAACAGCGGAAAGGTATTCTGTGAGTAGCCCTTGCCCGAGGTCTGCTCACCCACAAGAGGAACCTCCAGCGTCTCTCTGAGCTGCGCGGCAAAAAATTCCGCCGCGCTGTAGGAATTCTCGTTGACCACGGCAACCATCGGCAAATCAACACAGCTTGCGTCGGAAACGGCCTCCGTACGGTTCCCATTCATATCCTCGCTGATAAAAAGAGTACCCTCGGGCAGCAGGTAATCCAGCATGGACTGCAGCTCGTCCAGATAACCGCCGGGATCATTTCTCAGATCGAAAATCAGCCCCACCGCACCTTCGCTGACAAGGGTATCCACCGCGCTCATCATGGCGTCCGCGCTGCCCGAATAAAAATTTAAAATCGTCACCAAGCCGATGCTGCCATCCAGCATCTGATACTTGACGGGATCGGTCTTGATCTCCGCGCGGGTCACCACAACCGTGCGCGTCTCGCCAGCCGCGTTCATTACCTCCAGGGCAACCTCGGTGCCGACGTCTCCGGCAATCAGCCCCGCGCCGTCATAGCGGCTGTCTCCCGCCACGGACTGCCCGTCCACGGAAACAATGATATCCCCGGCTGTCAGGCCCGCCGCTTCCCCCGCGCTTCCAGAGGTAACCCCGACGATCACCAGGCCCGCCTCATTTTCATAGGTGACGGTGATGCCGATACCCACATAGGAATTGTTCCTGCGCTCCATCTGGGCGGTGTAAGCCTCTTGATCCAGATAATAGGACCACTGATCTCCCAGCCCGCTCACCATGCCGGAAAGCCCCTCATTGACCACGTCGTCCATCTCATAGGGGCCGACAAAGTCCTTTTTGATAAGCAGATAGCCTTCCACAAGAGAGAGCCCGTCTCTTCCAATGACCAGCCACGCCGTTCCGGCAACGGCTCCCAATGTGAGAATTACTGAAAGTATTACGGCCAGAAGCATGTGAATCCGTGTAAACCGCCCGTTTTTCATAGTAGTCAATCCTTTATGATGAAAGTACCCCCCGCCGTCGGCGGGGGGTTTCGCTTAACTTGACGCTATGGTAAAGCTGAGGGATGGATAATAGCTCAGGGGATTGACGCGGGTTCCCCCGATACGTATTTCGAAATGCAGATGGTTTCCGGTGGAAGAACCGGTGGTCCCCACATATCCGATCACTTGACCCTGAGTCACGGTGTCGCCTTCACTCACCGCCCGCTTGCTCATATGTGCATATAGCGTGGAATCTCCGTTGCCGTGGCTGATCACCACATAATTTCCGTAAGAGCTGTTATAGTCCGAGGTCACCACCACGCCGCCTCGCGCCGCCTGAATCGAGGTTCCGGACGGCGCCGGTATATCAACGCCGTTGTGGTATGTGGTTGCCCCGGCAAGCGGGGCAGCCCTGGCTCCGAATTTTGACGAGATATAGTAGTGTCCCGGGAGCGGCCACAGATACCCCGTGCCGGTGTCATACTGATACTGCTCGTTCGCCAGCTGCGCTTCCAGAGCTGCCTGCTTCTGCTGAATTTCCTGATCAATGGCATCCGTCTGATCTTCCAGATTCTCCAGCTGCGACTGGTATTGCTCCTTGGATGCGTCCAGTTCTGTGATAAGGGATTCAATTTTTTCGTTTTGAGTATCGAGCTCCGATTTCTGACTCTTCAGCTGCGCCTGCGTCGTCTGCTGCTCCGCCTGCGCCGACTCCTGCTGAGTCTTCGAATCCTCCAGCTGGGTTTTCGCGTCCTCCACCTGCTGCTGTGCGTCTTCCAGCGCTTCAATTACTGCATTGTCATACTCGGTGACCTCGTTGATAAAGTTGATCCGATCCAACAAATCGGTAAAATCCTTTGAATTGAAAATCACCGCCCAGAAGGAACTGGTTCCGTCCTCTTCCATAGAACGAACCCTCTGGCAGAAGAGATCGTACCGCTCCTCCTCCTGCTTCTGTGCTTCCTCCAACTCCGTCTGTTTCTCGGAAATCTGGTCATTCAGATCGTCAATCTCCGACTGGTACTGGTCAATCAGGCTTTGGGTGGTTGAAATCTGTTCCTGCAGCACGGTAATCTGCTGTTCCACCAGCACCTTTTCATCCAGCAGGTCATCCTGCTTTCCTTCAAGTGCGCTCAACTGGCTTTCAATGCCGCTTTTCTGCGATTCCAATGAATCAGACTTTTCCTTTAGCGCGTTAATCTGTGACTGGGTTACAGTTGCCGCATTCGCGCTGGGAAGAATCATGGTGATCATGGGCAAAAGGATCAGCAGCGCCATGACAACCGCCAGCACCGCCATCACAATACGCCGCTTGTCCCAATAACCCGTCGGCTTCTTTTTGTTCATATAGAATCCCTCATACCGCTTCATTTATTCCAGCCAAAACAATCCAGCTACACGTTTAAAAATTTCCGAATGGAGAGAAGTGACCCGCCCACACCGATGCTGAAGCCAGCCAAACAGAAAACGCCTAGCACGCTCCATGCCATAGTCCCAAAAGGAACTAAAGACAAAAATTGAAAGCTCGCCGCCGGGCTTTCCGCCGCTTTTCCGATCAGCTCATAGATGGCCCATTGCAAAGCAAACGCAATAAGCCCTCCCGCAAGGCCAATGACAAGCCCCTCTATGACAAAGGGCCAGCAGACAAAGCCGTTGGTCGCGCCGCACATTTTCATGATGGCAATTTCCTCGCGCCGGTGGAAGGTCGCCAGACGTATGGTGTTATAGACAATAAACACCGAGACAATGGAGAGTACCACAACCATAATAAGCGAAATGCCAGACAGGACGTTTCTGGCCACCACAAATCCCTGGGCAACCTCCAAATCCGCCGAAACCTTGACGATGCCGCTCACCTGTTCAACCTGATCAATTGTAGTTTCCATCTGCTCAATATCGTCCACCTGAACACTGAACCGGTTTCGGAACACGGTGTCCGGCAGATCCTCATAGAGTGCGCTGTCCTCTTTGTCCGCTATGTAAGACTCTTTTGCTTCCGTGCGGGAGATAAAGGTAACCGAACGGACATTGTCAACCGCCTCAATATCGCTTTGAAGTCCGCGAGCCACGTCGTCATCCAGAGATTCGTCTATGTATGCCAAAAATTCATTTTTATCCTCAAGAAGGCCCAGGTTATAATTAATATTCACCGCGACCAAGCTGAAGCTGCCCATAATAATCAGACAAGCTACGATAATGCAAATAGCCACAAAGGACATGAGCCCATGGGAAACTATTGCGGTTAAGCCCTCCGTAATCAAATAGCCACCGTTAAACCGTTTCATTTTTATAATACCCGCCTGTTTCATCGTTGATAAGCTGCCCCTTGTCGATTGCGATGACCCGTTTAGAGAACCGATCCACCAGCTCTTTTTCATGTGTCACCACCAGAATCGTCGTGCCCAGCGCGTTGATTCGCTCCAGCAGCAGCATAATTTCCAGAGAGCGCTCCGGATCTAAATTCCCCGTAGGCTCATCCGCGATGATCATGCGCGGGTTATTGACCAGCGCACGGGCAATGGCCACCCTTTGCTGCTCACCGCCCGACATCTGCGACGGCAGGCACTGTTCCTTTCCCGACAGGCCCACAAGGTCAAGCACATAGGGCACACGCTTGCGGATATCCCGGGGCGGCGCATCCACCGCCTGCATCGCAAAAATCAAATTTTCAGCCGCGGTCTTTTTTTCGATCAGCCGAAAATCCTGAAAAATTACGCCCAGCGTACGTCTCATGAACGGAATCTGCTTTTGACGAATGCTGTTTAAATTATATCCGTTGACCATAAGCCTTCCGTGAGTCGGCGCCACCTCCCCGGTGATCAACCGAATCATCGTGGATTTCCCGGAACCGGAAGCCCCCACCAAAAAGACAAATTCTCCGTCATCAATTCTGGTTGTAATCCCTTTTAAAGCCTTTGTCCCGTTTTCATATTCCTTATATACATCTATGAGCCGAATCATAGCATACCTCTCTGTCAGAATCGAGATTTAACCCTGCTTGCAATGTTCCATAAGAACGCGTGATGGTGTTAAAGACGCCGGTCACGCCCTTAACACCTTTCACATTACAGTTCAATGCCTCTTGAAACAAGATATTTTTTCACCATCAGCGCAACTTTAAAGGTAATTGCGTTGTCAAATTCACGCAGATCAAGCCCCGTCAGCTTCTTGATTTTTTCCAGACGGTAAACCAGGGTGTTCCGGTGGACAAAGAGCTTTCGCGCCGTTTCCGAAACGTTCAGGCTGTTTTCAAAAAACTTATTGATGGTGAACAGTGTTTCGGCATCCAGCGCGTCAATGGGATTTTTCTTGAAAACTTCCTGAAGAAACATTTCACAAAGCGTCGTGGGAAGCTGATAAATCAGCCGTCCGATACCCAGATTTTCATAATTAATGATGGTCTTTTCCGTATCAAAGACCTTGCCGACTTCAATGGCAATCTGAGCATCCTTGTAGGCCCGCGCCAGATCGCGCACATGGTTCACCACAGTGCCAATGCCGATGACGACACTGATATCGGACTGTGACAGCTTCTGCTCAATCTGACGGGCAATTTTATAGAGATCCGCCGCCTCGGTGCCCACTTCCACCTGCTTGACCAAAACCACATCGCTTTCGCTGACCGAGAGGACATAATCATTCTGACGATCCGGGAACAGTGCCTGAATCATCTCCAGCGCGGCAATATCCGCGGTTTTGGTTTGACGGATCAGCAGTACCGCACGAGGGGACTCAGAGACAAAATGAAGCTCCTTTGCTCTGACGAAAATATCGCCCTGCAAAATATTATCGGAAATAATATTTTTGACAAAGGTAATCTTATCATGCTTCTCTTCATAATAATTCTTTGCCGCCGCCAGGGACACAACCGCCATACCGCAGGTCAGAACAGCCGTCTCATCCTCACCGATCGCAAAAACGGCATAATCAAATTGACCCATGCGGGCTGCCAGTGTCTTAAAGGTCTTTCCGTCATGCCGCAGGACATTTCCATCGGAAGATGTCAGCCGCGTGACAATGTCCGGCCATTTTTCCCCCATCAGGGTTAAGTCATTGCAAGCAATCACGGTACCCTCCGCGTCGATAACACCTACCGACCGGTCTGCAACCTCTCTGATTTGTAACACTGTACTCTGGAAAATCCTACTGGACATCTTTCGGCAGCCCCTCTCTTCTTTCTTCCTCTGATTACGATTTGTAACATATTATAAATTGTTTTTTGCTTTATTTCAATAGGGAATCACTTCTTTTTTGTTGAAAATGCCCAAGCTTGAAAGAATCGTCAATTCCTCCCCGGTTAGCGCCCTCCATTCGCCCGTATTCAGGCGCTCATCCAGCTCCAAATTCCCCATAGAGAGACGTTTTAGATAGATAACGGGCTTACCCCGGGCGGCCAGCATACGCTTCACCTGATGGTACTTCCCTTCCCGCAGGGTCACAAAGCCCTCATTGCTCCGCTCGGTCAAAGCCAACCCGGCAGGCATACAGTGAAGGCCATCCCCCAGAATCAGCCCGTTCTCAAACGCCTGCGCGTCCGCTTCGTTCAATTCACCGTTCACACGAACAAAATATCTCTTATCCACATGCTTCTTCGGTGAAAGCATTCTGTGCGCCAGCTGTCCGTCATCGGTCAGCAGGAGCAACCCCTCGGTATCCTTGTCGAGCCGTCCCACAGGGAACAGGCCAATTTCCCGAAGATGCTCGGGCAGCAGGTCAATGACTGTTTTTTGACGATCCTCAGTGGAGGAGAGAATACCCGCCGGTTTGTTCATCATCAGGTAGGTCTTTGCGCTGTGGGTCACCCGCTCCCCGTCCACCGCCAGCACGACGGTTTCCGCCAGCTTGTCCTCCGATCTTCGCAGCAGACTTCCGTCCGCCGTAACCCGTCCCTGTCTGATCAGCTCCTTTACTTCCTTGCGCGACCATCGCCCCGTATTCGCCAGAATTTTATCCGCCCGCTCCATTTCCGCCCGCCTCTCGTTCTTGTTCTTCCCTTTCCGCCTGTTCCCCGAAAAGCGGCCGTTTCACAAATTTCCTGCCCAAGGCTTCTTTATCGCGCAAATGAATCAACACAGATTTGCTGATAAGCTCCGCCGAGGTTCTCACGAAGGTAGATTTTCCGCTATTGACAGAAAACATACCGGTTCATACGCAAAGTATGACCTTCGCATTTTGTCATAACCCAGCAAACCAGCCTCCTGAAGCTCCATCCACAGTAATTTAATCAGCGGTTCCTTCACAGAGAGTATCATACTTTCGCCGATGCCGACATAGCAATGAGTAGATCACATGAAGGGAGCGTTGCGCTGTGTTTATCATTACCGCACGAATTCAAAAAAGCCGACTCATAGCAGTCACCGCCGCGGTGGTGCTCTGCGGCGCCGCACTCATCGCCGGAAGCCTGCTGCTGGGCGGCGATGTGTCTGCGTCCGCGGCCGATGGCAAAGATGTAAAAACCAATGATGACAGAATCGCTTACCTGCAGAGCTACGGCTGGACAGTCAATGAACAGCCTCTGGCGTCGGAAGAGCTTTTGATTCCCGAACAGTTTGACGACAGCTACACGACCTACTTGAAGCTGCAGAGCGACCAGGGCTTTGACCTGTCCCAGTACTGCGGAAAGAAGGTCATGCGGTATACCTATGAAATTACAAATTATCCGACCGGCGAGACCGGCGTTCAGATATCTCTGCTCATCTACAAAAACAACGTCATTGGCGGAGAAGTCCTCTCGGCAACGCAAAACGGTTTCGTCCATGGCCTTGCCATGCCCTCCTGACCTGGGACTGAGCAAATGCGGAAGTTCCTTGGAATGCCTGTTCCCGCTTATTCCGCATCTGCCTGCGTGCCGATCAAATGAACATTCAGGTGATTATAGGTCATCTCAATGTCCGCCGCGTCAAGCGCCGGTTTAATCTGCTCCAGCAGATCATACTTCACCGACAGATAATCAGCATTGGCACACCAAACCTGAACCACATACTGGACGGCACTGTCCTGATAAGCATTCACCCGAACCATGGGTTCCGGAGAAGGTAATACTTTAGGATGCTGCGCGACGACGCTTTGAAGAGCTTGCTTCACCTGCGTAATAGGCGCGTCATAGGACACGGAAAGCTCGAGATCCACACGCCTGTTCTCTTGGCTGGAATAATTAATGACCTTTGTGTCCGCGATATCACTGTTTGGAATATAGATCAGCTTATTATCCACAGTCCTCACTTTTGTATAAATGACACCAATCTCCGTGACTGTACCGGAAATGCCCCCGGCCTCAATGAACTCCCCCACATGATAGGGCTTTGCGGAGAGAATTTGCAGCCCTCCGGCCACATTGGAAAGCATATTTTGAATCGCCAGAGACACCGCCAAGCCGGCCACAGAAAGGACGGCCAGCAGCGAAGTGACCTCAATACCCAGTGAACTTGCAACGACCATCACCGAGATCAGCAGAAGAAGGCTCTTGACAATCGCCCGGATAAACCCGTGAAGGCTCTGCTGGAACTCAATTTTCCGGAACGCGTGATCCGTGACTCTCAGTAAAATAAAGGTCACAATCAGGCAAACAACCGCGAGGATCACCGCACGCAGCACCTCGCCCACGGTTAAGCTTCCGAAGTCAATACTCAAAAAATCAGAAAACGCAGAAAAATCCAAGTGTGTCCCTCCAACGAAAGAAAGATTACATCTGTCTAACCATTAAAAATGACGCTGCAAAAGGGCTTACAGCAAGTTCAATCTATTGGAACGCGTAGCCTCGTGCATCACATCCTGCGATTCAAGCGGAAGAATATACCCTGAATTCAACAGGTTACAAATAATGGTTCAATCATTGATTAATCAACATCATTTTGTATCAAAAGGAGGCAAATATCACAATAAAAACCGTATTTTTTGAACCAAGCTTATTATACCACCGTTTTTGCCAAATTAGCAAGAAAAAAGACGGAACCCTGATGGGTTCCGTCTTTTTAATTCATCTTAATCGTTATTGATATCAATGACAACGCCGGAGCCGACAGTACGGCCGCCTTCGCGGATAGCGAAGCGAAGTCCCTTCTCAATTGCGATCGGAGTGATCAGCTCAACGTCCATGTTGACGTTATCGCCAGGCATGCACATCTCAACGCCTTCGGGCAGAGAGATGACGCCGGTCACGTCGGTGGTGCGGAAATAGAACTGAGGACGATAGTTATTGAAGAAAGGAGTGTGACGGCCGCCCTCATCCTTGGACAGGACATAAACCTGACCCTTGAACTTGGTGTGGGGATGAATGGAGCCGGGCTTACAAAGAACCTGGCCGCGCTCAACGTCCTTCTTGTCAACGCCGCGGAGCAGAGCGCCGATGTTATCGCCGGCCTCAGCGTAATCCAGCAGCTTGCGGAACATTTCGATGCCGGTGATGGTGGTCTCCTTGGGCTCCTCCTGCAGGCCGACGATCTGAACCTTGTCGCCCATATTGATCTGTCCGCGCTCCACACGGCCGGTAGCAACGGTGCCGCGTCCGGTAATGGTGAACACGTCCTCAACGGGCATCAGGAAGGGCAGATCCGCCTTGCGCTCAGGGGTGGGGATGTAGCTGTCAACAGCGTCCATCAGCTCCTTGATGCAGGTATAGGCGGGATCGCTGGGGTCGTTGGAAGCCTGGAGAGCATTCAGAGCGGAACCCTTGATCACAGGGATATCGTCGCCGGGGAATTCATAGTGAGTCAGAGTCTCACGGATCTCCATCTCAACCAGCTCCAGCAGCTCCTCGTCGTCCACCTGGTCAACCTTGTTCATGAACACAACAATGGCGGGAACGCCCACCTGGCGAGCCAGCAGGATATGCTCCTTGGTCTGAGCCATGGGTCCGTCGGTGGAGGCGATGACCAGAATCGCGCCGTCCATCTGAGCTGCGCCCGTGATCATGTTCTTAATATAGTCGGCGTGGCCCGGACAGTCAACATGGGCATAGTGGCGTGCAGCGGTCTGATACTCGACGTGAGCGGTGTTAATGGTAATGCCGCGCTCACGCTCCTCGGGCGCTTTGTCGATGTTGGCATAGTCAGTGAACTCAGCGCCGCCGGACAGGGACAGATACTTGGTGATCGCAGCGGTCAGTGTGGTCTTGCCATGGTCAACGTGACCAATGGTGCCGATGTTTACGTGGGGTTTTGTACGCTCGAACTTTTGTTTAGCCATGATGCGATGTCCTCCTTAGTATTTAAAAAAATAGTTATTTCATTTCAAATTATGCAGAAGTATTTTATAGCATACACTGTAAAAAAGCAAGCCTTTTATCAGTCGTCCTTGCGTCCGCGCTCGGCAATGATCTTGTCGGCAATGGATTTGGGGATCTCGGTGTAGCTATGGGGCTCCATGGAGTACTGTCCGCGGCCCTGGGTACGGGAACGCAGGTCGGTGGCGTAGCCAAACATCTCGGACAACGGCACCAGCGCGTCAATCTGCTGGGCGCCGGGACGGGCTTCCATGCCCTGAATCATACCACGGCGAGAGTTCAGGTCGCCCATCACATCTCCCATGTAGTCCTCGGGCACAATCGCGGAAACCTTCATAATAGGCTCCAGCAGCACTGCCTGCGCCTTGCGGCAGGCATCCTTAAACGCCATCGAACCGGCGATCTTAAACGCCATCTCCGAAGAGTCGACCTCATGATAGGATCCATCATACAGGGTAACCTTGACATCTACCACGGGATAGCCAGCCAGAATACCGGCCGCCATAGCCCCCTGGATACCGGCGTCAACCGCAGGAATATATTCCTTGGGGATCGCACCGCCCACGATGCCATTGACAAACTCATAACCCTTACCGGACTCATTAGGCTCCACACGGATTTTACAGTGTCCGTACTGACCTTTACCGCCGGACTGACGGGCATACTTGGTGTCCTGCTCAACCTGCTTCTTGATGGTCTCTTTGTAGGCCACCTGAGGCGCGCCTACGTTGGCTTCCACCTTAAACTCCCGGAGCAGTCGGTCAACAATGATCTCCAGATGAAGCTCGCCCATGCCGGCGATGATCGTCTGGCCGGTTTCCTCATCCGTGTAGGTCTTAAAGGTGGGATCTTCCTCCGCCAGTTTTACCAGCGCAAGGCCCATCTTTTCCTGACCGGCCTTGGTCTTCGGCTCAATGGCAACCCGGATTACGGGCTCGGGGAATTCCATAGACTCAAGGATAATGGGGTGCTTGTCGTCGCAAAGAGTATCGCCGGTGGTGGTATTCTTCAGTCCCACCGCCGCAGCGATGTCACCGGAATAGACCTGCTCGATATCCTCGCGGTGATTCGCGTGCATCTGCAGGATACGTCCAAGACGCTCTCTCTGGTTCTTGGTGCTGTTGAGCACGTTGGATCCGGTGGTAATCGTACCGGAATAAACGCGGAAGAACGACAGACGTCCCACGAAGGGGTCGGTCATAATCTTAAAGGCCAGAGCGGAGAAGGGAGCGTTATCGTCAGACGCGCGCTCATCCTCTTCGTCGGTATCGGGGTTAATGCCCTTGATGGCGGGAATGTCGGTGGGAGAGGGCATATAATCAATGACCGCGTCCAGCAGCTTCTGCACGCCCTTGTTCTTGTAGGAGGTACCACAGGTAACAGGAATAATCTTGTTATCAATGGTAGCCTGACGCAGAACCTTGCGGATCATTTCGGGAGGAATGGGTTGCTCCTCCAGAGCCAGCTCCATGATCTCGTCGTCCAGGCTGGAAACCGCGTCAATGAGCTTGGTGCGGTATTCTTCAGCCAGATCCAACAGATCGGCGGGAATTTCCTCCACGCGCATATCCTTGCCCATCTCGTCATAATAGACATCTGCGTTCATTTCCACCAGGTCGATGATGCCCTTAAAGGTATCCTCGGCGCCGATGGGAAGCTGGATGGGTACGGCGTTGCACTTGAGGCGGTCATGGATCATGTGCAGAACATTGAAAAAGTCCGCGCCCATGATATCCATTTTATTAACATAGATCATGCGGGGCACTTTGTAGTGATCCGCCTGACGCCAAACGGTCTCGGACTGGGGCTCAACGCCGCCCTTGGCACACATGACGGTTACAGAACCGTCCAGCACACGCAGGGAGCGCTCCACCTCGACGGTGAAATCCACGTGACCCGGGGTATCAATGATATTGATACGATGCTGGTCATACTGTTCTTTGGAGCCACTCCAATAGCAGGTGGTAGCGGCGGAGGTGATAGTGATGCCGCGCTCCTGCTCCTGCTCCATCCAGTCCATGGTGGCGGCACCCTCATGAACCTCACCGATTTTATAGTTGACGCCGGTATAATAGAGAATACGCTCGGTGGTCGTGGTTTTACCCGCGTCAATGTGAGCCATGATGCCGATATTTCTGGTTTTTTGTAAGGATACTTTTCTAGCCATAAATGTTCGGTCTCCTTATTACCAGCGATAGTGAGCAAATGCCTTATTTGACTCAGCCATCTTATGGGTGTCCTCGCGCTTCTTCACCGCGGAACCGGTGCTGTTGGATGCATCCATCAGCTCGCCGGCCAGACGCTCACGCATGGTCTTTTCGCTGCGGTTGCGGGAATAGTTAGTCAGCCAGCGCAGACCAAGGGTCTGGCGGCGCTCGGGACGAACCTCAATGGGCACCTGATAGGTGGCACCGCCAACGCGGCGGGCCTTGACCTCCAGAGACGGCATGATGTTTTCCATCGCCGTCGTAAATACCTCAAGAGGATCTTTATCGGTTTTCGCTTTGATTAAATCAAAGGCACCGTAAACGACCTTCTGGGCAATTCCCTTCTTGCCGTCCAGCATGATGCTGTTGATGAGCTTAGTGACTAAGACGGAGTTATACAGCGGGTCGGGCAAAACCTCCCGCTTGGGTACGTTTCCTCTTCTGGGCACTTCGCTTCCCTCCTTCATATTGAAAATGATTTCATAGGTACTCGAAGGGCAAGCCATGCAAAGCATGACTGCAATTCTCCGTGTTCAGACAGGGTACCTAACCGTTTCTGAAAAACAGGGCGTTCCCCTGTCCAGTGCCTGCCGAGAAATTTACCCGTTATAGATAAACGTCTGCGGCAAGGCGGGCGCCTTGCGTAAGAGCGCAATATTCAAAGTTAATGTGAGTGCGAAGAAGCTTACTTCTTCTTTGCGGGAGCTGCGGCGCCTTTGCCGGCCTTAGGCCGCTTCGCGCCGTACTTGGAGCGGGACTGCATACGGCCGTTCACGCCCTGGGTATCCAGCGTACCGCGGATGATGTGGTAACGGACACCGGGGAGATCCTTGACACGTCCGCCGCGAATCATCACCACGGAGTGCTCCTGCAGGTTGTGGCCCACGCCGGGAATATAAGCGGTTACTTCGTAGCCGTTGGTCAGACGCACACGGGCGATCTTCCGCAGGGCGGAGTTCGGCTTCTTCGGGGTGGAGGTACGAACAGCGGTGCACACACCGCGCTTCTGGGGAGAGGGCAGATCGGTCTCCTTGTTCTTCAGGGAGTTCAGGCCCTTTTGCATGGCGGGGGAGGTGGATTTGTAGGTCACCTGCTCACGGCCCTTGCGGACAAGTTGGTTAAAAGTAGGCATGTTTTTCCTCCTTTCACAGAAAGTAGTAGATATATATTTTAACAGAACTACTATAAAAATATTCTGCTAAAACCTAATTGAACAGCAGCGCTGCCACCGCGGCACCCACGGCGATTCCGCAGGCATTTCCCAGTTCCTTCATAGTGGGAACCGTTTCTAAGGGAACACGCTTTTCCCGGCAGAGTGCCTCAATCGGTTCTGTCACTCTGGGGTCGGCATCGCCAGCGACAAGAACAAGGCTTGCTTTTTGATCCGCAATCGCCCGTTTTGTCTGCTTCGCGCCTACCACGTGGATTCCGTTTTTCAGTTGTTCCAACATAAAAACGACCTCCTCTCAGGACATATCGACACAAGTAAGGATTATAGCATAATATCCTTTATTCGTCAATGGTTTTTTCCTCTTTTAGTTTTAATTGTTTATGCTTCACCTTTTTGCCCTTATCTCCTTCCCCCGCCTTCTCGCCGCACTTGCTTTTCCTGTTGAAATGCCGCGCACCCGCTCCCGGTTCGGATTCCGCCTGCGCCGCCTCTCCGTCGGTATTGAGCGCAAACCAGAAGACGCAGCCGTCATGGCCGCAGTTTTCCACTCCGTACCGGGCGTGGTGAACCTCTAAAATGCTTTTCACGATGGAAAGCCCCAGGCCCATCCCGTTTTCCCCATCCTCCGGGTTCTGGTTCGCCTGGTAAAACCGATCCCAGATGTACCGCAGACGCTCCGGCGGAATGGTCTCCCCAAAACTGTGGACCCGTATTACCGCCTCCCCGTCATATATGATCTGGCTGACCACCACATTTCGCTCGGCTCCAGCATGCTTGACGGCATTATGAATGAAGTTATAGATGACCTGGCAGATGCGGACTTTATCTGCGCGCACAAACACCGACTTATCATAATAAAACTCAAACTGGTAACCGTCTTTTTGATAAAACCGCTCAAACCGCCGCAGAATCCCCTCCATCTCATCGGTGAGGTTAAACCGGACGGTGTCAACATCGCTGAAATTGGTCCGCAGCTTTGATATTTTCAGCAAATTGTTGACCAGATCAGACATCCACCGCGCCTCTTCGTAAATCATCTCGATGTTTTTGCGCGCGTCCTCCTCCGGAAAATCAAGGGTGAGCTCGCATCGGCTGAGAATAGCGGTCAGGGGTGTTCGCAAATCGTGAGACACATCCGCGATGAGGTTCTGGCGCAGGGTTTCAAATTGCCTGAACTCTCCCACCATATAATTAAGAGTTTCACTCAGCTGCGTAATCTCCAGATATCCCCGGCTGTCAAACTCTACGTCAAAATGACCGCTGGAAAGCGCGTGGGCTTTGTCGTTAATTTCCTTGATGGGCTTTGAAATTCCTTTTGAAATCAGCGTTGTGAGCAAAAAAGTGAGCACCAGGAAAATCCCGCCTGCGTACAGCAGTTCCGTGTAGAGATTATCCAGCGTTACATTGGGCGCTAGGGCGGAGCTGTCGAGAAAAACCACTCCCTCATCCGTCTCCATGGCCATAACCACTCTGACGGCAGTTGAACTTTCACCTGCCGACTTTGTTTGTTCTGAATCGCTTGAGTCGGCGGACGAAGCTTCTTCCTTCGCCAACAGCGTCTGCACTTCCGATGTGATATCCACAGGCTTCTGCCCGTTAAAGTCGGTATTGGCCGCCAGTTCTATCAAAGATGCATCAGTCAGGTCGTGAATGAGGCAGTTTGGGCCGTGCCCTGCGGAATACCGGGTCGCCCCAGAGGAGTCACAGGCCACAATGCAGACATTGTTTTCAAACGCAATCTCGTTAAGCTGTTCCTCAGCATCCTGGTCGTCATATGAAATGGTTTTGACCTGCTTTGCCACCTGGTTTAAATCATCCGTCCGGATCATTTGGAACATATCCTGCATAAAAAACATCTGATACAGCCACAGCGCCCCCAGCATCCCTGCTACGAACAACCCCATGTAGCAGAACAGCTTCCACCGCAGCTTAATTGGATTCTTCGTCAAAACGATAACCAACCCCTTTAATCGTCGTAATACACCATCCGTACTCTCTCAGATTTTTCCGAAGCCCTTTGATATGTGAGTCAAGGGTTCTTTCATTGCCGTCATAGTCATAGCCCCAGATATTGCAGATCAGCTTCTCTCGGGTCAGCGCGATACCGCTGTTTTTCGCCATATAAAAAAGAAGCGCGGCCTCCTTGGGCGACAGCTGCAAAAACTCTGTTCCAATCTGCACCGACCAGCCGATCAGGTCAATCTTGAGCTCCCCAATTACGATGGTGTCCCTGTTGCCCGTCATCAGCCTGGAAACCGCTTTAATGCGCATCATCAATTCTTTAAAGGAAAACGGTTTGACAATATAGTCGCTGATACCAAGGTCAAAACCGTGCAGCTTCTCGTATTCCTCACCCAGAGCCGACAGCATAATAATAGGCGTAGCCCTGATTTTTCTGATTTCCCGGCAGGCCGAGAATCCATCCAGCTTTGGCATCATGACGTCCAACAAAATCACATCAAAATCACACTCCTCACAGCGCTCTATGGCCTGCGCGCCATTAGAGGCCTCCGTCACTTCAAAGCCTTCGTTTCTTCCATATTTCACAACCATCTCCCTTATGAGCTCGTCGTCATCCGCAACTAAAACTTTCAGCATGTTATTACCTCACATCTATTCTTTCAGTTGTTGATTGCCGTCCTCAGCCGGTGCAATCGCGATATGCCTGAGGAACTGCTCTCCTTTTATTATTTATTCGCTTAGGTTCCATTCTTTTTTGGGGTTTCATCCATAAACAATTATGAATTTTCTGTGACCGCTTCCTGGCGCGGTGATGCAAAAAGATCATCCCGCCGCCGTTCACAGCGCGCGGGATGATCTTTTGCCTTTTCAAACTTGTTCCAGCAGCATCCCGCTCAGTCCCTTCGGTCAGAGAAAGGCAGGTGTATAACAGGGATGGGACGGTTCAGGCCGCTGTTACCGTCTTTTTATTGTAACCTGCCGCTTCCATGGCGGTGATGAGCGCGGTTTTAGCGGTATCTCTCGCGGTCACGGCCTTGTTGTAGCTGGTGAGCAGGGCAGTTAGATTGCTGGCCGCGCTCTGATCCTTCAGTCCGCTGATGGCACTCTTCACCTTTGCCGTGTCAAGTTCGCCGTTGGTTTCGTAATCCTTGACACCGTACTTCTCCAGCGCGGTCGTGAGAGCCTTCTCGGCGGTGGTAACAGCCGCTTCCTTGGTCTTATAATCAGCCAGCAGGCTGAGAATCTGCTTCCTGGTATCGGAGCTGGCCTGGCTGTTAATCAGGGATTCCAGCTCTGTCACAGACAGCTTTGAAAGATTGACGGTAACCGACTGCGACGCCTGAGAGGCCGCTGTTTGATTACTGTAACCTGCGTTTTCAACGGCCTGGAAGAAAGCGGTCTTGGCCTCGGAACCCGCTTCCACGGCACTGCTGTACTTTTTGAACAGAGCGGTCAGCGCCGTATTGCCAGTCGTATCCTTCAGGCTGCTGATGGCTGTCTGAATTTTCGCTGTGTCAAGGCTGCCGTCGGTCAGATAATCCGTAATGCCGTATTTCTCCAGCGCCGTGACCAGATTATCCTGCGCCGTGTCAATCGCGTCATTTTTGGTTTCATAGTCTTCCAGGAGCTCCAGCGCCTGTGTCTTGGTATCGGAGCTGGACTGGCTGTTGACGAGAGTCTCCAGCTCAGTCAGGCTTAAGCTCTCCAGCGTGGAGGAGGTGCACTGTGAGGCCTGAGTGGTCTGCTTTCCGGTGACAGCCACACTCACACTGGCGGCGGATGCCGACGCTCCGGCTCCGGCTGCCAATATTGTTACTGCCATGAGTCCGGCTGCTGCTGTCTTTAAATTCTTTTTCATAATAATATCTCCTTTTGATGTTTTATATTCCGAGCAACAATCAAGTTTGATTGTCTGGCCACAGCTTAACGCCCGCCTGTGGTAGATAGATGCAGAAAGGATGAACGGTTTGTAAATAAACGCGTGCACAACAAAACAGGGCTGCGGAAGCAGCTTCAGCGGATAACTGCTAATTTGATATACCGCGCCGCCGGCGGTATATCAAAAACACCCGACTCGCCGCTTTTGCGGTGGAGTCGGGTGCGACCGGCTTTTCCAGCTGTTCCGGCCTTGTGGAAATACCACACGGCTATTCGGGCTTTTGTGTCAGCTCCTCCAGCACAGCCAGCAGATCGGGCACATTCAGCGGCTTGCTTACATGGGCGTTCATTCCGGCGGCCAGCGCGGCGGATACATCGTCACTGAACGCGTTGGCGGTAATCGCTATGATGGGTACAGTCTTTCCATCGGGATGAATTGATGCGCGAATTGCCCTGGTTGCGGCGTAACCGTCCATTCCGGGCATTTGAATATCCATTAAAAGGGCGTCATAGTAACCAGCTTCACTCCGGAGGAACCGCTCCACCGCCTCCGCACCATCCTTTGCCCCCTCGGCGAACAGACCGTTCATGCGCAGCAGCTCCTGCGTAATTTCCAAATTCAGCGGGTTATCCTCCGCCACCAGCAGACGCTTTCCTTTCAGAAACTCAGGCCCCGTCCGCCGCTGAGCCGAAAAACCGGTCTTTCCGGTGACCGCAATCAGGAGATTACACAGAGTGTCCATGGCAATCGGTTTGAGAAGCTGTGCGCTGACGCACGTTTCTCCCTTTGGCACTTCCGCCTCCCTGCCGCAGTTGTTTGAAAGGAGGATCAGCGGAATGCGGTATGGGCTGTCCTGACCGAATTGTCCGGCAAGCTCTGCCACGTCGCGTTTGGGCACGGTGCAGTCAATCAAACATGCGTCGTACTGCTTTCCCGATGCGACGGCGCTGCGGACAAGCCGCACTGCCTCGTGCACGGATTGTGCCCAGTCCACTTTTATTTTTTCTTCACCGCCAGTCATTTGGCTCAGCGTGTCACCGCTCTGCCCCACCACCAGCAGTTGAAACCAACCCTTCTTTGGATCCTTGCGGGGCCTGTCCCGCTGCTCCGCTTTTTCAAAGGGAAGCTCAACCACGCAGCAGGTTCCCTCCCCTGGTTGACTGGTTACCTGAATGAACCCTCCCATCAGGGAGACTAAATTTTTGGTGATGGACATCCCAAGACCCGTACCGCCGTATTTTCTGCTGATGGCGCTGTCCGCCTGCTCAAAGGGCTGAAACATCCGGCTCAATTCAGCCTCGCTCATGCCGATTCCGGTATCTCTCACGGAAAAACGGACCTTCTCCACTCCGCTGTGTTCCGCCACGCGGCTTGCCTCAAACGCGACCTGCCCTCCGGCGTCCGTAAATTTAGTGGCGTTTGACATCAGATTTAGTAAAATTTGGTTCACCCGGGTCATATCTCCCACATACCAGCTGTCTTCTTCAAACCCGGATCGTTTTTCATCAAATGCAATGCCTTTTTCCAGGCACTGCTCCCGGCTGAGCGAGGAAAAGGTATTGAGGAAAAATATCAGATCAAAGGGCTCACAGTTGAGCACCAGCTTATTGCTTTCGATTTTGGACATGTCAAGAATATTGTTCAGCAGCATCAGCAAATGCTTTGAGGAGATGCAGATTTTTTTCAGGCAATCGTCCACGCGAGCCGGGTTATGAACCGACGCGGACGCAATGGCAGTCATCCCGATAATCGCGTTCATGGGCGTTCGAATTTCATGGCTCATATGGCTGAGAAAATCCCGCTTCGCCTCATTGGCCTTTTGTGCCGCCGCCAGCGCCTCGGTTAGATTCCGCCGCACCTCCGCGTCCCGGGTGATATCGGATACCATGGTAATTCTCTTTTTCCGTCCCCGTTTCGCCTCCACCACATACATACCGACAGACAGCTGCCGCTTCGCCCCTGTTACGGGATAGGTGTAGTCCACTCTGACCTCCAAGGGTGCGCCCGCGCTGACCGTACTCCGCTCCCAGGCAAGCTTGGCCCGATCCTCCATGGAAAGATGCCATGTATAGGCCGTGCTCTCCTCCATCAGCTCACTGCAGGAAATGCCAAGGATGCGCTCCGCGCCCTTTGAAACAAAATCGCTGGATTTCCGGTCCATATCCTCAATGATAAACATTTCATCCACAGTCTCAGAAATCATACTTAGCCATCTGCTCTGGGCATACAACTTTTTTTGGCTGATCCGGATCAGAACCATAAGCGCCCCGGTGGTGACGAAGACAAGGCTTGTCAGAACCACCGCCCATATCAGCGTATGCTCACTGAGCCGCTTAATTTTGTCACTGTGCTCAGAAATCTGGTAGGACGAATTGATTTGTATTGTTCTGGTTTCCTGAAGCGCCTTTAAAAACAAGTCCGCTACCTGTTCTTTTTCCTGGTTCGGAACATTCATCATCCCATTTGTATTATTTTCACACAACCCTGCAAAGGACGTGAGCAGTTTTTTAATTTGATTTAAACTTGATGTTAAGCTTGCGATTGCATCCTCCTGTCCCACGCTTCCCGCACTGATTTTTGCAATGGAATCATCCAGTTCTCCGAAATTTTCCTCTATCTCCTGCTGTGTTACCGCATGGTCAGTTTTACAAGTAAACCACCTCTGCGTATCCAGCTCCATTTGCATGATAAGAAATTGAACCGTACTGATCTCCCTGAAAAATTCAACTGACTGTTCCACGCCGAACTGTATCTGCCCATATTTCAGGTTCGTCGAGTAAATGCTGAAGCAGTAGGAAATCAGAAGTAAAATAACCACAACGGGAACTCCGTGACTGACAAGCCTGCTAAACCGATTTGGCTTATGTTCAAATAACTGCCTCCTCATAAGTGCTCCTTTCTCCCCGGCACCGTATCCCCGTCAGTCCGCGTCCAGCTGTCGCAAGGCCGAAACCACGTGCTCATATTCCTCGGCAACCTGTCCAAAAAGCACAGTCAACCCACTGACCTCTCCGTTTCGAGCCGCAAGTGTCAGCGCGCCGCACGCTGCGCTGAGCTTCTGAAATCCCAACGTCGCTGAAAGCCCTTTCAGCGCATGAGCATCAAATTCAATTGCCCCGCAGTCCTGCTCTTTCAGCCGCAGCGCCAGCCGCCGATAAGTCTCATCCTCGCAGAATCTCAAAAGGTACTTTTTTAATACCGCCTCATTACCGCAAAATCGGTCATAAACTTCTCCGATGTCCGCACCCGCGACAGTCAGCACCTGTTCCATTGTCATGTTGGCTCCCCCTCCAGCTTACTCCAAATCCACCCGCCATTACCTATAAAGCGTTGCTTTGGTGTTTTTACTATTTAGTATCATATCACAGCCTGGCGTACAGTCAACCGCACCTCTATATTCTTTCCGTCTTTTACAAACATGGAAGCTGCTGTCAGATTCTCATCAGCTATCGCAGGCTCTCTCATAAAAAAGGAGGACGCCTCGCGGCGTCCCCCAAACGTATTGATTTCTAAAATCCGGCAGCTTTACCTGACCCAATCAGAGCTTACAGTTACCACTTAAAAACCGACAGGGTTTTCACTGAGCTCATCTTCGGCAACGGTTTCGGTTCCCGCGACAACCGCGGCAACCGCCTCAAATCTCCCCACCGGTTCGCCATCTTCAATCTTGTCATACTTGCGGTATTTTGCAAGACCGGAGCCAGCAGGGATCAGCTTTCCGATGATGACATTTTCCTTAAGACCCAGCAGGTGATCCTCCTTGCCCTTAATAGCGGCTTCGGTCAGCACTTTTGTGGTCTCCTGGAAGGACGCGGCTGAGAGGAAGGATTCCGTGGCCAGAGATGCCTTGGTAATTCCCATCATCAGACGCGTACAGGTGGGCAGGTGCAGCTCAAGACCATCATTGGTCTCCCCCGCAGCAATGCGGGCGGCAATCCGCGCTCTGGCATCCTCATACTCTATTACATCAACGGTGGAACCGGAGAGCAGTTCCGAGTCCCCTTCTTCCTCAACGCGCACCTTGCGCATCATCTGGCGGGCAATGACCTCAATGTGCTTGTCGTTGATGTCAACGCCCTGCTGACGGTAAGGCTTCTGTACCTCACGGATGAGATAGTCATGCACAGCGGAAACGCCGCGTACACGAAGCACATCGTGGGGAGACAGCGCTCCATCCGTGAGCTCCACCCCCTTTTTCACCGTCTCTCCGTCTTTCACGCGCAGTCCCGCGTTCTGCGGAATGGCATAGGAAACCACTTCCCCATCATCAGCCGTGATGGTAACATTCAGAATATTGGACTTTTTGGAATCCTCCACCGTCACTCTGCCGCTGATCTCCGCCAGCTGAGCCATCTTCTTCGGTTTGCGGGCCTCGAACAGCTCCTCGACGCGGGGAAGACCCTGTGTGATGTCTCCGCCGGCGACGCCGCCGGTGTGGAAGGTACGCATGGTGAGCTGGGTACCCGGCTCACCGATGGATTGAGCCGCGATGATTCCCACCGCTTCTCCCTCGCCCACTACCTCGCCAATGGCAAGATTGACGCCGTAGCACTTGGAGCAGACGCCGCTTCTCGCCTTGCAGGCCAACACGGAGCGGATCAACACCTCGTAGACGCCGTGGGAGGTCAGCAGCTCCGCATCCTCTCCTGTCAGCATCCGGTCTGCGGAAATCAGCAGTTCATCGGTCTGAGGATCATAGAGATCCTCCACCAGGAACCGCCCCTTCAGCCGTTCGGCAAAGGTTTCGATCACCTGTCCGTTTTCACAGATTTCGGAAACTGGGATGCCGTCATGGGTTCCGCAGTCATGCTCCCGAATGATGACCTCCTGAGCGACATCCACCAGACGGCGGGTCAGGTAACCGGAGTCGGCGGTACGCAGAGCGGTGTCAGCCAAACCCTTACGGGCGCCGCGGGAGGAGATAAAGTATTCCAGAACAGACAGGCCCTCACGGAAGTTTGCCTTAACCGGAATCTCGATGGTACGTCCGGAGGTGTCCGCCATCAGTCCGCGCATACCGGCCAGCTGACGGATCTGAGCGGTGCTGCCACGGGCGCCTGAGTCCGCCATCATCCAGATGGGGTTATAGCGGTCAAGTCCGGCCATCAGTGCCTCGGTCACATCCTTTGTGGTCTGCTCCCAGGCCTGAACCACAAGACGGTAGCGCTCGTCATTGGTCAAGAAGCCGCGCTTGAACTGCCGCTCAATCTTAACGACTTCCTGTTCGGTACGAGCAATCAGCTCACCCTTCTTTGCGGGCACGGTCATGTCGGAAATAGAAACCGTGAGTGCGCCCCGGGTGGAGAATTTATAGCCCAGCGATTTGACGGAATCCAGAACGCCTGCCGAGACGGTAAAGCCGTGGACGGCAATACATTTATCAATAATTTTGGACAGCTGCTTCTTTCCGCAGATAAAGTTGATTTCCGGCTCAAACACACCGTTTTCGTCGCTTCGGTCAACAAACCCGATATCCTGAGGAATATTCTCATTAAAGATCAAACGACCCACCGTGGTACGCACCAGCTTATGACATTGCTCCCCGTTCACGACGGCGGTACGCCGCACCATGATCGGCTCATGCAGGTCAAGCATTCCGTCATCGTAGGCAAGCTGCGCCTCTCCATCCGTGGAGTAGGTGTTATAGACCTCTAAGGGCAGTTCGCCCTCGGCGGTCTGCGCACAAAGACCGGCGGTAGTGCGGTAATAGCGCTTTTTCGCCTCATCCGGAATCCAGATGCGGTCATTCATGTCAATGGTACCCTCCTGCGCGGCCTGCATGGCTGCGGCGGGGGAATCATAGGTCAGCTCTTCCACCCGCTGGGGATCGCGCTCATAGGTAAGGTAATAAGCGCCAAGCACCATGTCCTGCGTGGGGACGGTGACAGGGCCGCCGTCCGAGGGGCGCAGCAGGTTGTTGGCTGCCAGCATCAGAATGCGGGCTTCCGTCTGAGCCTCGGTGGAAAGGGGAACGTGAACCGCCATCTGGTCGCCGTCGAAGTCCGCGTTAAACGCGGTACACACCAGCGGATGCAGCTTGATGGCGCGTCCCTCCACCAGCACAGGCTCAAATGCCTGAATGCCCAGTCTGTGCAGCGTCGGCGCGCGGTTGAGCATGACGGGATGATCCTTAATGATAAAGTCCAGCGCATCCCAGACCTCCGTCTTGCCCTTATCCACCATCTTTTTAGCCGATTTAATATTATTGGCGTAACCGTCCTCCACCAGCTTTTTCATGACAAAGGGACGGAACAATTCAATCGCCATCTCTTTGGGCAGGCCGCACTGATAAATCTTCAACTCCGGCCCGACCACAATTACGGAGCGTCCGGAATAGTCGACGCGCTTGCCCAGCAGGTTCTGGCGGAACCGGCCTTGTTTGCCCTTGAGCATATCGGACAGGGATTTGAGCGCTCGGTTGTTGGCTCCTGTGACGGCGCGCCCTCTTCTGCCGTTGTCAATGAGGGCATCAACCGCCTCCTGCAGCATACGCTTCTCGTTGCGTACGATGATATCGGGCGCCTTCAAATCAATGAGCCGCTTCAAACGGTTGTTGCGGTTGATCACCCGGCGGTAAAGGTCGTTTAAGTCGGAGGTCGCGAAGCGTCCGCCATCCAGCTGCACCATGGGGCGCAGCTCGGGGGGAATGACCGGCAGCACATCGATGATCATCCACTCCGGTTTGTTTCCTGAGAGGCGGAACGCATCCACCACCTCCAGGCGCTTGACAATACGTGCCTTTTTCTGACCGGAAGCGTCCTTCAGCTCCGTGCGCAGCTGCTCTGAAAGTTGTTCCAGATGAATGTCCTGAAGCAGTTTCTTGACAGCCTCCGCGCCCATGCCCGCCTGAAAATCATCCTCGTATTTTTCCCGCATCTCGCGGTATTCCTTTTCCGAGAGAATCTGGTTCTTAGCAAGCGGGGAGAAGCCGGGATCCGTGACAATATAAGAGGCAAAATACAGCACTTTTTCCAAAATGCGGGGAGAAATATCCAGCAGCAGACCCATGCGGGACGGGATGCCCTTAAAATACCAGATGTGTGAAACCGGCGCGGCCAGAGCGATGTGCCCCATGCGCTCACGGCGCACCTTGGCCCGTGTAACTTCGACACCGCAGCGGTCACAAATTTTGCCCTTAAAGCGGATTTTTTTATACTTGCCGCAGTGACATTCCCAATCCTTGGTAGGCCCAAAGATTTTCTCACAGAACAGGCCGTCCCGCTCCGGTTTCAGTGTGCGGTAATTGATGGTTTCCGGCTTTTTCACCTCGCCATGGGACCACTCCAGAATCTGTTCCGGGGAGGCAATGGCGATGCGGATCGCGTCAAATTCAGCGTAACTCATAAAGTTTTTCGTCCTCCCTCAATTACATGTCATCGTCGAGGAGCTCATCCTCAGAAAACAGTTCATCATCCCCCAGATCCTCATCCATGGGAGCGATTTCGTCATCGTCACTGTCTTCTTTTAAGGAGTAACCGGCCGCCGAAAGCTCCGATTCGGTTCCATAGTCGTAAACTTCTTCCTCTTCGTCGTTAAACTTGCCTACCTGATAGGTGTCTTCTTCGTCATCCTTCAATTCAATCTCCTGACCCTTATCGTCCAGCACATGGATATCCAGACAGAGGGACTGCAGTTCCTTGACCAGAACCTTAAAGGACTCAGGAACACCCGGCGTGGGAACGTTATGCCCTTTGACAATGGACTCATAGGTGCGGACACGTCCGGTGACATCGTCGGATTTGACTGTGAGGATTTCCTGCAGTGTGTACGCTGCGCCGTAGGCTTCCAGCGCCCACACTTCCATTTCTCCGAACCGCTGGCCGCCGAACTGAGCCTTGCCGCCCAGAGGCTGCTGGGTCACCAGGCTGTAAGGGCCGGTGGAGCGGGCATGAATTTTATCATCAACCAAGTGATGGAGCTTTAAGAAGTAAACATAGCCGACGGTCACCGGGTTGTCAAAGCGTTCGCCTGTGCGCCCGTCGTACAGCGCGGTTTTTCCGTCCTGACGCAAGCCCGCCTTGTGGAGGGTTTCGCCAATATCCCGTTCGTTGGCGCCGTTAAAGATGGGGGTTGCTACCTTCCAGCCCAGCGCCTGAGCCGCATAACCCAAGTGAACCTCCAGAACCTGGCCGATGTTCATACGGGAGGGAACGCCCAGCGGGTTCAAAACGATGTCCAGCGGAGTGCCGTCTGGCAGGAACGGCATATCCTCCTGAGGCAGGATACGGGAGACAACACCCTTGTTTCCGTGACGTCCGGCCATTTTATCTCCCACCGAAATCTTGCGCTTCTGGGCAATATAGACGCGAACAACCATATTGACGCCGGGATTAAGGTCATCGCCGTTTTCCCGGGTAAACACCTTGACATCCACAATAATGCCGCTCTCGCCGTGGGGCACCTTCAGGGAGGTGTCGCGCACCTCACGGGCCTTTTCGCCAAAGATGGCACGGAGCAGGCGTTCCTCAGCGGTCAGATCGGTTTCACCCTTGGGGGTCACCTTGCCCACCAGAATATCTCCGGCGCGAACCTCGGCGCCGATGCGGATGATACCGCGCTCATCCAGATCCTTCAGCGCGTCCTCGCCCACGTTGGGGATATCCCGGGTAATCTCCTCCGGCCCCAGCTTGGTGTCGCGGGATTCAGTCTCATATTCTTCAATATGAATGGAGGTGAACACATCTTCCTTGACGATACGCTCGTTTAAGAGAATCGCGTCCTCATAGTTATAACCTTCCCAGGTCATAAAGCCCATCAGGATGTTTTTACCCAGAGCGATCTCGCCCTGTTCGGTGGATGGGCCATCGGCGATCACGTCCCCGGCCTTCACCTTCTGCCCCACATTGACAATGGGCCGCTGGTTGATACAGGTTCCATGGTTGGAGCGTAAAAACTTTGTAACAGGGTAATCCTTGACAATCCCGTCCGTCTGGCGGATGGTAACGCAGTCTGCGGATACACGGATCACTTCGCCGTCCTCCCGGGTAACGATGGCGATTTCCGAGTCGATACAGGCTTTATGCTCCATACCGGTGGCGACAATCGGAGCCTGGGTGGTGAGCAGAGGCACCGCCTGGCGCTGCATGTTCGCGCCCATCAGCGCACGGTTTGCGTCATCATTTTCCAGAAACGGAATCATTGCCGTTGCGATGGATACCATCATTTTGGGGGACACGTCGATATAGTCCACCTGCTCGCGGTCCACCTCAATGATCTCGTTGCGGTGGCGGCAGGTAATACGGGCATTGATCAGAAAATTCTTCTCATCCAAAGGCTCCGTGGCTTGGGCGACGATGTACTCATCCTCTACATCCGCAGTCATGTATTCAATGACATCGGTCAGGCAGCCGCTTGCCTTGTCAACCTTGCGGTAGGGCGCCTCGATAAATCCATAGCGGTTAATTCTGGCATAGGAGGCCAAATAGGAGATCAGGCCGATGTTCGGGCCTTCCGGCGTCTCGATGGGGCACATGCGGCCATAGTGACTGTAGTGGACGTCGCGCACCTCGAAGGAGGCGCGGTCACGGGACAGACCGCCGGGTCCCAGCGCGGACATGCGGCGCTTGTGGGTAAGCTCTGCCAGCGGGTTAGTCTGATCCATAAACTGGCTCAAAGGAGAGGAACCGAAAAACTCCTTGATGGACGCGGTGACGGGACGGATATTGATCAGCGACTGGGGCGTGACAATATCCAAATCCTGAATGGTCATGCGCTCACGGATAACGCGCTCCATACGGGAAAATCCGATACGGAACTGGTTTTGCAGCAGCTCACCCACGCAGCGCAGACGGCGGTTGCCCAGATGATCGATATCATCCGCCGTACCGACTCCCTGCGCCAGGCCATTTAAATAGTTAATAGAAGACATCATGTCATCCAGAATAATGTGCTTGGGAATCAGGTCGTCCAGACGCTCGGTAACGAGATCCTGAAACTCCTGCTGAGACAGTCCCGCGGCGTCGCGCTGCTCCAGAAGCTCCCGCAGCACCGCAAAGCGAACCCTTTCATTTACCCCGCATAGCTCCGGATCAAACTCCACAAAATATTTCATGTCCACCATGTGGTTGGAAAACACCTTAATCTGCTTGCCGTCCACGGCGAGGTACACTTCGTTGACACCCCGGTGATCCAGCTCCTGGGCGCGTTCACGGGTGAGAACCTCGCCAGCCTCGGCAATGATCTCACCGGTGGTGGGATCCGCAACGGGAAGCGCCAGTGTGTGACCGGAGATTCGATTCCAAAGCGTCAGCTTCTTATTAAATTTATAGCGCCCGACAGCGGAAAGATCATATCGGCGGGGATCGAAAAACAGTGAGTTTAACAGATTTTCCGCGGAATCTACAGTGGGCGGCTCGCCGGGGCGGAGCTTGCGGTAAATTTCCAGCAGCGCCTCCTCGTAAGTTTTGCAGGTATCCTTCTCCAGAGTAGCCAAAATACGGGTATCCTCACCGAACAGCTCGAGAATTTCAGCGTCAGTCTTGGGACCCACGGCGCGGATAAATGCGGTCACTGGAATTTTACGATTTTTGTCGATGCGGACATAAAACACATCGGAAAGATCCGTCTCATACTCCAGCCACGCGCCCCGGTAAGGAATGACCGTCGCGGAGTAGGTCACGTTGTCGGCTTTATCCGCGTTTTTGGAGAAGTAGATGCCGGGGGAGCGGACGATCTGAGAGACAATCACGCGTTCCGCGCCGTTAATCACAAAGGTTCCGGCAGTGGTCATCAAAGGGAAATCGCCCATGAAAATTTCCTGTTCCTTGATTTCCTCCGTCTCCTTGTTGCGCAGACGAACCCGCACCTTGATGGGAGCGGCATAGGTGGCGTCACGGGCTTTGCATTCCTCCACGGAGTATTTCGGCTTCTCGTTCATATCAAAATCAATGAACGAGAGTTCCAGGTTTCCTGCGTAGTCCGTAATGGGTCCTACGTCGCGGAACACCTCGGCAAGCCCTGTTTCCAGAAACCACTGGTAGGAATCCTTTTGAATCTCCAGCAGATTAGGCATGTCCAGAATCTCGTCGTGGCGGGCAAAGCTTTTACGCAATGTCTTACCGTAATAGACGTCCTTTACCATTCTAATGACCATTCCTTTCGGATATTTCTAGGGGGCGCTCTCAGTTTCCATGCAATCGTTCTCTGTCCGCCGCATCCCGGAAGTGCGGCACACACGGCACAGTTGATAACAATCAAAAATTCACTTGCATTCCATGTCGGTTTGTGATATACTGCCTTTAATGAAGGAAAGCGGTATGTCTTCCGGTGAGCAAATAAAAGCATTTTATTATACACACAAGTCTTGACGTTTGTCAAGGCTTTTTTTGTTGTTTTTCCCTGAATCCTTCCTTGGTTTTTTGTAAAAGGTGACAATTTTATTGTTTAATTCATAATGTCAGCAGGCTCCGCTCCTGCTTCTCACAAAACCGCATATCAGCTCCGGTTAATTTACTGTTTTTTCCATTCTTCTCCCAAAACATGACCGTTTCCGCACTGTCTGTCCCGTATAATGAAATCTGCCGAAACGATCAGACTTTGGCCTCATGTACCACTCCGCCTCAAATGAGCCAAAACAAACTGCCTTGAGCGTACTTATTTATGGGACAACCCCATTCATAAAGGAGGAATCGCACTTGCCCATTACCTGTATCGCGCAAAACAGAGTGCTGTCCGCCGCGATTTCCGGTGAAATCGATCAACACAGCGCGAAAGAAATGATGTCAACATTGGACCGTCAGATTGATATTGTGCTCCCCCGCTCCCTGACGCTGGATTTTGGGGGCGTTACCTTTATGGACAGCTCCGGCATTGCCCTGCTGCTGCGGGCGTACCGCCGTATGCTGGAGCTGGGCGGAACCCTGGCCGTCGAACATGTCAGCTCACAGCCATCCAAGGTTCTCAGGTGCGCCGGTGTAGACAGATTCATTAAATTTGAATAAAGGCAGGATGGTACATATGGTAAAACCCGTCAATCAGGCTACGATTGAATTTCTCTCCCGGTCTGCCAACGAGGGCTTTGCCCGCAGCAGCGCCGCGTGCTTTGCCGCTCAGCTGGACCCAACCCTGGACGAACTCAATGATCTGAAAACCGCCGTCAGCGAGGCGGTAACCAATTCCATCGTCCACGCTTATCCCGATACTCTGGGAAAAATCAGCATGCGCATGCAGCTGATGGAGGATAACAGCATCGTGATCACTGTACGCGACTGGGGCATTGGGATTGCCGATATTGAACAGGCCCGTACCCCGCTGTACACCACAGGCAAAGATGACCGCTCCGGTATGGGCTTTACCATCATGGAAAGCTTTACCGACCTGCTCCGGGTCAAATCCACGTTGGGGAAAGGGACAACCGTCATTATGAGAAAAAAGATTGCCCGCCGGGCGGGAGGCGGTATCCGGTGAACGCTTCCGCCCCCGCGCTTCTGGAAGCTGCCAAGCAGGGCGACAATGAGGCCTGCGCCCGTGTATTGGAGGAAAACAGCGGCCTGATCTGGAGCGTTGTGCGCCGCTATTATGGACGCGGAGTCGATCCGGAGGACTTATACCAGCTGGGCTGCGTGGGTTTTATCAAAGCGGTGCGCGGATTCGACACCAACTTCGGCACCCAGTTTTCCACCTATGCGGTTCCTAAAATCGCGGGTGAAATCCGCCGGTTCCTGCGGGATGACGGAACGGTCAAGGTCAGCCGGGGAATCAAGGAGCGCAGTGCCGTCATACGCATGGCCCGGGATCGGCTGGAGCATGCTCTGGGGCGGGAACCCACCCTCTCGGAGCTGGCGGAGGAAACCCATCTGACCGTGGAGGATATTGCCACCGCGGAAACCGCCACCCGCCCCGTCTCTTCCCTGCAGATGGAGAGCGGAGACGACGGCTTCACCCTGGAAAGCGTCGTCGGCACGGAAGGCATGGAGGAACATCTGGTGGAACGGCTGGCGCTGCGGAGCAGTATCGACGCGCTGCCTGAGCGGGAGCAGCAGGTCATCTTCCTGCGCTATTATAAAAATCTCACTCAGGAGAAAACGGCCAAGGTACTGGGCGTGTCACAGGTGCAGGTTTCCCGCATTGAGAGACGGGCCATCGATACCCTGCGCCGAAAGCTTCATGACGACCCTTGATCATCATCGCCAGAGGGCCGACAATCATAACATTTTGTAAATTGTCAACCAAACCACTTGCGGGCTGAAGCGAAATAAGGTAAGATAACCTCATGCCACAACAACAGGAGGTTTATCTATGTCGGCATTTGATCAACTGACCGAAACTATTTCCAGTCTCGCCCAAAGCGGTTTTTCCAAGGCTCGTGTATTGGCGGGCGTCGGCGCTTCCAAAGCCAGGGAAATCGCCGAGATCACCCGGCTGAAGCTGGAGATCGCCACCGAGGAGGAATCTATTCGCAAGGCATATCAGGAAATCGGAAGGCTCTACTATGCGGAACGGTCTCACGCTCCCGAGGGGCCGTACACGGTTTTGTGTGAAAAGATAACAGTTTCAAAGGAAGTCATTACTTATAACGAGGAGCGCATCTCCGATCTTAGGACCAAAGCCGATCTCTCCGATGAGGGGTACAGCGCGAATGCGTTTTACACCTTCGCCGAAGAGGATGTCAAACCGTCCCCCGCAGAAGCGGCTTCTGTTCCAGAAACCGAACCGGAATTTGATGATTTTTCCGTAGACGATACTTCCGTCGCTGAGATGGAACCAGAATCTGATGATTTCTCCGTAGACGATGCTTCCGCCTCTGAGATCGAACCGGAATCTGATGACTTCTCCGTAGACGATACTTCCGCCTCTGAGATCGAACCGGAATCTGATGATTTCTCCGTGGAGGATACTTCCGTCGCTGAATTCGAGCCTGAATCTGATGATTTCTCCGTGGAGGATACTTCCGTCGCTGAATTCGAG
>JAGFXR010000004.1 GCA_017861365.1 Oscillospiraceae bacterium | reverse complement strand
CTTGGGATTACCCATAAAACCGTTTCTAAGTGGGAGTGCGGAATGGGCAGTCCCGACCTGACCTATTGGCCGGAATTGTCCTCGTTATTGGGGGTTGATATGGCACAGCTGATGGAGGGAGAAATGGCCTTAAACAAGCCGGACAGCGGGAACATTGCGAAAATTCGTTTTTATGTCTGTTCTTCCTGCGGCAATATTCTGGTCAGCACGGGCGGCGCGTCTATCGTGTGCTGTGGCAGAAAGCTGGAGCGGCTGAGCACGTCGGACCCGGCGGAGCACATCAAAATTGCGGTTGAGGAATTGGATGACGATTGCTATATCACATTGGATCATCCTATGACGAAAAAGCATTTTATTGTTTTTGCCGCCTATGTCAAAAGCGACACGGTGTTTCTGCGGCGTCTGTACCCGGAGCAAAGCCCATCCTTTCACATGCCGCGGCTGTCAGGCGGAACGTTTTATCTGTACTGTGTCGAGCATGGCCTGTCCGTCTACCCTAAGCTGTTTTGATCAGGAAACGGCGGCGGCTGTTAGCGGAGTTCAAGACGTGCCGCAGCATGAAAAATATGACGTTATCCGGCAGTACATTGCACTGCCGGATACGTCATATTCATGACTGTAGCCGGAGAACCGAGGAACTCCGGTATCAGACTATATTAAAATTTGATAACTTTAGGCTCCGCGTTGGGGCCAAGAGGGAAAATCGTTGCGGTAGCGTCCTTCAGATAAAATATTTGGGTGTTGCCGTCGCCGGCCTTATATCTGTCCTGAAGCTGAGGATAAGCGTCCAGCATGTGCTGCTGTGCCTCGACACGGGCATCCTCCACCGCGGTGGCTTCGATGCGGATCCACGCGCCGCCGCCCATAGCGGCAATCTCAATTTTGGGGTTTGCCACCATCTGCTTCGAGACCGGCTTAATCTTTCCGGTTTGAATGTAAAGCTTGTCTTCAAACAGGTCAATGGTGCCGAAGGGGCGAACCCGGGGCTGATCTCCTTCTGTGGTGGCCAAATAATAGACACCAACTTTTTTCAAATAATCGTATACTTCCTTCATACTGATTCCTCCATTATTCAGGGATTGATTTTAATTGTGATTAATGATACTATCGTACCATATACAATATTAAAATCAAGTACAATCTTTTGATGTGGTTAGTACTGCAAAAGATACTATGGAGGTACGATGGAACGGGATTTATTCGGGCTCTGCCCATTTGTGACGGCGCAGAAGCTGCTGACGGGGAAGTGGACACTGCTGATTTTGCATCATTTGAGTGTGAACACCATGCGGTTTAATGAACTGCAAAGAGCACTCCCCGATCTGACGCAGACGACACTGACCAAGCAGCTTCGGATGATGGAGGAAAACGGACTGATCACCAGAACGGTCTACCAGCAGATTCCCCCCAAAGTGGAGTATTCCCTCAACGGGCTGGGAAGAGCATTTTTTCCTGTTTTGGATGCGTTGGAAATTTGGGGGAATGAGTACATCGCATTTTTAAAGGAGAAAGTGGAATCCTGCTGATTTACTCTAAATCATCAAGATTCATTTGCTCCAATTCTTGCTGTTGTTTCGATTTTTGATTTTTATTTCGGTCATTGGCGCGGATTAAGTGCCGGATTAGTAAAAACAGTAGCACTGGTATGACAATTAATATGGCAATCAATATGATCAGGTTTAAAAGGGTAAGTAAAAACTGAAATCGGTTAATATGTTCAACCATAGCTTATGATGCTCCTTGCAAGATAGATTATTACTCTAGATCCTGAACACTCATTTTTTCAAACTCGCGCTTTTTCTTGCAGTTTTCCCGGCAGGCGAAGAAGATTGCCACAAGAATTAAAGTAGGAATATTCATTAGCAAAAAGGGGATCACACAGCTTCCGAGGGCTGCTGAAAGATGCACTGTGCCGGAAAACAAGGCATTGTAAGATACTAAGCTGAAGCTGATCAAAAGTGAATTGAATAGCGACAAGCCGGGCAGGATCAGTCCGGGCCATCGGCGGGATTTGCTGGAGAGGAAAATTTGCAGCGCAATAATGCCTCCAAGCAGCAGCAGTAAAATCAGTACAGTGGGAAGTATACTCATAGTGGATCTCCTTTCGTTTGCTTACGGTACTCCTGAATCAGAATTTTTGCCGTATCAAAATCAAGCTTCTCATTCACAGCCAGCCGTTTGATCAGCGCGACATAGGGTTCCGACGCGGTGGTATCGTTAATTTGAATTTTTTGAATGAGTCGGTCCAGCCGAAGTCTCACGGTGGGATAGGTCACGCCGTACTGTGCCGCGATTTCCTTGAGAGAGCCGGAGGCCAGAATGAATTTTTTGATAAAAGATACGTCCTCGCTGTCGAGCTCGGACATCCATTCGGGGACAACATCAATGGACATGCAGCCACCTCCCTTCCTGAAATTATGATACGCTTTCACAATATTAAAGTCAATATTTAATTTTATGAAAGAAAAAGTGAAAAACACAGGACTGAATCCGTTGCGATTCAGTCCTGTGTTTTTGTGTAGAATGAATTATTCGCCGCGCTCCGAGATGGGGATAAAGGGACGGCGGGGCGCGACCGCTTTGTAGGCCGGGCGAATGATGCGGTTTCCGGGGTTGTAGATTTCCTCAATGCGGTGGGCACACCAGCCAACCATGCGGGCGATGGCAAACAGAGGGGTAAAGAGATCGGGGGGAATACCCATCATTTTATAGACCAGTCCCGAATACATATCCACATTGGCGCACATGGTCTTGGTATTGCCCGTCTCCGCGGCGAACACCTCCGGGGTGAGGCGTTCCACCGCCTCAAACAGCTCAAATTCACGGAGCATGTCTTTTTGAGCAGCCACATCCCGGGCAAACTGCTTGAGCAGCACGGCGCGGGGATCGGACTTGGTATAAATGGCATGTCCCATGCCGTAAATCAGTCCGGAGCCGTCTCCAGCCTCCTTGCGGAGAATCCGAGTCAAATAACGGTGGATTTCATCGTCATTGGTCCAGTCGGAAACACCCGACTCAATACATTCGAACATTTCCATAACCTTGCGGTTGGCACCGCCGTGGCGGGGACCCTTCAGGGAGCCTACCGCGGCAGAAATGGCGGAATAGATATCGGTACCCGAAGAGGAGAGCACACGGCAGGTAAAGGCGGAGTTGTTTCCACCGCCGTGCTCCATATGGAGCACAAGGCAAAGGTCGAGCAGACGGGCTTCCTCCAGCGTGTAACGGTTGTCATGACGGACGGAGTAGAGAAAGTTTTCCGCCACGGACAAACCGGGCTGCGGGCGGTGGATATACAGGCTCTCATTGTCATAATAATGCCGCTTGGTGGAAAAGGCATGAGCCACAATCACCGGGCAGCGGGCGATCAGCTGGAGCGCCTGACGCATTTCAGATGGCAGAGAGGTATTTTCGGGATCGGGATCATAGGAATAGAGGGCGAGGACGGAACGAGCCAGTTTGTTCATCACATTGTTGCTGGGAGCCTTTAAAATCATGTCTTCGGTAAAATCTCTGGGCAGCTCACGGTAATTTGAGAGAATTTCTTCAAATTCCGCAAGCTCCGAACGGGTGGGAAGCACACCGAACAGAAGGAGATAGGCAGTCTCCTCAAAGCCAAACCGACCCTCCGACATAAAACCGTGAATCAGATCGTATACATCAATTCCCCGATAGATGAGCTTTCCGTCGATGGGAATTCTTTCACCGTCCTGAAGATAATAGCCCTGCACGTTTCCTATATTGGTCACTCCGGCCATGACACCGGTGCCATCGGCATTCCGCAGTCCCCGCTTCACGTCCCAGCTTGTATAGTAAGAGGGATCAATATGGTTATATTTTGTAAAACGTTCGCATAGACCTTCTATAAAGCTGTTGCTGGACAGGGGGGGGACTTGGGATTCAAACGCGACTGGAGAATAATTCTGCATGCCTGACGCCTCCTTGTGTCATTTTCTCAGAATATGTTTGCCGATTTCGGACGAGCACGGCGGGGCTGAGGGACGATTCTTGAATATCACGGCGGCATTATATTGATATATTTTACACCAGGCGGTGATTAAAGTCAATCTTAAGAATGGCCGAGAATGGAAAAGTTGTTACTGGAATGAAAGACATTTTTGTAAAACTTGCAAAAGGAGGAACACAAATGCGCTGGACTGCCGGGATGGGGCTATTGCTGCTGGGCATATCATTTTTATTGCCGGTGCTGCTGATTCACGATGAGCCGCTGTACAGCGGCGGGGAGGAGCTGCAAAGTCAGGTGGAGGTGCTTCCGGCGACACCTCAGGCGGCGGAGCAGACAACGACGCTTGACAGCGAGGCGACCATTCAGGTGCTAATGAAGGATGGGACGGTGAGCGCCATACCGCTGGATCAATATTTGTGGGGAGTGGTCGCAGCGGAGATGCCCGCTTCCTTTGAGGAGGAGGCGCTAAAGGCGCAGGCGGCCACGGCGCGTACCTATACGCTGAACAAAAAGGTCAACGGGAGCAACCACGACAATGCGGATGTCTGCACCGACAGCAGCTGCTGCCAGGCCTATATCTCCAAAGAGGATGCCGCGGCCAACTGGGGGGATCAGGCGGAGGCCAACACGGAGAAGATTGCCGCCGCTGTCGCCGCGACAGATGGACAAGTCGTCACCTATAACGGGCAGCTGATCAATGCGCTGTTTTTTTCCTCTGCCGCCGGCAGTACCGCCGATGCGGTTGCGGTTTGGGGGACGGAGGTTCCTTATCTGTCCTCGGTGGAGAGTCCGGAGGGGGCGGAGGTGCCCAATTACCACAGTACGGTGTCCCTTACAGCGGCGGAGTTTCAGACAGACTTTCAGGCAAGCTATTCTCAGGCGGTTTTTGGGGACAACCCCAGTGACTGGATTCAAAACACCGTCACCACCGCGTCTGGGCTGGTGGAGTCGGTGACCGTAGGCGGTGTGACGGTTTCGGGAAACGAGATGCGAAGCCTGTATGGCCTGCGGTCGGCAACCTTTACCATCGCCGCCGACAGCGCGTCAGTAACCTTCTCCGTCACCGGCTACGGGCATGGGGTAGGCATGAGCCAATATGGCGCGAACACACTTGCGGAGGAGGGGAAAACCTGGGAGGAAATTTTAAAGTGGTATTACACCGGTGTGGAAATCGGTTCCATGGAGACCTTCCTGTCTGCGTGAAGTCCATAAAAAAGGGGCTGCCATGATGGGCAGTCCCTTTTTTGTAGGCGGATGAATGAACCGTCCGTTTTACTAAACCACGCCGAAATCGGAGAAGGGAAAGATGACGCAAAGCACATGACCGATGACACAGCGCTCGTCAATGGTGCCGATGAGGGGATAGCGGCTGTCCGATGAGTCGTTGCGGTTATCGCCCATCACAAAGATGGAGCCCTCGGGCACTGTAACTTCAGTGGTCCATCCGCTGCCCTTGTCTACCATGGCCTCTTTGATATAAGGCTCGTCCAGCGCCACCCCGTCCACATAGACCGTGTTGGTGTCATAGTCGATTTTGACGGTTTGTCCGCCTACGGCAATCACTCGCTTGACAATGGGACTTTCATTGAAGCTCTCCTTGGTCAGCACCACAACGTCACCCTGCTTGGGCGTATAACAAATATTTTGCAGGATCATCAGGTCACCGTCATGGAGAGTTGGCATCATGGAAGGTCCGTCCACGCCGATGATACGCCCGACAAAGGTGAAAATCAGGATGAGGAACAGCATAAAATAGACCAGATTCTGCAAATAGAAGAACAAATCCCTCTTAAAGGCGTCTGCGCGGGAGGAATGCTCCTCCGGAACCTCGCCCTGGGGGGTCAGGCCTAATTCGTCAGTCATGGGGGTCACTCCAATAGTATAAATTGAGGAAACCGCCGGTTCCATGAAACAGCGGTTTCCTGGAAAAACAGATGTGCTTATTATATGTCAGCTCACGCCCGAATGCAAGGGGATTAGCGAAACTTCCGGAGTGTGTTCCAAAAAGGCGGCTTCCCGATGCTGGCAGGTAAATAGCAGAATCTGCCGGGGAAGCTTGGACAGGTAGGTCAGCGCCAGTTCCATGCGCCGGTCGTCAAAAAAGGCCAGCGCGTCATCTAAAAGCAGCGGCGTGGGGTCATCCGAGGGGAGTGTGATGTCGCACACTGCCAGCCGGACGGCCAGGTAGACTTGATCGACGGTGCCCGCGCTGAGGGCCGCCGCCCGCCGGGGAAGCAAGCCCCCAGTTTCAGTGGCCTGCGCGTCCAGATCGCGGTTGAACGAGACGGAGGAATATTTGTTGCCGGTAAAGGCGGAGAGAATTTCTCCGGTTTTCCGGTTTAATATGGGCGAAAACCGCTCCTCAAGGAGTGCGTGTGCTGACTCAAGCGCTTCCAGCGCCAGAGAGATTGCCTCATATTCTCCCGTTCTGGCTGCCAGCTGCTCCGCCAGCGCGTCTCTGCGGGCCTGCAGTCCCGACAAATCGCCGAGAGAGCGAAGCTCTCCCTCAATGAAATCCAAAGTGCGCTGGAGTCGGGTGAGCTCGGTGGAAACGGCGATGAGCTGCGTTTCGGTTTCTTGGACAGTGCGGGAGGGTGAGTCGGGGGGCTCCTCCCCGGAGTACTCCGGGATGCCGTCGGCGGCGACGGTATCACAGATGCGTAGGACGCTCTCATAGTCCCGCCGGGCGGTTTTGTGGCGGTCGTCCAGCGTCAGCGCTCTGGAGAGCGCGGCGGAGATACCGAACGTGTCGGTGACCTCTGGGGCGAAGGGGTGCACCAGATCCAGAAGGGAGCGGAGCAGCCTAGTCCGCTCCTCCTCCAAGTTCATCAAAGCCTGTGTGACCCGGGATTCCTGTTCCGCGGCGGTGAGCGCGGCGGCGCATGCCTCACGGTAGCTTGATGCCTGCCGGAGGATATCGTCGGTGGTTTGGGCGGTGGGATAGCGGTGATAAACGGCCTGGGCGGCCGCGCGATGTTTTGACGCCTGCCGGGAGCGCACAAGCAGTGCTGCCACGACAGTCACCAGAAACAGCGCGATTCCGCCGCCGATCAGAGGAAAGCGAAAAGCGGGAAGGAGGAGCGCACCTGCCGCGCCCAGGCCGGCACCGGCCACAAAGCCCAGCAGCGCCAGCACAACGGCTGCTGCCGGCAGCTTGTCCGCCAGCAGCAGGTGCTTGGAGATGGTCTCCCTGTCGGAGGAGGCCTGAGCCCATGCTTCCTCGGCGGTACAGTCGGGGAAGCTCTCGTCGCGGCGGGACGCTTGTGCGGCCTGTGCGGTTTCTTCCGCCTCCGCCTGCTGCTTTCGGGCCAGCCTGATGTTGGAATCCAGGGTGGAGAGGTAATTTAAATTGTCCTGTGCGCTCCGAAGGACAGCCGCCTCTGGAGCGGCTCCGTGCCGCTGCGCCTCCGCTTCCGCAGCCAGACATGCCGCCTTCTTTTGCTCAAGCTCAGCCCTGATTGCCTGAAGGCGCTGAAGGCTTTCGTAGTTCTTTTGCTGTCGGTGAAGCGCCATGTCCCGCTTCAGATCCTCTTCCTGGCGTTTGTGCTGGGTCAGCTCGGACCGCACGGCGGAGGCCTGGGACATGCCGCCTCCAACCCGCTCGATAGCGACGTCCAGCTTGGATAGCTCCTGAGTCATTTGAGGAATAAGACCCAATTTATTGTATTTGCGGCGGTTCTGCCATTCTCTGAGACGTTTTTGAGTCTGGGAGAAGGAGACATCCTCCTGACCGGAGGAGGCCAGCGCCGCGATGCGGCTCTCCAGCTCGGCGGTCTGATCGATCACAAGGGAGGACTGACCCACGAAAGCCGAGCGCTCATAAACCTCCCGGCCCACGCCCAGCAGCGTCTCTCCCACGTTTTCGGCGGTCAGGCCAGGGATGGGAGCGCCAGAGGCGGTGTAGACGGCGTCAAAGCCGCCGAAGGGAACGCTGCCCTTGCGGTAGCGGCGCAGGGTGATCTCGCGCCCCTGCCAGACCAGCTCCAGCGTACCCTCCATGGGCGCGCCCGACCACGGCTGGTAGAGGTTTTTTTCAGCGATGGTATTTTTTTTGTCCCGTTCCCGGGTGTTGATGCCAAAGAGCATGGCGCGCAGAAAGGCGGCCCAGGTGGATTTTCCCGATTCGTTGGGCGCCTCAATGATGTTCAGGCCCTCGTGAAGCTCCAGTGTGGCCTGCTCCAGCGTACCGAAGGTGGCGCACATACGCTTGATGATCATGGACGGTAGTCCTCCCCGTTTTCCAGAGCGGCCAGTCCAAACCGGACGGCGTCCTCAATGATAGTGCGATCCGCATCGAGGGCGGACTCCCAGCGCGTCCTCAGCTGCTGAAGGAACAGACCGGTCAGAGTGTCCTCATCGGCGCGAGCCCAGAGGTCACGGCGAATTCTGGTTTGGTCGTACAAGGCCACGCTGTAAAAGAAGGGAGCCGCCGCCGTATGTAACGCGGGAAGATCCAATCCCTCCGCGCCGCTCTCGCCCGTCAGCAGGAGGCGGTAAATATCCTGTACGGCGTCCCGGGGCAGTGCCGCTAAAAGCTGATCCTCCGGCGGGTTGTTCCCGGAGAGCGGGATGGTGAGAATTTCATACCGCCTCTTGCAGAGGGGGATAAAGCGCAGGTTGACGCCGGAGGTGAGGATAGTTCCGGCCAGAATACCCTTTTCCCCCAGTTCGTCAAAGCCGCGCCCTTCCGGGCAACCGGGATAGGCCCACGCCGTGGGTCCCTCATGGCCGACGGGCGAGCGGGCGTGGACATGCCCCAGTGCCAGATAGTGGAGACCGGACGCCGCCACATCCACCGGGTCGATGGGACAATAGCGGCTGTGTTTGCCCATATCTCCGTGAAGAACCATAATATGGACATTGCCGTCCTCCGGGGCGTGAAAGCCCTTCAGGGGGCAGTCGTCTCGGAAGGGGGAGGTGAAGGCGGCCCCGTGCACCACGCAGCCACACTCCGGAATGGGAACGGATTCGATCCCGGCGGTGTGGAAAATATGGACGTTGTCCGGCCAGCTCAGGGCAGCATATGGAGAGCGGGAAGACCAGTAATCGTGATTTCCGGGTGCGATAAAAATGTTGGCTCTGATATTACTCAGGGCGCGCAGCAGGGTCTGGGCGGTTTCCAAATAGGCGTCGCTGCCGTCGAACAGATCACCGGACAGCAGGATGAGATCGGCGCGGAGCTCCTCCGCGGTCAAAGCGAGCCGGTGAAGCAGCTCTCTCTGCTCCTCTCTGCGTTCCATAGCAAGCGCGGGAGGCAGCGCGTCAAAGGGAGAATCCAGATGAAAATCCGCGGCGTGGATGATGGTTGGCATGGGCAATTCTCCTTAAGAGGTTTCTTCCAGAAGATCAATTCGGGACGCGCTGATGCAGCGCGCCGCGGCGGTATCAACTTCAAACAGCACGCTCTCAAGCTTGCAGGGGCCGTCGGCGGGCTCATACCGGGAGGGGATGCCGCCCAGAAACCGGTTGATGGACTGCTGGGGGCGTATGCCCAGCACCGAATTTGCGGGGCCGGTCATTCCCAGGTCGGTTACATAGCCCATTCCGCCGGGAAATATCCGGCAATCGGCGGTGGGAACATGGGTATGGGTACCCCATAGGGCGTGGACGCGGCCATCCAGATAGTAAGCAAGAGCAAGCTTCTCACTGGTAGCCTCCGCGTGAAAGTCCACCAGAAGGATGTCCGCCTCCGCGGAGGAGAGAATGCGGTCCGCGGTAAAAAACGGGTTATCGGCGTTAAAATCCAGCTCGCAGCGGCCGATCAGATTGATCACGCCGATCCGAAGCCCCGTCGGGCCGTCGTAAACGCGAAAGCCGTACCCGGGGGCCTTTCCGGTAAAATTCGCCGGACGCAGAATGTAGCGGTTTTCCTCCAGAAAATCCTTAATTTGAAGGCGGTTCCAGGTGTGATTGCCCAGCGTGACCACATCGGCGCCCGCATCCAGAATTTCCGAGGCCTGACGGGGAAGTATGCCCACACCGGAGGCATTTTCGCCGTTGACAACCGTGAAATGGACGTTGTGCTTTTTTTTCAGAGCGGGCAGCTGACGCCGCAGGAAGGACAACCCTCCGTCACCGACAACATCGCCCACAGCAAGTATCTTTAAGATCATTCGTGTGCTCCTCTCCAGCGGGGGAACCGGATGAAATTGCCCGGCTCCTCTATAAAAATTATAGCCCTTTTTTACAAAAAGCGCAACGCCGCTTCTTGAAAAAACGCTGATACTCCTATTGTATACCATGACGGCCAAAAACAGTCATGAAAAGCGGATTTCTTTGCATAGAAGATCCGTTTTTGTGAAAATAACGCGACCGTTTTTTGAAATGTTTCAATTGTTCGTGAATCCAGATGGATTCCCGTTGACTTTTTCGAAACGAAACGTTATACTGAATGCTGTTAGTCAGCTAATTTAACGAGAGGTGAGCGACTTGGACGATAATTTATTGCTGGATCTGCTCACAGATATGACCCGAATCCACTCGAATTATGTGGAGCGTCGGCTGATTCCGCTGGGTGTTCACAGCGGTCAAGCCTCTATTATTACTGCGCTGGGCCACCGCGGCACCTGTACGCAGAAAGAGCTGGCGCAGTTTCGGCAGGTGTCACCTGCCACGGTCAGCGTGATGCTGGGCAGAATGGAGCGGGACAACCTTGTGACCCGTGAACCCGCCGCGGTAGGCGGAAAGGCAAATACCATTTCACTGACTGAAAAGGGAAGGGAGCTGTTTGAGCTTATTGAAGCGTCGCGGCTGGGAGACGGTTCGAAGCTTTTGGCGGGCTTTACCGACGAGGACAAATCAGAGGCATGGAGAATTTTTCAGATGATTGCGGAGAACTTAAGAAACGCATAAAATTTTTGCTTAAAACATGACAGAGATTTATAGAGAGAATATAGAGAGAATATAGAGAGAAATAAAAAAGCATGAATTTCCCGCTTGGGAGTTTATGGATATGTTGTTGACCCCCCAAACTTTTTGATATGGAGGAATTTGGAAATGGCACTTTCCAACTATGAGAACATGGCCTTAGGCAAGTTCAACGTAGATTATGAAGAGCGTGTTAACTTTGACAGAATGCGTAAGGACAAGCATGCCCGGGCAATCAAGTGCATGGAGCAGGATAATCTCTGCATGGTTGCTACCTGGAACGCCGACAACTGCCGTTACCTGGCCAGTGTTTATCTGACCACACCCAACCGCGCGGGTGAGTACCAGTTCGTCAGCTTTACCAGAAACGGCGTGGCTTCCGTTTATTCGGGTGTTCCGGACGAGGCAAAGCGCCGTATGCCTTGGCTGAACGGTCGTGTATATGATGCTTTTGGTTCCGCTTTGAAGGCGGGAGGACGCTCCGGCGATCACCCCGCGATTGTCCGCCAGCTGAAATTTTTCCTGCGTGATCTGGAGGAGGCCGGCCTGAAGCCCGCCACCTGCGACAGCGACGGCAAAGTCACCTCGCTCAACGACGGCTATATCGGCATTGACGGAACCTCCATGCCGCACGTCTATATTGAGGGTCTCCAGATGATGGGATACAAGGCCGTCTGGGCCAACGTAACTCTGGACAAGGCCCGTGCCATCAAGACCCCTGAGGAAGTCAAGATCATGCGTCAGGTGGCGGCGAACACCGAGGTTGCCTTTGCTGCCATTGTGGACGCGATTCGTCCCGGCATCAAGGAATGTGAGCTGGTGGGCATTGGCCTGGCCGCTCTGTACGCCGAGGGCATTGACCACTCTGAGGATTTGGTCTGTATGTCCGGTGAGAACACCAATCCCTATAACTGGACCTTTACCGATAAGCTTATCCGTCCCGGCGATCCCATCTATGTCGACGTTGACGCCGCTTCGTATCTGGGCTACAAGTCCTGTGTGTACCGCACCTTCTACTGCGGACGGCCCACCGATACCCAGCGTAAGGCATATGACACCGCGCTGGAAATGCTCCGCGGCGGCTGCGACGCCTGCAAGGTCGGAAATACCAACTATGACATTATGAAGGGCTTTAAGGCCGATCCCGTCAAGACCTGGGGCCGCGACAGCTGGTACGGTCTGGATCCCTGGTGTCTGGCTCACGGCTGTGGCCTGACTCTGCACGACCGTCCCTTTGTCGCACACTCCTACATGGAAAACGGCGGCGAAGAGATCCCACTGGAGCCTGGCATGGTTCTGGCAGTCGAGACCTTCGCCGGTCTGCCGGAGCAGCGCACCGGCGCCCGTCTGGAGGACATGGTGCTCATCACCGAGGACGGCGGCGAGATCATCTCCCGTTTCCCCATCGATGAGCCTCTGGTCTGCTGGAGAGACTGGGCTGCCAATACCCGCGGCATTATCATGTAATAATACTTCCAAGCAAAGTAAGAACCGGACGCTGTTCAGCGTCCGGTTCTTTTTCATTTAAGGTTCGGCGCACGCTCACTTTTCTTTGGTACGGCGCACGACGTCGTGCTTCAACAGAGTGTAGAACACCGAGGCGGTGGGAACGCTGACCAGAATGCCAATGAAGCCAAAGAGACCGCCTCCTACGGTAATGGCGGCGAGTACCCAGATCGCGGGAAGGCCGATGGACGAACCCACTACCCGGGGATAAATCAGGTTGCCCTCAATCTGTTGCAGGATAAGAAGAAAAATCAGAAACCACAGCGCTTGCATGGGAGAGATCATGAGCAGCAGAAAGGCTGATATCGCTGCGCCCACGAAGGCGCCCACCATGGGAATCAGCGCGCAGACCCCGATCAGGACACTGATCAGGGGCGCATACTGGAACCGAAAGAGCGACATGCCAATAAAGCAGAGACTGGCAAGGATGCAGGCCTCGATCAGCTGGCCCGCCAGAAATTTAGAAAATATATCGGCAGTGAGCCGGGTCACACGGAACAGGGGGGCAGTGACCTTTTCCGGCAGATACGCACTCAGCGTGCGCCGAACCTGAGACAGCAGCTTATCGCCGTTGGAGAGCATATACACGGAAAAAATCAGAGCGATGAAGCCAGTGACAAGCCCGGAAATCAGCGTGCCGGTGAGGGTGAAAATCTGGGGAAGGGTAGTTTTAATCATGGACAGCGCATTTTCCGCCAGGTTTTTCACGGTATCCGTCAAAGTGGAAAAATCATAGGATTGCAGGAAGCTCCAATCGTAGCGGTCAATCAGATTATTGATCCAGGTCTGTAAATTGTTGATGTAGGAGCTCAGGCTGCCTGCAAAGAGGGTAATGCTGTTGATAAGCTGGGGAACAACCAGAGAAATCACAAAGGCGATCACCGCGAACAGTACCAGATAGGAGGTGAGAACAGCCAGCGGCTGGGCGGCGCCCGCCGCCTTTGTTTGAGAAAACGCCCGGTCGTAAAGCCTGCGGAAAAAGCCGCAGGGACGATGCAGCACAAACGCGATGGCAAAGCCGATAATCAGGGGACGGAGCAGCCCCAGAAGCTGTACCAGAAGATAAAGAATAGAATCAAAACGGAGAATCACCAAAATGAGCAGAATGGTGAATGTAATCAAGAGCATCAAACTTCGAATCAGTCGCTTGTCCACGGGAAAACCTCCTTTCAGCTCATTGTAGCATGGGGGAGACAAGAGGGTCAAATAAAACTTTCCGGCTCCCGGCGGCACCTGATTAATCACTATTCCAGATTCATCCGGCGCTTTCGCTCTGAGGAATCAGCCAGCTTTCGGGTCAGCCCTTCGATGTCTCCTGACTCCAGCACCTCCCGGTAAGCCCGGAGATGATCCTCAAGCCTGGCAATGACCTTGGTCAGCGCAGGAGTGTTCATGGAAAACAGTTGCGTCCAAAGGGGGACGTCCAGCGCGGCCACGCGGGTGCAGTCGCGGAAGGAGCCTCCCTCAAAGCCCTTGCAGGCAAAAAGCTCCGGGTCGTCGCAAACGGCCACAGCGAGAATGTGCATCACCTGACTCGTGTAGGCGATGATGGCATCATGCCGCTCCGGTGTGGTGTTCACCACGTCGCGGCAGCCGATATACGCGGCCAGCCGCTCCAGCAGCGCGACATGTTCCGGTTTGCTCTCTCTGCGGGGAGTAATGATAAAATGCGCCCCTTGAAACAGCCCGGCCTCCGCGCTCTGAATCCCGGAGGTTTCCTTTCCCGCCATGGGGTGGCAGCCAATAAAGTCGATTCCGTGAGGCAATGCCTCCGCCGCATCCATAATCGCGGTTTTCACGCCGCAGACATCCGCGACCAGCGTGCCCGGGGAAAAGTCGCCGCGGTGCTCCTCCAGAAAGCGGAGAATTCCCGCGGGGTGGAGACAGAGAAACACGATGGAGGCTTCCTTCACCGCCTGCGCCGCGCCGCCGGTCACCCGATCACCCGCGCCGTGGGCGGCGGCAAACGCCAGCGTTGCGGGGTCGATGTCCACGCCCACGATTTCATACCCTTCAAAGCCCCGCAGTGCCATCGCCAGAGAGCCGCCGATGAGGCCGAGGCCTGCGATTACCATTGTTTTCTTCATACACTGCGTCCCACACAGCCCGCAATGGCACTCAGCTTGGGCATCAGCGCGGAAAACTGCTCCGGTGT
Organism: Oscillospiraceae bacterium; assembly: GCA_017861365.1. Taxonomy (GTDB): domain Bacteria; phylum Bacillota; class Clostridia; order Oscillospirales; family Oscillospiraceae; genus JAGFXR01. The sequence continues at coordinate 105,300 of JAGFXR010000004.1, read as the reverse complement.
GATAGACTGTGGCCCGTCGCAGAGCGCGTTTTGGGGGTCATTGTGAACTTCGATGATCAGGCCGTCCGCGCCCGCCGCCACCGCCGCCAGTGCCATGCGTTCCACCATCCAGGCCATTCCGCAGGCGTGGGAAGGATCCACCACCACCGGGAGGTGAGAGAGCTTTTTCACTGCCAGAACCGCCGACAAATCCAGCGTGTTTCGGGTATAGGTTTCAAAGGTGCGGATGCCGCGCTCACAGAGGATGACCTGATGATTGCCGCCTGCCATAATATACTCCGCGCTCATCAGCCACTCTTCAATGGTGGATGAAAGCCCGCGCTTTAAAAGAATGGGCTTTGTGGTTTTTCCGAGACGTTTTAATAAATCAAAGTTTTGCATGTTCCGCGCACCCACCTGAATGACATCGACGGATGCCTCAAAGATATCCAGATGCTCGGTGGACATGATTTCCGTGACAATGGGCAGGCCTGTGACAGCCCTTGCTTCCTGAAGCAGACGAATTCCGTCCAGACCCATGCCCTGGAACGAGTAGGGAGAAGTGCGGGGCTTAAACGCTCCGCCACGCAGAGCCGAGGCGCCCGCCGCCTTCACCGCCTTTGCTACTCCGACAATCTGCTCCGGTGTTTCTACGGAACAGGGACCCGCGATGACGCAGAGCTTGTTTCCGCCGATGGCGACACCGTCGCCCAGCGCAATCACGGAGTCATCTGGGTGGTATTTGCGGTTGGATTTTTTAAAGGGCTCGGTTACCCGCATCACCCGATCCACGCCGGGCAGCATGACGATCCGCTCCTGATCCACTCCGGAGGCATTGCCCTCCGCACCTAAAATGGTGGTTTCAGAACCCTTGGACACCATAACCCGGACGCCTCCCGCCTCCATAGCCTCAATTGCGGCTTTCAACTGATCCGGAGTAAAATCTGGTTTCATGACTACGACCATATTAATTCATTCCTTCCTGCGAATTTTAATGACAATATTTGTTTGAATAGCTTGTGCGGATGAACAGAAAAAAACCGCGGCAGCCCAATCGGACTGCCGCGGTCTGTAAGATGGTGTCCATCGTTACCCGGTCAATCGCTTATGGGCATAGCCAAACGCCGCTATCGTAATAGCGGTAAGAATAGCTATACTCATAAACGCGAGCTTGAAACATGGGGCACATCCTTTCTGTTGGTTTGACTTTAACACTTTTTGGTGCTAAAGTCAAGGGCTTTTTGCGGTGGTTTGACAGAAAAGCATCTTGCGTTTCAAAAATTCAGGTGCTAAACTGATAGGTGAATTGATTTTACTCTGAAGGGAGAGGTCACATGAGCCTTGGGCAAAAGATCAAAGCCGCGCGCTTGGAGCGGGGGCTGACGCAGAAGGAATTGGTTGGAGATTACATTACCCGTAATATGCTCTCCAAAATTGAAAACGATGCCGCGACACCGTCGGTGCGTACGCTGGAATATTTGGCGAAAGCCCTGGATCTGCCCACGGGCTATTTTTTAAGCGGGGCAGAGGTATCGGACGGTTCCTCACCGGACGGCCTTGACGAGGCGCGTCAGGCTTACCGGGAGGGCCGCTGGAGACACTGCCTGACCCTGATCAAAGCAGATAAAAAGGCGGGCACCACGGACGAAGGCTGTCTGCTGCACGCCAGAGCGGGGGCCTATGCGGCACGGGAGGCGCTGGAGGCGGGGGATGCCGCCGCCGCCCGGGAGCTGGCGGAAACCGCTCAGTACTATAATCATGAGGGAATGTATTATTCCCATTCCCTGGCGGCGCAGCTGGCGCTGACGCTGGGTAAGGCGCTCATCCTGCTGGGTGAAGAGGGGATTTCGGCGCAGAGGGAGCTTTTGCTCAAAGCGTTGAAGGAGCTGGAGGAAGGATGACTCTGGTAAGCTGCAACGGCAGGTCAAGGCCTTAATATGTACTTGACATAACATTATAAATAACGCGTGACAAAGCCGCGCCGCCCGGAGGTCATCCCTCAGGGCGGCGCTTTGTTTTGTTAAAAACACAGCCGCACTGCCCATGCGGCGGCAATAAAGCCTGCCAGATCGGCACACAGCGCGGCGGGGACGGCGTGCCTGGATTTGACGATCCCTGCCGCGCCGAAGTAAACCGCGATGGTGTAAAAGGTCGTCTCGGTAGAGCCCAGCATGACGGCGGCAGTGCGCCCGATTTCGCTGTCGGCTCCGTAGGTGGAAATCAGCTCCGCGCCCACGCCCAGGGCGGCACTTCCGCTCACCGGGCGGACCACCAGCAGGGCAACCGTCTCGGGAGGGATTCCGAGGAACCGCAGGGCGGGAGCCAGCAGGTCGGCCAGCAGTTCCAGGGCACCGGAGGCGCGCAGCATATAGACGGCGGTCAGCAGGGCGATGAGGGCGGGTACAATTCGAAGAAGGACCCCCAGCCCCTCCTCCGCGCCGTGAATCAGCGCGTCGTAGACATTGACCCGGCGCGTTGCGCCCCACAGGCCAATTCCTCCAATAATCAGGGGGACAAGCATTGTGAAGAACAAATCCATCAATTTCTCCTCAGATGCCGCCGGGCAGAAACGGTTTTTAAGCGGCCCAACCGGGAAAAAAGCGTTGCGGCACAGATTCCCACGGAAACCGAAACAGCCGATGCCAGCCAAACCGCCGGTAAAATATCAAACGGCGCGGAGGAGCCCGCCGCGGCGCGAACACTGGCTACTGTGGTGGGAATCAGCTGAATGGAGGCGGAGTTGCAGACCACCAGCATACAGAGGGAGTCTGAAGCTACGCCGGGACTTTTGCGGCTCATTTTTCGGGCCGCCTCCAAGCCAAGGGGAGTGGCCGCGTTCCCCAGTCCCAGCAGGTTAGCGGAAACATTGGCGGAAATGGTATCCATGACCTCGGAATCGTGGGCAAAATCGGGATACAGCCGCCGGAGAATGGGACGCAAAAGACGAGAGAGCTTCTCAGAAAGCCCTGACCGCCGCATAATCTCCATCACGCCCATCCAGAGACACAGCATTCCCGCCATGGAAATGCATAAATCAACCCCAGCCCGTGCGCCCTCAAGGGCACCGGACGCCACAGCCTGACCATTGCCGGTCAGCAGTCCGCAGACGATTGAAATCACGACCATGCCAACCCAAATATACGACATTGCCATATCCACACAGCCTCCTTTTTCATACTGGATGCTGTATACTTATGCTCTCATAATTGGATATATGTGTACAAGTTTCAAAAATAAAACAAATTAGGACTGAAAAGCAAAAAGTTCAATCTTTTTTACCAAATATGGATTGACAAATTATTACGTTGTGTTATAATGAATTTCGCGATTATAAAACAAAAGTTGCGATGATTGTGTTTATTTTTGAAAGGAGTTACATAAGAATATGAAATCAACCGGTATTGTCCGCAAAGTAGATGAACTGGGACGCATTGTCCTCCCGATCGAACTGCGCCGTACTCTTGACATTGCAGAAAAAGATTCCCTGGAAATTTATGTAGATGGGGCTTCTATTGTGCTGAAGAAATATCAGCCCGCATGTATTTTTTGTGATGATGCCCGCGATGTGGTTAATTTTAAGGGAAAAAATGTTTGCCCTAACTGTATTAAGGAATTGCAGGGCCGCTAAAACACTGGCTGGGAACAGGAGAAATCGAATATACGATTTCTCCTTTTTTTGTGGAGTTCTGCTTGTCGATTTTTGACCGTGTACAGTTGTTGAACAAAATGTGATGACAATGTGAAGTTATATTTTCCCACATTACTACATAACGTATATTTGCACGTGGAAATATGATACAAATCTTCTAAAGGACTTATTAACAAATTAGTTATTTTTTATATAGATATCATAGAGCTTGTTTTTTGAAAGACCATATTGTTCCGCTGTTTTGCGGATGGCATCCTTGGGAGACAGCCCCTCGCCCAGCAACTGGGCCACGGCTTCGAGCGCCTCCTCCTCTGAGGGGGCTTCCTCATGTGGCGCGCTGCCGCCCTCCAAGATTAAAACAAACTCTCCCCGGGGTGTATGATCTGAAAAGTGGGCTGCCGCTTCGCCTAAAGTGGTGCGGAGGATTTCCTCGTGGAGCTTGGTAAGCTCCCGGCAGATGGAAATGCGCCGGTCAGGGCCGAAGGCGACCAGCAAATCCGCTAAGGTGGCGGGGAGTTTATGAGGCGCTTCATAAAAAATCATCGTGCGTTCTTCGGATTGCAGGGAGTCCAAATGGATCCTGCGATTTTTTTTGTTCATCGCCAAAAAACCCTCAAAAGTGAAGCGTCCGGTGGGCAGGCCGGAGGCTGAGAGAGCTACCGTCAGCGCACAGGGACCCGGAATGGAAATCACGGGGATATCATGGGCGGCGCACAACGCCACCAGCTCTTCCCCTGGATCGCTGATAGCCGGGGTACCGGCATCGGTCACAAGCGCACAGGATTCGCCGCCCAGCAGCCGGGCCAAAATAGCCTGTCCGCCTGCCTCTTTATTATGGCGGTAATAGGCGGCCATGGGTTTTTTAAGACTCAGGTGATTGAGTAGCTTCAGGGTAACCCGGGTATCCTCGGCGGCGATGAAATCGCAGCATTCCAGCGTCTGTTTCATGCGGAGGGAAATGTCGCCCAGGTTTCCGATGGGAGTGGGAACCAGATACAGTGTGCCCGGCATGCTGTTGCCTCCTTTTATAAAAATAAATTAATTCTCCGGAACGGTAAAATGCCCCAATGGGTTGGGCCTGTGCCAGAGCATGAGCCGTCCGTGTCTGCGAGTTTCGTTCAGGTCGATAAGCCGTTGATTGGAGCTGCCGCGAAAAAGGGCTTCATAGGAGCGCAGAGCCTCCAGGTAAGGCCCGTCTACCAGAACATCAGTTGCGTCCAGCAGGGCGCTCCAGTCAGCGCGCCCCGCGCTCATGAGCTTTTCGTAGGTGTAACCGGAGTAAGTCCAGACGTTCAGACCGTGTTCCCGGGCGATTTGCGCCAGAGTGGCGCATTCCGCCGCTTGGAGAAACGGTTCCCCACCCGACAGGGTCAGACCTGACAGCAGGGAGTTGTTGAGCATCGACTCCGCAAGTGCCGCCACGGATTCCTCCCGGCCGCCCTCTAGGTTATGGGTTTCTGGATTGTGACAGCCCGGACAGCGATGAGGGCAACCTTGGGTGAAAACCGTAAACCGGAGGCCGGGGCCGTCCACAATGGAATCGGAAATGGTACTGGCAATGCGCATTTCCTAAAAACCTCCTAAAAAACAGCAGGAGCGGGATATACCCGAACCTGCTGTTTCATATTGCGCAGGGTACAGAGTCTGGTTGAAGAGTGGGAGAACCGCTCAGGTCAGATGCAGATCAGACCTGATGCTTGATGCGGTCGCGCTCCTCCGCCCGTTTGGCGTTGTTAAAGCGGTCGAGGGTGCCCACCAGATATCCCGTAATGCGGCGGATGCGCTCAAATGGAACACCGTCGCTCTCCTTGCGGCCGCAGCCAGGGCACTGGCTGCCGATAATACCGGAAAAGCCGCAGACAGGATCACGATCCACGGGATGATTGATGGAGCCGTAACCAATCCCGGATTCCTTCATTTTCCGGATCACCCGCTCAAAGGCCTCCAGGTTGTCCAACGGGTCGCCGTCCATTTCAATGTAAGTGATATGTCCGGCGTTGGTCAGCGTGTGATAAGGCGCCTCAAGCTCAATTTTTTTGTAGGCGGAAATGGGAAAATACACCGGGATATGGAAGCTGTTGGTGTAATACTCGCGGTCGGTGATGCCTTCCAGAGTTCCAAAACGTTCCCGGTCCAGCTTGACAAAGCGCCCGGAGAGTCCCTCGGCTGGAGTGGCCAGCAGAGAAAAATTCAGGCCGGTTTTCTGGGCTTCCCGATCCAGCCGCTCACGCATGTGGCTGATGATATCCAGTCCCAGCGCCTGCGCCTTTTCGCTCTCTCCGTGGTGGACACCGATGAGCGATTTTAAGGTCTCCGCAAGGCCGATAAAACCCACGGAGAGGGTGCCATGCTTCAGTATATCCCGAACCTCATCGTCCCAGTCCAGCGTTTCAGAATCAATCCAGACCCCCTGGCCCATGAGAAAGGGGAAGTTGCGAACCTTTTTGCGGCACTGAATCTCAAAACGATCCATCAGCTGCTCAATGCAGAGCTTGATTTTCTGATCCAGCATTTCGAAGAACAGAGGAATGTCGCCCTTTGATTTAATGGCCAGCCGTGGAAGGTTGATGGTGGTGAAGGAAAGGTTACCGCGGCCGCTGCAAACCTGCCGTTCCGGATCGTAGACGTTGCCGATGACGCGGGTGCGGCAGCCCATATAGGCGATTTCGGTTTCGGGACAACCTGGCTTGTAATACTGCAGGTTAAAGGGCGCGTCAATAAAAGAAAAGTTAGGAAACAGACGCTTGGCGGAGCAGCGCATGGCCAGTTGAAACAGGTCGTAATTGGGATCGCCGGGGTTGAAGTTGACCCCTTCCTTCACACGGAAAATCTGAATGGGGAAGATGGGAGTCTCTCCGCTACCCAGACCGGCTTCCGTGGAAAGCATGATGTTTTTCAGCACCATCCGGCCCTCTGGAGAGGTATCCATTCCGTAGTTGATGGAGGAAAAGGGGGTCTGGGCGCCCGCCCGGGAGTGCATGGTGTTCAAATTATGAACCAGAGCCTCCATGGCCTGATAGGTGGCGCGGTCAGTTTCCTTCACGGCGCGGTAATGGGCAAACTTCTGAGACTTTTTCATGACCTCCTCGTCGCCGAAGCGCCCGGTCAGCAGAGGAAGCTCGGCCGCGAAGTAGTCCTCGCAATGTTCCAGTGTGGGAACCAGTCCGGTTTCATCCTTCACCCGGGCGATGATGTCCTTGACCTCGGTTTCGGGATCGTCCTGGGTTTCCAAAAGCATGAGGGCACGGGCAAGGTTCTGGCGGTAAATGCGGATAAAACTCTTGCGGACACCGTCCGCCATACCGTAGTCAAAATTCATCACGGACTGTCCGCCGTGCTGATCATTTTGGTTGGACTGAATGGCAATGCAGCACAGCGCGGCGTACGAGCTGATATCATTGGGCTCGCGAAGCGTGCCGTGTCCGGTGGAAAAGCCGTTTTGGAAGAGCCGGATGATATCAATCTGACAGCAGGTGGTGGTCAGAGTGTAGAAATCCAGATCGTGTATATGAATATCGCCCTCCCGGTGGGCGGCGGCGTGATCTGGGTTGATCACGAACATGTCGTAAAACTGCTTTGCGCCCTCGGAGCCGAATTTCAGCATGGAACCCATAGCCGTGTCTCCGTCGATGTTGGCGTTATCCCGCTTCATGTCGCTGTCCTTGGCGTCGGAATAGGTAATTTCCTCGTAAACCCGCATCAAACGGGAGTTCATCTCGCGGGAGCGGCTGCGCTCGGAACGGTAAAGAATGTACGCCTTTGCGGTGCGTACATAGCCGTTGTCCATGAGCACCTGCTCCACTACATCCTGGATATGCTCCACGTCTGGGCAGCTGCAATTTTCAGACTCCAGAAAAGAAACTACCTGATTGGTCAGGCGCTGGACAATATCGTGATGATCCGGCTTATAGGTTGCGGTGAACGCTTTGCCAATGGCATGTGTTATTTTTGCCTCATCAAACGGTACAAGCCGGCTGTCGCGCTTTCTGATGCTGGTGATAGCCAAATGACCCACATCCTCTCTCAAAAATCGGTAAATAATAAACCGCAGCGAAAAACGCAACAGTCAAAATAAAAAACGGAGAAACACAATATGTTGTGGTTATCTCCGAAGAAGTAACATATATATAGTACATCAGATGAAACAAACAGTCAAGAGGAAGAATGGAAAATTGAAAGAAAAATGCGCCCAAAAGATTGTCTTAAATTTTGGATATAGTAACAGTTGACGCAGCGAAAACGCCTTTGCAGGCGGGAGAGGACGCGCAACCGCCGCGGCATAGGCGGTTAGCCCATGCCGCGGCGGCCTGGTGCTTGAGGAGGGAGAGAAAGGGAACCTGCGCCCGGCGTGTACGCGCGTCGTTACAGGACAATTAGTCCATAGGAGCGGGATAAACGTGAGAGAACGCTGGAATCCAGATCTCCGGTGCCGTCGTAGAACGCCCGGCCCTGATAGGCGCGAAGTGCAAGCTCCAGAAGCTCGGACACGTCGGAATGGAGACAGAGCGCGTCCTGAATGGCATACTGGTGCTCCGCGAACACATCCACGTCGTCCTGTTCCTGAATGGTAATTTTTAATGCGCCTGCCGGCTGCTCCTCCTCGGCCCTGAGAATGTCCTCCAGAAGATCGGGCGTACACTCCAGCGTTTCACCCACATCCACGTCGGGTGTGATGAAGCGCGCCTCTCTCTCACTGGCGCAGGGAATCACATCGGGATCGTGAGGAATGGGAACGATTTGGAACCAGTATGGCTCGTCTGAGTCTCCGGCAAGATAAAACAGGGGAATGTTGGTGTAAGGGGACAGCCGTTCCAGCAGCGCGTCCCTGGCGGCCGACGGGCAGGAGATGCCGAAAGCTGCCGCGCCCATGCCCTCCATGACAATCAGGGCGGCAAGAATATCGGAGCCGGTGTCCGTGCGCCCGTCCTCGCAGCAGGAGAAGTGGGCAAAGACAGGCAGGGCGGAGACCTCGCGCACCGCGAGAATCGCGGCGCGGGCCTCGCTCATAGCACGCATGTCCCGCAGAAGAACATACGGCGCGTCGGGCAAAAGTGAAACCGCGCCGCGGTAGAGGGCGACAAGCGCCTCAAAAACGGTTTCACCGTGAGGGGGAATATCCCGTCCCAGCGGAGTCAGAGTGCCGGCGTTCTGAAAAGAGGCCGGCGTAAGCAATGGAATTTCCATAGAACGTCCTTCCTGAATCAGTTCAACACTTCAATCATTGAAGAAAGTTACATTTTCTCAGGCGCGGAAACGCCGATCAAACCCAGACAGTTGGCGATAACGGAACGGACTGTGTCGGCGAGCTTGAGACGGGCGGACAGCAGTGCGGGAGTCTCGCCCTTAATCCGGTTGGCGTTGTAAAACCGGTGAAAATCTCCTGCCAGAGTGATGAGATAGCGGTTCATGCGCGAGGGATCGTAATCCCGGGCGGCGAGATGAATTTCCTCCGGCATGGCGGCGATGGATTTGATCAGAGCCCGCTCGGTCTCAGAATTTAAAAGTCCGGGGTCAATTTCTTCCGCTGAGAGCACGGACGCACCGTCCGCCGCCAAATTGGAGACGAGGGAGCAGATGCGGGCGTGAGCGTACTGCACATAATAGACCGGATTTTCCGAATCCTGCCGGATGGCCAGATCCAAATCGAAAATCAGGTGATTAGTGGGTTTAGCGTTGAAGAAGAAGCGGGCGGCGTCCACGGAGATTTCGTCCAGCAGATCAGAGAGGGTGATGGATTTTCCGGAACGCTTGGAGACCTTGACCTCCTTGCCGTCCTGCAGCAGCTGCACCAGCTGCATGATGAGAAAATCCAGCTTTTTGTCCTGCATTTCCAGCGCGGGGGCAGTCATGCTGGCTCCGAAGCGGATGGCGTGGCCGTGGTGATCCGCGCCCCAAACATCAATGACGCGGTCAAAGCCGCGTACCTTGAATTTATTTCGGTGGTAGGCGATATCCACCGCGTAGTAGGTGTAAAAGCCGTTGCTCCGGCGCAGAACCTCATCCTTGTCCGCACCGAAGTCGGTGTTGCGCAGCCAGAGAGCCCCATCCTTTTCATAGGTGCAGCCCGCCGACTCCAGCAGGGCGACGGTGTCGGATACATAACCGCTCTCGTGGAGGGAAGACTCCAGGAACCACTGATCATAGCGGATTCCGTAACGCGCCAAATCGTCCTGCATTTTCTTGATGTTGTGGGCAAGGCCGAATTCCTTCATAAAGGTCTGGCGCTCCTCGGCGTCGGCGTACAGATACCGGTCGCCGTAGCGGGCGTAAAAGACCTTGGCAAGGGCTTTGATATCTTCACCATGATAGCCGTCTTCCGGAAATACCACCGCGTTCTCACCCTTGAGCAGCTGAATATAACGAGCCTCCAAAGACAGGCCAAATTTATCCACCTGATTGCCTGCGTCATTGACATAAAATTCCCGCCAGACGTCGTAACCGGCCCGCTCCAGGATGGAGGCGAGGGCGTCACCTAAAACACCGCCACGGGCGTTGCCGATGGTCATGGTTCCCGTGGGATTGGCGGACACAAACTCCACCATGACCTTTTGACCCCTGCCTTCGTCCGTGGAGCCGTAGGCATCCCCTTCCGACTCTACGGCGGACAGTACGCCGCCGTACCATTTGTCGGACAGGAAAAAATTCAGAAAGCCCGGACCGGCGATCTCTGCTCTGGAAAAATAGGTATCCTCTAGTTCCAGATGCTCCAAAATAGACTGGGCAATGGCGCGGGGATTCATGCCCAGCGCTTTGGCGCCCGCCATGGCGAAGGAGGAGGCATAGTCGCCGTTTTTGGGATCCTTGGGAAGATCGACGCTGCCTGAGATCACGGCGCCGGCAGGCAGAGCGCCCGCGGCGGCGGCACGCTCGTAGGCCTGCCGCGTTAGCTCGGACACCTGCGCCCGGGCCGATTGAATCATGTTCATTTCGGATTCACCTTTCTTGTACAGGGGAAGTTATTGGGAAAGTGTATACGGCCGCGCCTGACGCACGTTAATCTGGAAGGAGTTTTCGCCTGCGATGGCGTGGTCGATCTCAATGGCGTAGCTCAGCTCAATGTCTCCTCCGTTTTCGTCCAGAGAGGAGCTCATTTTGTAGGTGCTGATGCCAACGGAGAGGGCTCCGAAGGGCGTATCGTAAATGGAGAGATGTCGGCGGCCCGGCTCAAAGACCATTTGGGAATTGACCTCGCCCACCCGCATGAGCGTGATGCGCTCCTTTTCCACGTGAAAGGTGGTCAGCGTGCCCTCAAGACCGGTGAGCTTCGATTCCTGATAGGTCAGCGCAAAGCCTTCGTCGCCGCACTCGGCCAGGGTGCCCTCCGTGACCAGTTCGATGACTTCGGGGGAATCCTCGTCAAAGGATTGGGTTCCCTTGATAGAGATGATAACAGTTCTGTCCATGTATGTGACCTCAACCTCAAGCAGTTTAGATTAAAAAACAACCTATTATATCCTCTTTTTTTGATTCTGTAAAGAGGCGGGACGGCTTACTTTATGTTGCCCGCGCACGGGGGAGTTCCGGTTTGTTTCGCGGTATGTCGGGGAAATGAGTTTTATGTATTGAGCGGCGGACACCCGGCAATCATAAAATATGATATGTCAAAGGCGGCAGAAAAACAAGCATAATTTTGTTGTGAGTGACGTTTGACAAGCGGCCATAATATTATATAATATAAGCGATAAGCTGTAATATGCTAAAACCAATCGCAAGGGGGTTTCGTGTATGAAGTTAGAGCTGACCAAAAAGCAATATCGCCGCCTGCTGGATATGGCCTATATTGGAAACTGGATCCTGAATTCCACCAGAGGAGAAGACCGGTTTGCCGACTATGACCAGGTGGAAAGTCTCCTGTTCTCCCGGGCAGCGGGAGAGGGAATGGAGATTTTGGCGGAAACCTATCGGGGTGAGGTCGTACCTTCCCGCGCTTTTGCTGAGGGTGGAATCCACGAGGCCATTATGGATTATGAGAACAATGTATTTTTTGAGATCCTGGCGGAGGATCTGGCCCGGCGGGATATGGATGATGTTCCCATTGACGAATCCAACTATGCCGAGCTTGCCTCACGGATTGACGCTTATATCGCTGAATTTGAAGAGCATGGAACCGATAATATTCTGGTAGATTCCGACGCGCTGGACTGAGCGCGGTTCAGTCAGCGCCATGCTGTTTATATCAAATATATGCAGAGATGCTGCCGAACAGCGGCGTCTCTGCATTTTTTAAAAGAAAGATGAAGGATTGTGAATCAATTGAATTCAATCATTCCAGGGCGGCTGTACCGAAAACGCAAGCTCGTGTTAGGGCTTGCGCTCATAACGGTATTGATGTTGGCGATGTGTTTTTTTGGCATTGCCGGAACCTCTTCGCGCGGCATGAAGCAGATGGAAGAGCAGTTAAACGAATTGTCCCTGCAAACAGCTCAGACCGCCGATGGACGGATGGAAACGCTGTTTCGCTCCATGACCAGCTACACCCTGCTGGAGGGACAGGACGGTACCCATACGCGGCAGGAACAGCTGGAGGAACTAAAGCGTGTTGTCAGATATTATGGATATCTGCGTATGTGTGTGATTGAGCAGACGGAGAACGGGTACACGGCCTATACGACGGACGGGAGGACGGTGGAGCTTTCAAAAAACGATGCGGTGCTGCGCGCGTTTGCCGGAGAGCAGCTTGCTTCCGTGGGTGTGCTGTCTGGGCTTGAGGAAGATAACGTGCTAAATTACCTTGTTCCGGTGGAACAGAGCGGCACGGTTTCATGGGTGCTGGAGCTGAGTATCACCAATCAGCAGTCTGAAGAATTTTTAGAAGGGGAGCTGTTTCATGGGACAGGATATTCTGTCCTGATTGATGGGAACGGCGACTTTTTGCTCTCCTCCGAGACAGGGAACATGGAGAGCACGATGTCCAACTGGTTTGAACTGCTGAATGGGGCCACCTTTGAAGACCAATACTCGACAGAGCAGGTCAGTGAAGATGTGGCGGCCAGAGAAAGCGGAATGATCCATTATACAACAAGCGACGCAGTGAGTAAAACGGTCAGCTACACTCCTCTGGCAGCAACCGATTGGTATTTGCTCACCATTGTGCCGACTAAGGTAATGACGGATGAAATCAATGGCTTCAACTATCAAATCATGATCACCATGGGCATGATGTTTCTCTTGTTTGGTATTCTGATTGTATTCTTTCTAAAAAAAGAGCGGAGGAATAGCCAGATTCTGGAGGCGTTGGCGTTTCGGGACAGTGTGACGGGCGGAAAGAACCGCACTTATTTTGAAAAGGTCGCCGAAGCTAAGCTGAGAGAAACAAAAGATACCGCGCTGATCCTGACCAATATCAAGGGATTTAAATGGGTGAATGATGTGCTGGGGAAGGAGACCGGCGACCATATTCTGTGGGAAGTAAACAGGATCATTGCCGGAAGTCTTCACGAGGGAGAGGTATCCGCCCGCATGAATGCGGATCATTTTGCGGTTGTCATGGAGCTCAGAGACCATGAGGCGCTGGAGCTGCGGCTTGAGGCTATCTCGCAGCAGACGCGGAGAATTGCCTCTCCTCAGGGCACAGCCTACGGGATTGAGCTGGCCTGCGGCGTTTTTTACCCCGAGGCGGGCATGGATATGCTCTATATGCTGGATCGGGCGGGTCTGGCCCTTGACTACGGAGAAAAAATATCGAAGGAGGAAGTCCGGGTTTATAATGACGGTATTCGCCGGAGTATCCTGCGCGAGAAAGAATTGACGGACAAAATGTACCGGGCACTGGAAGAGGGTCACTTCAAAGTATATTTCCAGCCAAAGTATGAGCTGAAGGGTGAGCGTATCGCGGGCGCGGAAGCGCTGGTGCGCTGGTGTGATCCTGACGAGGGGATGATCTATCCCAATGAGTTTATCCCGCTGTTCGAACGCAACGGCTTTGTCGTGGAATTGGATTATTTTATCTTTGAGAGCGTTTGCCGACTTCTGAGCAAATGGCGGGAGCACAACAAGCCCATGGTGCCGATTTCTATCAATGTGACAAAGCGCAGTCTGGAGTCGGGAGATTTCCCCAACCGGTACTGGGAGGTCTGGCAAAATTATATGATAGCGGGAAAGTATCTGGAATTTGAATTTACGGAGCGGCTGTTTTACAGCGACTTCACAGAGCTCAGCAATGCGATTAATGGCATTCACAAGCTCGGCGGCTGCTGCTCTATTGATGATTTCGGCAGCGGTTACTCCTCTCTGAACATGCTCAAGAGCATTAAGGCCGATGTCCTGAAGCTGGACGGAGCGTTCTTCAATTTTTCCGAGAAAGAAAGCCAGCGGGGATACCAGGTGGTGAGCAGCGTGGTTGGGATGGGAAAAAGACTGGGGATGCATGTCGTGGCGGAAGGAATTGAGACGAGAGAGCAGGTAGATATACTCAAACAGCTCGACTGCGATCAGGTGCAGGGCTATGTATTTTCCAAACCCATCCCCGCGGAGGAGTTTGAGCTGCTGCTGGAGCGGGAGCATGAGGCGGCGGAGCCGCAGCCCTGTTCGTAGCGGTGAAGAAAACCGCGGGTACCTCCACACCTGCAGACGAACGCCTGTCGATCAGTCTCATTTCAGGTTCAAAGTCAAAAAGGCTGCCGGAGCGTTTGCTCCGGCAGCCTTTTTATCAAAAACCGTTCATCCGGGCCGCGATGCGATCAAGAATCGCGTTTGCCGCCTCATCTTTGGTAATCAACGGGAGCTGCTCGCAGCTGTCGGGCGTGATCACGGTAATGACATTGGTATCCACGCCGAACCCTGCGCCCTCCACCTTGAGATTATTGGCAACAATCATATCCAGCCGCTTCTTCTCCAGCTTTTGACGGGAGTGCTCGATCAGGTCGCGGGTTTCCATAGAAAAGCCGCAGAGAAATTGCCCGTCCCGTTTGCGGCTGCCCAAGGTGGCGAGAATATCGGCGGTGCGCTCCAGGGTCAGGGAGGAGGCACCCTCCGATTTTTTGATTTTATCCTCCGCCGCTGTCACGGGGCGGTAGTCAGCCACAGCCGCGGCCTTGATAATGATGTCCATATCGTCGGACCGGCTTGTCACCGCTTCGTACATATCCTGCGCGGAGACGATGGGCACCAGCTCCGTAAAGGGCGGTGGGGGCAGGGCGGTAACGCCGCTGACCAGGGTGACCTCCGCCCCACGGAGCATTGCCATCCGGGCAATGGAATAGCCCATCTTTCCGGAAGAGTGGTTGGTAATATAGCGGACGGGGTCAATAGCCTCCTGGGTGGGGCCGGCGGTGACCAGCACACGCTTGCCCGTCAGATCCTTTTTGGAATACAGCTCCCGTTCCAGATATTCCAGGAGAGTGGAGGGCTCCGGCATCTTGCCCAATCCCACCGTGCCGCAGGCCAGCCTGCCGCCGATGGGATCAACCACCAGCCAGCCGTAACGGCGGAGAAGATTCAGGTTGTCCTGGGTGACGGGGTTTTCCCACATGTTCGTGTTCATGGCGGGGGCGATCATTTTTTTGCAGTTGCAGGCCAGCGCCGTGGTGGTAAGCATATTGTCGCCAATCCCGTGAGCCAGCTTCGCAATGGTATTGGCGGTGGCGGGCGCGACAAGCAGGACGTCGGCACGGCTGGCCAGCGCCACATGCTCGGTGTTCATGGTAAAACCGCGGTCAAAGGTGTCCACCAGACAGCGGTTCCGGGTCAGGCTCTCAAAGGGGACGGGGGAAACGATCTCCCGTGCGTTTGGAGTCAGGATGACCTGAACATCGGCGTGTTCTTTTACGAGCATGCTGGCCAGGTTGGGAAGCTTGTACGCGGCAATGCCGCCGGTGATGCCGAGCACCACGGTTTTTCCGTTAAGCATAAGGAGACCTCCGCTTTGTTTGGACAGTTTAAACCTATTATACACAGGTTTTTCTTCTGTGACAAGAAAAAACACGGAGGCCTTGACGTCTGCGGCGGGGCTTTTCAAGCCGAAAAAAGACTTGATTATTTCAGGATGGCATTGTAAAATACGTTATGTTTGACGTGTCCCGCGGTGCCGCGGCCTGCCGGAGTGGGAAAGGGCGCGGCCTGAATGCGGGACGATTATGATGAACCGAATGGTTTGAACTGACGGGGAGGTAACCAAAATGCTTTTGGCTATCGACGTGGGAAATTCCAATATTGTCATCGGGTATATGAAAAATGATGAGATCATTCATGTATCACGGATTGCCACCGATACAAAAAAAACCGAGGATGAATACGCGGTGATGCTCAAGCAGCTGACCGATTTTTATCATATTGACGCGACCAAGATTGAGGGCGTTATTATTTGCTCTGTGGTCCCTCATGTGACCGGCATTTTCAAAGAGGCCGTCCGCAGAGCCATAGGTCTGCAAGCCATTGTGGTCGGGGCCGGGGTGAAGACCGGACTGAATATCGCCATTGATAATCCCGCTCAGCTGGGCAGCGACCTGGTGGCGGACGGCGTGGCGGCGGTTGCTTTTTATAAAACGCCGGTGATTGTGTTTGATATGGGCACGGCCACCACCATTTCGGTGATCGGGCATAACGCATCGTATCTGGGAGGGGCAATCTTCCCGGGGCTGAGGCTCTCACTGAACGCCCTCAGCAGCCACACGGCACAGCTGCCCACCGTTCCCATCGAAGCGCCCAGAAACTGTATTGGAACCAACACCATCGACTGCATGAAGAGCGGCAGCATTTTCGGCACCGCCTCCATGGTGGATGGGATGATTCAGCGGATTGAGGACGAGCTGGGGGAAAAAGCCAGCGTCGTGGCCACGGGCGGCCTGGCCAGCAGTATCGTTCCCTATTGCAAGCGGGATATTTGCTATGACGAAAACCTTTTGCTTCGCGGACTGAACATCATTTACCTCAAAAACAGAAAAAAGAAGGCGTAACGCCAGAGGGCGCGCGGGAATGACTGGTTCACGCGCGCCCTCTGTGATGTTATGAGGAAAGCTCCGCCGGCTCTTTCTGCCTGCGGGGGGCGGAGCCGTCCTTCGGGCGGCTTAAGAGCTTGACCACCACAGCGGTGCGGTCGTCGGTTGCGCCGTCTCCCGATTGAATGCTTCGTTCCACCAGCTGGTTTGCCAGCGTTCGGGGGCTGTCTCCTTCAAAGGAGGCCACCGCCATGCGAATCCAGTTGTCGTCGCTGCCGGAGATCCCATCGCTGACGAGGACGGCAAGGTCGCCGTCAGATAGGCTCACAGAGGATACATCGGGCTCGAAATTCGTTCCGTCCGCCAAGCCTGCGGGCAGAGAATTGCCGGAGAGACGGGTCACGTTTCCTCCGTGCTTGATATAGGTCGGTGCCGCGCCCAGTTTATAGAGACGGCCGTTCCCGGTGAACAGATCCACCTGGAGCAGATCAATGGTGGTAAAGCCGCCGCCGGCCTCGCTGCGCAGGGAGAGCGCGGAGTTGAGGGTTCTGATGGCATCCTCCGGCGAAATGCCCGCCCGCAGAAACTGCTCCAGCAGGGTGACGGCAAGGCTGCTCTCCATCCGGGCGCCCTCGCCGCTGCCCATGCCGTCGCACAGCAGAATGTACAGCTTTCCGTCGGTATGCTTGAACCACTGACCGGTGTCGCCGCTGACGGTTTCACCGTCCTTTCTCTGGGCAGACACTCCGGCCACCGCCATCAGCGGCTCCGCCTGGGTAAACACCACCCGATGGCCGTCATCCTCGCTTACCGGACGGTGAAGCGGACAGCCCAGCAGACGCGAGAGCTTTTTTTTCACCTCGCGGGTGTGCAGCAGGGAGAGGTCGCCTCCCGCGATCTCCGCTCTCAGGTGTCCATGCTCATCGAAGAACACCACCGAGGTTCCATCCACGCCGATGGCGGCCAGATAGCGGTTTAACTGCTGCCCCTTTGCGGTGTCGGCGACCAGCTGTGTGGAAAATTCCTCCACGGCATCACCCAAAATACCGGAAAGCTGTGCGTACTGTCTGCAAACGGCGGCGCGGCTCTCGTGGAGCCTGCTTGTCCATTGACGGCGCTGGAGAAGGGCGGTCAGCTCCTCATTGACGGCTTGCAGGAACGCCGGGAAGTGAAGGCAGCGGTTTCGGAAATAGTCCGGAAAATCGGACTGCTCCCCCCGGCCCCGGTCCAGAAGGGTTGGAAGAGTGTCGTTCAAGGCGTTGAAGGTGGCGTTGTACTCCCGCTGCCAGCAGCTGTCCCGCAGGGCGCAGCGGATGCAGACGCGCTCGGCGGCCCGGTCGAAGAGCACGGAGCTGTCATTGTCATTGAGATCCGCGGTATGAAAGGCGGAGCGGATGGATTCGTAGAGCGAGCGGAACGCCCCGGCGGTGGAGCTCAGGCGCTCCTGCACATAGGCCCGCATCCGCGTTCCGCTCTCCTCGGCCTGTTCCCGGGAGAAAAACGGGGTGACGCGCCGGAGCAGGGAGGAAGGCAGCAGGAGAAACACGGCGACCGCCAGCGCCACCTCGTACAGAATGGAGATGCGCAGCCCGTTGTCCCAGGTCCAGAGCACAGCGGCGGCGTCGGAGACGGCAAAGGTCAGCGCGGCATAACTTCGCCCCTGCTTATGCATGACGCCGGTCAGCAGGCCGGACAGGCCGTACGCAGCGCAGTAAAAAAAGGTGCCTGACGTGGCGACGTCCATACCCAGTCCGGCGGTAATGCCGACGGCCGCACCCAGCCCGGCGCCTCCCGCCCAGGCGGTGGTGAGAACGATGAGGGCGGCGGCCAGGCGTCCGGGGGAGATATCAAACGGCAGCGAAATTCCCGCCAGTGAGATCAGCAGCGTCCCCAGAAAGAACAGAAAAGACACCAGCTGCTGGGGAGTCACAGCCAAATCGCCTTTGGTTTTCCACTGGGAAAACGCGCCAGCGTACAGATAGGCGGAAAGTGCCACCAGCATGCATTCCATACAGAAAAAGATGACCTGTTCCACCGCCCAGCCCGAGAGCCCCAGATAGACAAATTGTGTTGCCGCGTTGAGCGTTGCGGCGGTCAGAGGCATGAACAGGGCATTGCGGTACACGCGGATGTCGTAGAAGGCAAAGGACACGGAATAGATCAAAATGGAGGCGGCGACATAGGGCAGTCCCGAGGAGAAGCCCTGAAACGCGAGATAGCCGAAGCATGCGCCTACGAGGGCGCAGAAGCCGTCAAGCCCCGCGCCCGAGGCGGCCACCATGCCCAGGCCAAAGGGTGCGTAGCTGCCGAAAATATTGGCCCCCGCCAGCATGGCCGCAAGAAAGAAACGGATAGCGTATTCCGCGCTGCCGGTAAAAGCGCGGAGGGAAAACCAGCGGCGCGGTTTTCCTGTGACAGTATTCTCTTCGGATTTCAGCTGTTTTCCACGGATGCTTCCGTAGAGCTCTTTTGTAATCATGCTGCAGTCCCTCCTGTGAATCTGATGAATGGTGTGGAAATTATAATCCAAAAAATGGAAAAAACTGGTCGGAACTTAGACACTTGTCACAGAAATTGCTTTATGCTATCATGTTATAACTTGGAATTTAAAACGGGACGCGGGCCGCAAAAACGGACTTGCTGCCGGTTCAACTGGAACAGAGGAGTTTTTTCGTGAAGCTTGGCGAAAAGGAAATCAGCAGCCGTCTGGCTCTGGCGCCCATGGCGGGGGTTACCGACCTGGCCTTCCGGACCATATGCCGGGAGCTTGGCGCGGGATATACCGTGACGGAGATGGTCAGCGCCAAGGCGCTGTGCTATCAGGATCAGAAAAGTGTGCCGCTTCTGAAGCTGGGGGAGGGCGAGGACCCCGCCGCCATCCAGCTGTTCGGCAGTGACGAGGGCTGTATGCAGGAGGCCGCGTCCATCGCGGCGGAGCTGTCCGGGGCGGACATCATTGATATTAACATGGGGTGCCCCGTGCCGAAGGTAGCAAACAGCGGGGACGGCTCCGGCCTGATGAAGACGCCCGAAAAAGCGGCGCGGGTAGCCCAGGCGGTGATCCGGGGTGCCAAGGGCCGTCCAGTCACGGTGAAGTTCCGACTGGGATGGGATAAGGGCTCCATCAATTGCGTGGAATTTGCCCGGCTGATGGAGTCCGCCGGTGTGGCGGGAGTGGCCGTCCATGGCCGGACGAAAACCCAGATGTACGCCGGAAAGGCCAACTGGGATTATATCCGGGCGGTGAAGGAAGCGGTTTCGATTCCCGTCATTGCCAACGGCGATATCTTTTCGGGGGAGGATGCCGCCCACATCCTGCGCTATACAGGAGCGGACATGGCGATGATCGGGCGCGCCGCCTTTGGAAACCCGTGGATTTTTCAGCAGGCTCAGGCGGTTTTGGAGGGCAGGGAGCCCCCCGCGCCGCCTCCGCTGAGTGAACGCTGGGATGTCGCCGTCCGCCAGATCGAGCTGGCAGCCCGGGAGAAGGGTGAGCGGGTAGCATGCCTGGAGGCCCGGCGTCACTGCGCGTGGTATCTCAAAGGGGTTTCCCACGCGGGATATTGGAAGGAACAGATTTGCAGGGTGTCCTCGCTGGAGGAGCTGTACCGGATTGCCGCGGGAATTAAACGGGAATTGAGGTGACTGGAATGACCGAGCAGGCCCTGGTGGAACAGGCGCGCCTGGGGGATGAAGAAGCGTTCTCCAGGCTGATCGCCGCTCATCAGCGCATGGTCTATGCCATTGCCCTGCGTATGACAGGGAACCCGGAGGATGCGGCCGATTTGTCCCAGGAGGCGTTTTTGCGGGCGTGGAAAAGCCTTGGAGGATTTCAGGGTGAGAGCGCCTTCTCCACCTGGCTCTATCGGTTAACCTCCAATGTATGCATTGATTTTATCCGGAAGGAAAAACGGAGAAAAGCAATGGACATTGCCTCTTTGGATCAGGAGCCGGAAGAGGGGCGGCGGACGGAGCTCACGGACAACCGCCTCCTGCCCGAGCAGGAGCTGGAGCGCAGCGAGCTGCGTGAAGCCATCGCCCGCAATCTGGAGAAGCTGCCGGAGGACTACCGCCGGATTCTCACCCTGCGTGAGTTGGGCGGATTGTCCTACGAGGAGATTGCCCGGAGTCTGTCCCTCAATGAGGGTACTGTGAAATCCCGCATCGCACGGGCCAGACTGGCGCTGCGCAGGCTGCTGCTGAACGACGGGAACTTTTCCGCCGCGGAAACGTCAAAGGAACTGGAACTGAGCGGGACGGGAGGTGTGCCGAAATGAATCGCTGTGAGCAAATGCAGGAGTACATCAGCGCGGCTCTGGACGGTGCGCTGACCGGGGAGGAGCAACAGCAGCTGGATGACCATCTGGCTGAATGTCCCGACTGCGCCAGGCTGTATCAGGAATTAGCAGCCATGGGTGAGCTGTTCCGCGAGCCTGCCGAGAATCCGCCGGATGACCTTCTGGAACGGGTGATGGAGGAGATTCATCACGATGCTGAGAAACAAAGCCCGGCTGCGGCGCACCGTCGGCGTTTGCGGGCACTTTGGCTGGCGGGGGCGGCTGTGTTTGCTGTTGTGCTCATCGGCTATGGCGGAGCCCAGCTGCTGATGGACGGTTTGGGGCGGTCCGGAGCCAGTACGGCGGATACCATGATGATGGAAGATGCTTCGGGGAGTAGCGTTACGGCAACGCAGGGGAGTGACGAAGAAGTGCAAAGCGCCATGGGGCCGCAGACTGGGGAGGCCGAAATTACCGACAGCGCCGTTCCCTCTTTTAAAACTGCCCGGAGTCAAGGAACGCGTGCTGACGCTGCAGATGGAGCGGACTCCGATATCAGCGGGGAAGATACGGCGGATGAAAGCGCGGGAGAGGATTTGGCTGAGACAACAGAGGATGCGGCCGCGTCAGCGGGTACGCCCGATGCGGGCAGTATGGGAGAGGCAACCGCTTCCTCCCAGGACGAAGCGCCGGAACAGACGGAGGAAAGCTTCGGCATGCTCATGCAGAGTGCCGGAGAAACCGATGCGGGCGAAGCTGACGAGGAAACCTGGTACGCGAAAATGGAGCTGACGGGAACCATACCGGAGCTTTTAAGCGGCTATGAGTACACCCAGGAGGGCACGCAGCGGTATTATACCGTACCTGCCGGCGAATTTGACCTGCTGGAGGATGAGCTGACAGCCCTCGGGTATCGTGTTACGGTTACCCGCGAGGGAGACGGGATTGACGCCAGTGCCGAAAACGCATTGATCGTTGTGACGGAAAATTGAAAAACGCCCTCCGGTGGTTCCGGGGGGCGTTTTTTGATGGCTTCACGCTGTTGAGATGAAATAATTCAGGCAAAAGTACGCAAGATAGCTGGAATTAATTTTAAAGTCATACCAATCATCTAAAAATATGATGATCTAATTATCATACGCGAAAAATTTAGGAACCAAATTAATACCTAAATAAGTGAAAAATAAAAATAAAATGAGAGCTAATTTTACTCTCTTTATGAAACTTTGATTGTAATGATGCAATTTTTGGTGTATAATTACCAATAGAATCAATCCGGTACATCTGATTCAAACCCAAACAGTGAAGGAGAGAAAACAACCATGAGCTATTCTGTACAGAATATACGCAACGTTTGTCTGGTGGGCCACGGCGGAAACGGAAAGACATCCCTGGTTGAAAGCCTTCTGTTCATGCTGGGCATCACGGACCGGCAAGGGAAAACCGCCGACGGCAATACCGTCTGTGATTTTGATCCGGAGGAGGTCAAACGCCAGATTTCCATCTCCATGGCGATTGCTCCGCTGGAATACAATGGATGCAGGATTAATCTGCTGGACTGCCCCGGATATTTTGATTTTACCGGCGAAGTGATGGAGGCCATGCGGGTTGTTGAGAGCGGAATTTTAGTTTGCTCCGCAAAGGACGGCGTGACCGTGGGTACTGAGCGCAGCTGGAAATATCTCAATCAGCATAAGCTTCCGCGATGTGTGTATGTGTCCAAGCTGGATGAGGAAAACGGTGACTTCAACGCGGTTTTCGCGGCGCTACGTCAGGCGTTTGGAAAAGTGATCGCACCTCTGATCATTCCGATCTGGGACAGCGGCAAGAAGGTGACCGGTCTGGTGGATGTGCTTCATCAGCGGGCATATGCCATGCAGAACGGAAAAAGCGTGGAAATCCCCGTGCCGGAAGATAAAATACCGGTGGTAAGCGAGCTTTATGATGCCTTAAAGGAATCGGTGGCCGAAACCAGTGAGGAATTTATGGAAAAATATTTTTCGGGAGAGGACTTTACCTATTCCGAAATGGTTCAGGGCTTAAAGGCGGGCGTACGGGAGCTGTCTCTTGTGCCTGTTCTGTGCGGAAGCGCTACGTCCGGTATGGGCAATCTGGCTCTCTTAAACGCCGTGATCGATCTGTTTCCCAATCCTGTGGAGGCCGCGTCTCAGCTTGGGGAGGACAGCGAGGCAAATCCGGTTGAATTTGTGGTATCGCCCGGGGCGGCGCCCTGCGCCTTCGCCTTTAAAACACAATCCGATCAGTATGGAAAATACAGTTTTTTAAAGGTACTCTCCGGCACGCTGACTCCGGATATGCAGCTGATTAACGCAACCACAGGCATAAGTGAAAAGCTTGGACGGCTGTACCATGTCAGAGGAAAAAAGACCGAGGAAGTCAAAGAGCTGACCTGCGGAGACATCGGCGCCGCGGCAAAGCTCGAAAAAGTCAAAACCGGAGACACGCTCTGCGATCCGCGCAAGATCGTAAAGCTCAGCGGCATCCGGTTTCCAGAGCCTAACTTCTCCATGGCGGTTTTGCCTAAGGTGAAGGGGCAGGAGGATAAAATCGCGGCGGGTCTGACACGCTTGTCAGAGGAGGATCCGACCTTTCGGGTGATCAACAATCAGGAGACTCACCAGATGGTGCTGGTGGGGGTGGGCGATATGCAGCTGGATGTGCTGTCGTCACGTCTGAAATCCCGGTTTGGCGTGGAAGTACAGACGGATACTCCTCGGGTGGCCTACCGGGAAAAAATCCGCAAAAAAGTGAAGGTACAGGGTCGCCACAAAAAACAGTCCGGCGGACACGGCCAGTTTGGAGATGTCTGGATTGAGTTTGAACCAGGGGAGCAGGAGGAGCTGGAATTCCGTGAGAGCGTGTTCGGCGGCGCGGTACCCAAGAACTACTTCCCCGCGGTGGAAAAAGGGCTGCGGGACTCGATTTCCCACGGTATTCTGGCGGGTTATCCCATGGTATATCTGAAGGCTACCCTGGTGGACGGTTCCTACCATCCGGTGGATTCCTCGGAAATGGCCTTTAAAACCGCCGCTCAGCTTGCCTATAAGGCTGGGCTAGCCCAAGCGTCGCCTATTCTGCTGGAGCCCATCGGCGCGCTCACCGTCACCATTCCGGACAGCTATACCGGCGATGTGATGGGTGATCTGAACAAGCGCCGGGGCAGGGTGATGGGCATGAGCCCCAACGAAGAGGGGGAGCAGGTGATTGAGGCGGAGGTTCCCATGGCGGAAATGATGGCCTATGCCATTGATCTGCGCTCCCTGACCCAGTCAAGGGGCACATTTACCTTCCGCTTTGCCCGCTATGAGGAGGCGGCTCCGGCCGCCCAGGAGAAGGCTGTCGCGGCGGCCAAGGCCATGCACGAGGAGCTGGAGTAATCAAAAAACGCGCTCACACATCCCAGTTAAGAATGTGTGAGCGCATTTCAGTTTGTCTGTCATCGCACCTGACCGGTACCGTAGACGATAAATTTGGAGGAAGTCAGCTCTTCCAGACCCATAGGCCCGCGGGCGTGGATTTTTTGGGTGGAAATTCCGATTTCTGCCCCGAGACCGAATTCGAAGCCGTCGGTGAAGCGGGTGGAGGCGTTGGCGTAGACGGCGGCAGCGTCCACCTCGTTGAGAAAGCGCTGTACCGTAAAGTAATTTTGGCTGACAATACATTCCGAATGCCCGGTTCCGTGGAGTGCGATGAACTCCATGGCCTCGTCAACATCGTTTACCAGCTTCACGGCCAGGATATAGTCGCCGAATTCCGTGTCCCAGTCGGCGTCGGAGGCCGCAACACCGCTCTCGCCCAGCAGCGCCAGCGCTTCCGGGTCGCAGCGCAGCTGTGTATTCTTTTGCCTTAACAGAGCCGCGGCCTTAGGTAGAAACGCAGAGGCTACCGCCCGGTTGACCAGGACGCACTCGGCGGCATTGCAGACGGAGGGACGGGAGCATTTGGCGTTGTAAAGGATATCTGCCGCCATGTCCAGATCGGCCTCGCTGTCCACATAAATATGGCAGATGCCGGTACCGGTTTCAATCACGGGTACCTTCGCGTACTCCACCACGGAGCGGATGAGTCCCGCGCCGCCTCTGGGAATCAGCACATCTAGATATTGTGTCAGCGCCATGAGCTCTGTGGCACTCTCCCGGCTGGTGTCCGCCACAAGGCATACACAGTCCGCGGGCAGGCCGGCGGAAACCAGCGCGGCTCTCATGATCTCCGCCAAAGCGGTGTTGGTGGCAATGGCTTCCTTGCCGCCGCGAAGTATTGTGGCGTTGCCTGATTTCAGGCAGAGAATTGCCGCGTCGACGGTGACGTTGGGACGAGCCTCGTAGATGATGCCAATGACGCCCAGCGGCACCCTTTTTTTACCGATGGTCAGTCCGTTGGGGCGGGTGGTCATCTTAATGACCTCTCCAATGGGGTCGGGAAGGGCTGCCACCTGGCGGACTCCCTCCACAATTCCCGCGACGCGCTCAGAGGAGAGCGCGAGACGATCCAGCAGGGCGGGGGTCAAACCGGCCTGCCTGCCGCGCTCCAAATCCGACGCGTTGGCGGTGAGAATGTCGTCCTGATGGGACAGCAGCCCCTCGGCGATTGCGGCCAGCGCGGCATTTTTCTGAGTGGTGCCCGCGATGGAGAGCGCGCGGGCGGCCTGCTTTGCGGCAAGCCCCTGTTGTTCCAATACGGTCATGGCTGTTCGCTCCTTTCAAATGTAAGCTGCAATGTACATCAGGTTGCATATCATAGAATATCATCCGACGGTCAATGGGTTTTGGAAAATCGGGTACCGATGCTTTTGCCCAGGGCGATGTCGTAGAGATCCTCCATACGCGCGCCGTTGGTAATGACCATGTCAAAGCCGTTTGTCAGGGCCACCGAAGCGGCGGCGAGCTTGGTGGACATTCCGCCGGTACCCCAGCTGCTGCCGGCGCCTCCTGCCAGCCCGTAAATTTCCGGCGTCAGCTCGGAGACATGAGGGATCAGGTGCGCATCGGGGTTTTTTCTGGGATCGCTGTCGTAGAGTCCGTCGATATCGGACAGCAGAACCAGAAGGTCGGCACCGCAGAGGCGGGCGACAATGGCGGAGAGGGTGTCGTTGTCTCCCAGAATCTTTTCCCTGCCGGTTTCAATTTCGGCAGAGGATACCGAATCGTTTTCATTGACAATGGGAATGCATTTCAGCTCCAGCAGGGCGGAGAAGGTGCCGGAGAGATGGGAAGCCCGGCGCTTGTGAGCTACGTCCTCTCCCGAAAGCAGAATTTGAGCCACAGTGTGCCCGTATTCTCCAAAAAATTTATCGTAAATATGCATCATTTCACATTGTCCAACCGCGGCGGCGGCCTGCTTGATCCGAAGCTCGGTTGGCCGTCCCGGCATTCTGAGCTTTCCGGCTCCGATGGCGATGGCGCCGGAGGAGACCAGAATGATCTCGTGGCCCATGCCGTGAAGGTCGGAGAGAACCCGGGCCAGATGGTCGATGCTCCGCAAATTCAGAGCCCCGTCCTCCCGGGTCAGGGTCGAGGTTCCGACCTTGACCACAATACGCAGATTTTTGAAGTTCTGTTCCATGATGACTGTCCTTCCTGTTTTCTGGTTATGCTAACTGAAAAAAATAATCGTGTTTTTTAAGCTATGAAGGCTTATGCCGAAAAGGGATTTGGCAGATTGCTGTTTATTATCATATCACAGAGGAGGAAATCTGTCCATTAGGCAAAAAAAGCGCAATTAATTTCATCATTTTGCCCTTTTAATATTGAAAAAGGGAAAGAACGGGGTTACAATATACCATATGTCATGTTCTAGCAAGAAGGAGCGCACGTGTGGTTAACATTGTATTAGTGGAACCGGAGATTCCAATGAATACCGGTAATATAGCACGCACCTGTGCCGCGACCAGGAGCCGGCTCCATCTGATCCGGCCGCTGGGCTTTGACATCAGCGATAAGGCGGTTAGACGGGCGGGTCTGGATTACTGGAGCATGGTGGACATATCTGTTTATGATCATCTAGACGATTTTTTTATGAAGCATCCCAAGCCTGATTTATGGCTTGCCACCACAAAAGCACCCTACTCCTATCACGAAGCTGTGTTCCGTGATGACTGTTACCTTTTTTTCGGAAAGGAAACAGCGGGATTACCGGAATATTTTCGCTTTGAGCATGTGGAACGCTGTATTCGCATTCCCATGCGAGAGGATGCCCGCAGTCTGAACCTCGCCAATTCTGTCGCGATTATTACTTACGAAGCGTTGCGGCAGCAAGGGTTTCCCCACCTAATGGGAGAAGGGGCGATGAAGGCATAGCGGGCAAAGGAGCCTCTATGTCGTGAAAGGAGTCAAATTTGTGAATTATAAGAAAAAGACGGTGCGAGACATCGATGTAAAGGGAAAGAAGGTGCTGCTGCGCTGCGATTTTAATATCCCCATGAACGGTAAGACCGGTGAAATTGCGGATGACAAGCGTATCTCTTCCGCGCTGCCCACCATCCATTACCTCATTGAGGAGGGCGCTGCGGTGATTGCCTGCTCTCACATGGGGCGCCCAAAAGGAGAGTGGAAGCCAGAGCTTTCCCTCGCGCCTGTGGCGCGGCACCTGTCTGCTTTGCTGAAGCGTCCTGTTGAAATGGCCCGGGATGTGATCGGGGAGGATGCAAAGAGCAAGGCCGCCGCGCTCAAGCCTGGCGAGGTGCTGCTGCTGGAAAATCTTCGCTACCATCCTGAGGAAGAACAAAATGACCCTGCCTTTGCCAAGGCGCTGGCCGATATGGCGGATCTCTTCGTATCCGACTCATTCGGCACCGTCCATCGGGCGCATGCATCCACGGCGGGAATTGCTCAATACCTGCCTGCCGTGGCGGGGCTCCTGCTGGAAAAGGAGCTTTCCGTCATGGGAAAAGCGTTAAACGCGCCTCACCGCCCTCTGGTTGCGATCCTGGGCGGGTCAAAGGTTTCAGATAAGATCGGCGTAATTAATCATCTGTTGGACATCGCGGATACCGTGATCATCGGCGGAGGTATGACTTATACCTTTATGAAAGCCATGGGACAGAGCATCGGAAAGTCCCTCTGCGAGGAGGATAAGCTGGACTATGCCCGGGATATGATCAGTAAGGCCAGGGACAAGGGTACGCAGCTTCTCATTCCTCTGGACAATCTGGCGGCCACCGAATTTTCACCGGACGCGGTTCCCATTCCGGTGGAGGGCGGTATGGATGACGCTCTGATGGGTCTGGACATCGGGCAAAAGACCATCGCGCTCTTTTCCGAGGCAATTCGCCATGCCGGAACCGTGATCTGGAACGGGCCGATGGGCGTTTTTGAGTTTCCTCAATTCGCGGAGGGAACCCGTGCCATTGCCCGTGCAATGGCGGAGAGCAACGCCATTACCATTGTCGGTGGGGGAGATTCCGCCGCCGCGGTGGAGCAGCTGGGGTTTGCGGACAGAATGACCCACATTTCCACGGGGGGCGGAGCCTCGCTGGAATTCCTGGAAGGGCTGGAGCTGCCGGGTATCGCTTGTCTTATGGATCGATAATCAGTTGGAGTGGAGGGTGCGCAGTGTTCCCTCAATTTGAAAAGAAAGGTTTGATCTCAAGATGAATCGCAAGTACAGAAAAACCGTCATCGCGGGCAACTGGAAAATGAACATGACTCTCAGCGAGACAAAAGCCTTTGCGGAAACCTTAAAGCCCATGCTGGGAAAACATAAATGGTGCGATGTGGTGCTCTGTGTACCTTATGTGGATATTCCCGCTGCCATCAGGCTGTTTAAGGATACCCGAGTGGTTATCGGCGCGCAAAACCTCCATTTTGAATCCAACGGCGCATATACCGGCGAGATTTCGGCGGAAATGCTAAAGGAAATCGGTGTGAAGTATGTCATCATCGGGCACAGCGAACGCCGCCAGTATTATAACGAAACCGACGTCACCGTCAATAAAAAGGTGCACGCCGCCCTCGAGACCGGACTGAAGCCTATTATCTGCGTTGGCGAGACACTGGAGCAGCGGGAGCTGGGGGGGACGATGGAATATATCTCCTACCAGGTCAAGTGCGCTCTTGCGGGAGTGGCCAGCGACCAGATGCGCCGCATCATCATCGCCTATGAACCCATTTGGGCGATTGGAACGGGAAAAACCGCCACGGCGGAACAGGCAGAGGAGGTCTGCGAGAACATTCGCACCGTGATCCGCAAGCTCCACGGCGCCCGCGTCGCCCGTTCCGTTACCATTCAATATGGAGGTTCCATGAACGCCAAAAACGCCTATGAGCTTTTGGCCCAGCTGGATGTGGATGGAGGACTGATCGGCGGAGCTTCCCTGAAGCCCGCTGAGCTGATGGAAATCATCAATGCGGCGAATCAGGAATGACGTACAAGCCGCTCCCGGCGGCCTGACCGGTCGCGGGGGCGGTATCTGGATAGAATATTGCATGCAGGAGTAATTTCATGAAAACACCCACAACGCTTATTATCATGGATGGATTTGGTCTGCGGGATGAAACCGACGGAAACGCGATTGCGGAGGCACACTGCCCTAATTTGAATCGTATTTTCGGAGAAGCGCCAGGTTGCAGGCTTTCAGCTTCGGGATTGGATGTTGGATTACCGGAAGGTCAAATCGGAAACAGTGAGGTGGGCCATACAAATATCGGTGCGGGGCGTGTGGTCTTTCAGGATCTGCCCCGCATTAGCTGTGCTATTGAGGACGGTTCATTTTTCAACAACGCCGCTTATCTGGAGGCGATGGAGGCCTGCAAGGTGCAGGGAAGCGTTCTTCACCTGATAGGGCTTTTGTCCGACGGCGGCGTACACAGTCATGTGGCTCATCTCTCCGCGCTTCTCAAAATGGCGGCGGCACAGGGCGTTTCACCGATCTATGTGCATGCTTTTCTGGATGGGCGCGACGTGTCGCCTACCTCGGGAAAGCGCTTTGTGGCCGATTGTCTGAAGGAATGTCAAAAAACTGGCGCCGTGCTGGCCACGGTCACAGGGCGTTACTATGCCATGGACCGGGATTCCAGATGGGAGCGGGTTCAGCGTGCCTATGACGCGATGGTACTGGGCGAGGGACGCCCAGCGGAGGACGCGGTAAAAGCAGTGCAGGACTCTTATGACGCCGGGGTGACCGATGAATTTGTGGAGCCTATTATCTGCGACCCCAACGGAGTGATTCAGGCCGGGGACTCGGTGATCTGCTTCAATTTTCGCCCTGACCGCGCCCGGGAGATTACCCGCTGCTTTGTGGATGAGATGTTTACAAAGGTGGAGCGGAAGAACGGCTTTCTTCCGGTTCATTTTGTCTGCACCACGGAGTATGACGCTGAAATGCCCAATGTCACAGTTGCGTATCCGCGCAATAAGCTCAATAATATTTTCGGAGAGTATATCAGCCGGTTGGGGCTGACACAGCTGCGCATTGCGGAGACGGAAAAATACGCCCACGTGACATTCTTTTTCAACGGCGGAACCGAGGCGGTGTTTCCCGGAGAGGACCGGGTGCTGATTCCCTCTCCCAAGGTGGCAACCTATGACTTGATGCCCGAAATGAGTGCTCACAAAGTGACTGAAGAAGCGGTGGAGCGCATTAAGAGCGGCGCCTATGATGTGATTATCCTGAATTTCGCTAACTGCGACATGGTTGGTCATACAGGCGTGGAGGCGGCTGCGGTGCGGGCTGTGGAGACCGTGGACCATTCTGTGGGAGAGGTTGTGAAAGCCACCACGGAAATGGGAGGGATTACGCTGATCACGGCTGATCACGGCAACGCGGAGCAAATGAAGGAAGCGGACGGATCGCCATTTACTGCCCACACCACAAATCCGGTTCCCTTTTATATTGTCGGAGCACAGGTCAGCCTCCGCGATGGGAGGCTTGCTGATATTGCGCCTACCATGCTGGATCTGATGGGATTGGAAACACCGAAGGAAATGGACGGAAAAACGCTGATTATATGATGGCAACCCACGAAGGCGGGTTTGCCGCTATATCAATTGACAGGTGCGGAAAGAGCATATTGAACGGATGCTGATTTGGCGCACCGCTGGCGGGATTGCGACAGGAACTCATAACGAGTGTAATGATAGATGTGCGTGAGCAATCTATGAGATATGAGAGGATTACTACAAGTGAAGGAGACTGGAAATGAAGCAAATTGTTGAAATTTTAGATGTTTTGGGACGGGAAATCCTGGACTCCAGAGGAAATCCCACCGTAGAGGTGGAGGTCTATCTGGATGACGGAACAGTGGGTCGGGCCGCGGTGCCCTCTGGTGCATCCACTGGCATCTATGAGGCGTGCGAGCTGCGGGACGGCGACCAGAGCCGTTATCTAGGCAAAGGCGTGGAGAACGCCGTGAAGTATGTCAACACCGAAATCGCGGATGCCCTTGTGGGATTAAATGTTCTTGACCAGACGGAAATTGACAAGGTTCTGATTGATCTGGACGGAACCGCCAATAAATCCCGTCTGGGAGCCAACGCAATTCTGGGGGCGTCTCTGGCCTGCGCCAAAGCCGCGGCAGAGAGCCTTGGCCTGTCCCTATATAGCTATATTGGCGGCGTCAACGCAAAAACACTGCCTGTGCCTATGATGAATATCTTAAACGGCGGCGCTCACGCCTCTAATAATGTGGATATCCAGGAGTTCATGATTATGCCCGTGGGGGCACCCTCCTTCCGGGAAGCGCTGCGCATGTGCGCGGAAGTGTTCCACGCGCTGAAAAAAGTCATCAACGGCCAGGGCGGTTCTACCGCGGTAGGTGATGAGGGCGGTTTCGCGCCCAATCTGAAAAGGGATGAGGATGCCCTGAAGCTGATTGTAGAGGCCATTGAGAAGGCAGGCTATCAGCCGGGCGCAGATTTTATGATCGCCATGGACGCGGCGAGCTCCGAGTGGTACAACGAGGCGACCGGCTGCTATGATTTACCCAAAGCCAAAAAAACGATGACGCGGCAGCAGCTGGTCAATATGTGGAAAAGCTTTGCAGCTAAGTATCCCATTATATCTCTGGAGGATGGAATGGGAGAAAACGACTGGGAAGGATGGACCATGCTGACCAAGGCGTTGGGTGAAAAAATTCAGCTGGTGGGCGACGATCTCTTTGTCACCAATGTGGATAGGCTGAAAACCGGCATTGAACGGGGCGTGGGCAACTCCATCCTGATTAAGGTCAATCAGATCGGTACGCTGACGGAAACGCTGGATGCCATTCAGATGGCGAACCGGGCGGGTTATACCGCAGTGGTGTCCCATCGCTCTGGCGAAACGGAGGACACCACCATCGCGGACATCGCGGTTGCTGTGAATGCCGGACAGATTAAGACCGGCGCTCCCTCGCGGACGGATCGGGTGGCCAAGTATAACCAGCTGCTTCGTATTGAAGAGGAGCTTGGAAGCGTGGCGCAATATCCGGGCAAGAAAGCTTTTTTCAACATCAAATAAAGGTTCTTCAATTGGAAAAAGGGCCTCCTGCCGTGGCAGGAGGCCCTTTTTTACTTAGATGAACAAAAAATTTACCTTACAGCCGCGTCTCCGCGTTCCTTGGTGCGGATACGAATGGCGTCTCCAATGTCAGAGATAAAGATTTTTCCGTCGCCGCACTCGCCGGTATAAGCTTTGTCTAAAATGCTCGTAACGACAGCGTCCACCTGTTCATCCAAAACAAACATTTCAATTTTGATTTTGTGGAGAAAATTATATTCCACTTCGGAACCACGGACATATTCCTTCCAGCCCTTCTGGTTGCCGCAGCCCATGACCTGCATGATGCTCAGACCATTCAGATGGAGTGATTCAAGAATTTCCTTGATTTCCTCCAGCTTCTCGGGCCGAATATAGGCTTCAATCTTTTTCATTCTTTAACCCCTTTTCCGTTCAAATTAGTCCATACCGTTGAATGCGGGGTAACCGGACTCACCGTGCTCGGAACGGTCAAGACCAAGCTCCTCATCCTTCTTGGAAACTTTAATTCCTTTCGTGATGAGAGAAGCAATACCGGCGGCAATGAGAGTGCCCACAACGGCGACGACAATTGTAACGCCGATTGCGGCCAACTGGCGTACAAATAAGTTTGCATCACCGAAAACCAAGCCGTCCCATTGAGCGGCGGAGTTGATGGAAGACTTTGCAAACAGGCCGGTTGCGATTCCGCCCCACATACCGCCGATGCCGTGGCAGCCAAACACGTCGAGGGCATCGTCATATCCGAATTTCGGCTTTACGACACTGATGAAGAAGTAGCAGATGGGGCTGACCAGAGCGCCGATGATGATGGAAGCCCATATGGGTACAAAGCCGGCACCCGGCGTAATGGCAACCAGACCAATAACCATGCCGGTGGAAGCACCCACCAGCGTGGGCTTGCCGTTTTTGGCCACTTCGATCAGGAGCCAGGAGAGCATTGCCGCAGCCGCAGCGGTATTGGTGGTCATAAAGGCGTGGATTGCCAGCTCGTTGGCAGCACAGGCGCTGCCGCCGTTAAAGCCGAACCAGCCGAACCAGAGCAGCGCGGCACCCAAAAAGACAAAGGGGGCATTGTGGGGATGATAAGACGCTTTGCCAAAATTTTTGCGTTTGCCCAGCACGATGGACAGGACAAGGGCACTGACACCGGAGCTGATATGTACGACATTGCCGCCGGCAAAGTCAACGGCGCCGAGCTGATACAGGAAGCCGCCGCCCCAGACCATGTGAGCCAGAGGATAATACACAATAATGGACCAGATGGTGGTAAAGATCACAAGGGAAGAAAACTTCATTCTCTCAGCGATCGCACCCGTAATCAATGCCGGTGTGATGATGGCGAACATCATCTGGAAGATGGCAAAAGCCAGGGTATTGGGATACGCAAGGGTGGAGTCTGTCAGGGAGTCGAAATTCAGACCAAACCAATTCAGATTTCCGAAAATTCCGCCAACGTCGCCGCTGAAGGACAGAGAGAAACCAATCAGTACCCAAAGGATAGAAGCGGTGCCCATAAGTACTGCCGACATCATAATCGTGTTTACAACATTCTTCCGTTTCACCATGCCGCCGTAGAAAAATGCAAGTCCAGGTGTCATAATGAAAACCAGCGCCGAGGATGTTAACATCCATGCAACATCTCCGTGATCCATTCTCCTCACTCCTTATCAAAAAATGAACGAAGCAACAAAGCAATACATAAATGATGCATTGCGATGATAGCTCCGTTGCTAATTTATTCACTTGATGAGCCTTCATTTTTATTGCTGTCTTCTTCCGGAAGTATGAGCATATCATAATTCATTTTTGAAGATATGTCAAGGGAGAGTTTCATTTTCTCTTGCGGTTTTTTGATGCATCAATTTTTCGACACGGAAAAAACCCGCAAAATAGGAGGAGAGAATTGGGTTTTTCATTTTTTGGGTGAAGCGTTTCTTTCAAAAAAGTATTGAAATGCAAGGGTATATCTGAAATCTGTCATTTTTGTGCTCAAGCACAAGATGGAAATCCCTCATAAATCAGGAAAGCCCCCTCCGGTATTCTGCCGGAGGGGGCTTTCCTTGAAAGTCTGGTTACTTTGCCGATGCAATTTGCGAAAATGTCTTTACTTTCCGCAACGGAACCCAAACAAGATTTGCCAGAATATAATCGATGCTGCTGTGGACGACAGAGCCAGCGAAGACAAGGAAAAACACAAACAGGAAGCCGGCATTGGTTATTTTCTCCGTCATGGAGCTCAGTCCGCCGAAGTAGAGGCTGACAATGACCAAAAGCTCCAGCGCGCCGTGTACCACCGCGATAATCAGGCAGAAAAGAGTGCTGCTCAAAGGTTTTGTGAGTGTGTCGGGATGCTTTTGCAGCCACAGAGCCCCTGCGAAGGCCCATACCACGTGACTCAGGGCGCGGCACCACACATCGATGGGCAGACCGCTGAACACAAAGCCCACGGTTGTACCGAGGGATACAATCACGGCAACGGAGGGTGAAATGAACATGGCAAGAAATATGGCCACATGGGAGGCCAGTGTAAAGGACATGGGCGGGATGATAAGCTTTGGAAAGGTCATGGGGATCATGATTCCGATGGCGACCAGCAGGGCGGCCAGAACCAGACGATAAACGCTGCGGCTTCGATTCATATGTAGTTCCTCCAATTGTATAGGTGTCTTGACATGTGTTGAGACTATTATAACAGACGATTGGGTATTGTCAAGACACCTGTCAAAATGAAATTGGAAAAGCCACATTTTCGAAAAAGAATTGTTCTATCGTAATGGAATCCGTAGCCCTTTAGATATAGCCCAGCAAGCCACGGACGGACACCTCACCAGCCGAAACCGTTTCCAGCCTGCCGTCGGGGTAACGCACCACCAGGCGAAAGTCGTCGTCAACAGACTGCGCAAAAACAGGTTCCGAATGATTG
Source organism: Oscillospiraceae bacterium (assembly GCA_017861365.1). Classification (GTDB taxonomy): domain Bacteria; phylum Bacillota; class Clostridia; order Oscillospirales; family Oscillospiraceae; genus JAGFXR01. The sequence continues at coordinate 70,121 of JAGFXR010000004.1, read as the reverse complement.
CCGCGCAAAAGCCGTACCTCCCGGCCCACGGACAGACAGTCTGTACGGTACCGGCTTAAATAAGCCGCCTTATTGCGGGGGAAGTCCTGATACATCTCATTGAGCGCATTGATGACCGCCGCGGCCAGCTCCGCCCGGGGGACGGATAGCCCCGTTCCCAGTTTCAGCGATGTGGCAACGGAGGTAAGGTCGCCAAAATCAGATTCATCCTGAGAGACATTGATGCCGATCCCGGCGACCACATACTGAAGCGTGTCGCTCTCCGCCTCCATGCTCATCTCTGTTAAAATACCACAAAGCTTTTTTTGATTTAAAATTATATCATTGGTCCACTTAATGCCGGGACGCACACCAGCCGCACGCTCAATTGCGTCGCAGACAGCCACTGCCACCCACGCAGTGAGATTAACCACATCGGACGGCGGCAGGGCCGGACTCAATAGGGCAGACAGGTAGAGTCCTTTTCCCTCAGGGGAAGAAAAACTGCGCCCCAGCCGTCCCCGACCTCCGGTCTGTTGGTCGGCAAGAACGACAAGACCCTCCTGCGCCCCTTCCGCGGCGCGCCGCTTCAGTTCACTGTTGGTGGAATCGACCTGATCCAGGCAGATCAGCTCCCGCCCAATCGGGCCGTCGGAGAGCCGCCAGGCCAACTCCCCGACGCTCAAACGGTCGGGAGAATGGTGCAGGCGATAACCGCGATTGGGCAGTGAATCAATTTCATACCCATCCTGCCGGAGGCTTTCAATAGATTTCCAGACCGCTGCCCGTGTGATACCCAGAGCACGGCTCATTTCCGCTCCGGAGAGATACTGACCATCTGCTGTTTTCAGCAGGGTAAGAATTGTTTCACGTCCCATTATGATATTCCTTTCAACTGGCGCGGCGGCTGCCGTGCAAATAAACAAAAAGGATCCGCTTTATGTGATTCATTATAGTGTACTGTTTATTAATGGTCAACTACAAAAAATAGAGGGTTTACAATAAACAAAAAATGTGATATTGTAAACCAAATAAAAATAATAGTTTACAATCGGAGGAAGATTAAGATGAGACTTCATACCCGTGATTTGGTGTTTGCGGCGCTGTTCGCCGCGCTGACCGCCGTAGGCGCGTTTTTGCAGATTCCGGTGGGTACGGTGCCGATCACCCTGCAGTTCCTGTTTACGGCGCTGGCAGGCGTACTGCTTGGCGCGAGATACGGCGCGCTCTCTCAGGCGGTATACATTCTGCTGGGACTGGCAGGGATTCCGCTTTTTACCCACGGAGGCGGCTTGGGATATGTGTTCCAGCCCACCTTTGGGTTCCTGTTGGGCCTGATTCCCGCGGCATGGCTGATTGGAAAGCTGACACAGGGTAACTGTGGGCTGGTCAGAAGCGCGCTGGCCTGCGTGGCGGGAGACGCGGTGCTCTACCTGATTGGAACGCCCTATGTGTATCTGATTATGAAATTTTACATGGCGAAGGAAGTTTCGTTTTGGGTGGTGGCCAAGGGTATGCTGGTATTTCTGCCCGGAGACGCGCTGAAAATCGCGGTGACCGTGTTTTTAATGAAGCCGTTGAGGAGAGCACTGCGCCGTCCGGTTGGTCAAAGAGCCTCAAATCATTCGGAAGGGAATTGAGACAAAGTGTCATTTTGAGCGTTCCCACGGGAAAATACACCCATGGGAACGCTTTTTTTCGCCGACGGTAAGCGGCAGGCATATCCAGCCATCTCGTCCCATATAGTTTACGGAAAGAGCTGCGGGATTTTGTGCCCCCAAATATCAAAGGAGAGATGGTAAATGACCTACGATGAGAAATCGACTCGCCCTCAAACGCCCCATCATATCATTTTAGAAGGGCGTGCCGCCCTTTCCGTCTCCGGAGTAGAGGAGGTGGAACGCTTTGACGATTCGGAAATCGTCATGTACACCAGCTGCGGTACCCTGATTGTGCGGGGGAATGACCTTCATATTGAAAAGCTGAGCCTGGAGGGCGGAGATTTGAAAGTCGCGGGAACAGTGGAAGCGCTGCTTTACGAGGATGAGGGAAGAGAAAAGGGCGGCGGCCTGTTTTCTCACCTGTTCCGCTGATATGGAAATTTCCGTCACACAGCAAGGGGTGGCCATGGGGCAGGCTGCCGCGCTTGGGATCATGATTGGTGTGCTCTATGATGTCTTTTTTCTGTTCCGAATCCGCCGCGGCCTGCGCTTTTTGGGGGGAGTGCTGGATTTTTTGTTTTGGCTGCTTGTGACGGCAGCGCTGTTTGTGTTCGCCATTGCGGTCACCGGGGGCGAGGTGCGCATCTTTGCGGTGGCCGCGACAGGGCTTGGCGGAGCACTCTATTTTTTCGTGTTCAGCCGGTGGGTGCGCAGATTTGGCACTTGGCTGTTCGATCTTTTTGTGTTTTTATGGAAAACATTGTGCTATCCGGTTCTTTTAATGTTTCGTCTCTTGAAAAATTTTAATAAAAAAATAAAAAATGACTTTCATTATCGTAGGAAATGGTATAAAATAAAGCAGATACCCGAAGAAATGAGGGAAGCCGAGAAGCGAAGATCAGCCAGAGCGGGAGGGAAGACAGCCAATGAAGTTCAAAAAAGCCGGAATGGTCACAAAGATAGTCATCGTCACGCTGTTTATCTTCCTGACAACCACGCTGCTCGGGCTGCGCAGTCAAGTACAGCAGTTGAAACAGGAACAAGAAGAAGCGGCCAATCAGGTGGAAGAGCAAACCCGCGTCAACGCAGAGCTAAGCGACAGCATTGAAAACAGCAGTGACCCGGAGCGGATTCAGGCCATTGCCCGTGAGAAGCTGGGACTGGTAGAACCCGGAGAAATCGTTTTTTATGACAGCGATAACTAAGGTATGATGTGTGCGGCCATGCAGCCAGGTTTCTGTTTCAAAATTAAGGAGGATATTTCGGTTAGTATGGAGTTTGGAGTAGGTTCGATTCTGGAAGGAAAAGTGACAGGAATCACAAATTTTGGTGCATTCGTCAGTCTGCCCGAGGGCAGATCCGGATTGGTGCACATTTCGGAGATTGCCTTTTCCTATGTCAACAGCGTGAAGGATCATCTCGCGGAAGGACAAGAGGTTAAGGTGAAGGTCATCGGAATCGATGACCAGGGCAGGATCAACCTCTCCATCAAGAAGGCGGCGGAGCAGCCTCACCGGCAGGACAATGGCGGATTCCGGCCCAGCGGGAACGCATCGCGCCCCGCAGGCGCACCCCGGCAGGGTGGAGGCGCGCCCAGGCAAGGCGGAGTCCGTTCGGGAGGCGGGATGTCCCGTCCGATGGAAAATAAGGAGCCGCAGGATTTTGAGGATCGCCTGAAGAAGTTTATGGCGGCGTCTGACAGCAAGCTCTCCGACCTTCATTTTGTAGATAAGCGTAATTCCCGCCGCGGCAAGAAATAGTAAAAGCGAGATACATAGAGCAGGCAGAAATTTCTGCCTGCTCTTGTTCCTGTACCTTGGCCAGGGAATCAGGGTAAAAAAAGACGCCCTCCTAATACTAGGAAAGCGTCCAAGCATGTGTGCGCGGGAGAATGGAATGAGGCCGAATGGAAACCGTTCAAAAAAGGAATTCCAATTCGGTGAGCCACAGGTATAATTTAACATATTGATGCAAAGATGTCAACCGAAAAGAATGTCGAATGTGGAATGTTGACAAAAAAATTGTAAGGAAGAAGGTGCCTTATGCGCGAAATCACATATGAAGCGATTGTAACGGCGCTGCATGATTTATGCATTGAGGCAAACTGCAGGCTCCCTGTCGATCTCCAATCCGCCATCGCGTCCGCGGCGGCGGCGGAGCCGTCTCCGGTGGGCAAAGCCATTTTAGAGGACGTGAAAGAAAATTTCATGTTCGCGCAGGCCAAACGCCTGCCGATCTGCCAGGACACGGGGATGGCGGTGGTGTTTGCGGAGCTGGGGCAGGACGCGCGGATTACGGGAGGACTTCTGGAGGACGCGGTCAATGAAGGGGTCGCCAGAGGTTACACGCAGGGGCATCTTCGCCTGTCCATCGTGGAGGATCCCTTGCGTCGCGTGAACACCAACAGCAACACCCCGGCGGTGCTCCATCTGCGCCTGGTTTCAGGGGACGGACTTAAGCTCATTCTCGCGCCCAAGGGCTTTGGAAGTGAAAATATGACCCGGATGAAGATGTTTAATCCCTCCGCGACCCAACAGAATATCGAGGATTTTATTGTGGGGTGCGTGTCGGAGGCTGGCTCCAATCCCTGCCCGCCCGTGGTAGTGGGTGTGGGACTGGGCGGTACATCCGAGCTGGCGGCGCTGCTGGCGAAAAAGGCACTGCTCCGCCCGATGAACGAAAGCAATCCGGATGGATATTACGCGCAAATGGAGCAGCGGGTGCTGGAGCGGATCAACGGGCTTGGTATTGGGCCTCAGGGGCTCGGCGGACGAACCACAGCTCTTTCAGTCTGTATTCTGCCCCATGCGACCCACATTGCCGGGCTGCCCTGCGTGGTGAATTTGGGCTGCCATGTAACGAGACATGCTGAAAAAACCCTGTGACATTTTGTACAAGGCGTGGTATAATAACCGCAAGGCAGCTGTGTGATACAGGCCGATCTCCCTGCGACTCTGCCCCTGGAAAAACACAGCGCGGGGACTGCGGCACGGTGTCACGGGTCTGCCTTGAGAGCATCTGCAACAGGCGCCATATACAAAGTCAAGGAGTTGAGACAGATGAAATTTAGATTTACAGACAAAAAGGTTACGCTTCCTAATTCTGTGCACGCTTATGCTGAAAAAAAGGTTGGAAAGCTGGACCGCTATTTCAAGTCGGACGCCGAGGCCTCTATTGTATTCAGCGTGGAGAAAGACCAGAACCGCGCTGAGGTTACCGTTCGCTCCGGCGGCACCATTATTCGCGTCTCGGAGTCCACCTCGGATATGTTCGCTTCCATTGACGCGGCTGTGTCCTCTATTGAGCGGAGAATCCGCAAAAATAAAACCAGACTGGAAAAGCGTCTGCGTCAGGATGCCTTTGAGCGCACTGTTGATGAAGCTGAACTTTCCAACTTTGCGCCGGAAAGCGTTTCCGAGGATCATTTTGACGTGATTCGCACCAAGCGGTTCCCGCTCAAGCCCATGTCTGTGCAGGAAGCGATTTTGCAGATGAATCTGGTGGGGCATACCTTCTTCGCGTTTCGCAATGAAGAGGCGGACGGGGTATTCGCCGTGGTTTACCGCCGTAACGGCGGCGGCTATGGAATTATAGAGGAGAGCTGATCCTCTGAATCATGATAAACGATATAACGCGCGCCGACATTCAGTCGGCGCGCGTTATTGCTTCGCATTCATGGCTGAATGGCTCCCGCAAGGGTCATAACAGAGCTGATGCGGGGTTCATACAGAGCCTAATCCAGATCACACTGATCCATCAGAGCGAAAGAAATGTCATAATAGGAGCCGTCGCGCCACACCGTGACATTAAGCAGTCCGCCGACGCCCAGCTCATCCCGGATGGAGGTCAACTGTTCCATGTCCGGGGACTCGATGCCGTTGACGGCCACGATGATGTCCCCGGCCTCAAGACCCTGTGCCTTGGCGTCCGAACGGTCCTTCACGGTGGCGACGTAAATTCCGGCGACCTGACCCTGTTCCGCCGCGGTATCCGCGTCCAGATCGTAGCAGGTGATGCCGATGGTGGGACGGTTTACAATGGAGCCGTTTTCCAGAAGGACATCCACCACCTCTTTCACCCAGGCAGAGGGAATGGCAAAGCCGATTCCTTCGACGGGGGTATAGCTGGAGGACATTTTCATATTGGTAATTCCCACAACCTGGCCGTAACTATTAATCAGAGCGCCGCCGGAACTTCCACTGTTGATGGGGGCGGTATGCTGAATGAGGTTCATGGTATATCCGTCCGTATTGACTTCCCGGCTGACGGAGGAGATGATACCGTCGCTCATGGAGCCATAAAAGGATTCACCCAGCGGATTGCTGATGGCAATGGCGGCATCACCCACCTGCAAAAGGTCGGAGTCTCCGAATTCAGCGGGAGTTAGGCCGGAAGCGTCAATTTTTAAAACAGCCAGATCACTTTCGGCGTCGCTGCCCACCAGGGTGGCGGAATAGGTGCTGCCGTCCTCCAGCGTGACCGTCACGGTTGCTTCGCCGGAGATTACGTGGTAATTGGTGATCAAATACCCATCCTCGCTGATGATAATTCCCGTGCCCTGGCCGCCGGTATCGCCGTTGAGCGCTGTAATGGTGACGATGGAGGGGATCACCTTCTGATAAATCTCCTGAAGGGTCATCTCTTCGGCAGGTTCGGAGAGGGTGAGGGTCAGCGCGTCGGTCGTAGGCCCGCGGGGAATTGTTGTCTCCGCCGTCTCCTCCGTGTCGGAATCGTAGTAGCCATAATAGCTGTCAAAGTCGTCGCTGCCGTTGGTGCCTGAACTGAAAGGGAACATGAAGACGGTACTGCGCTGTACGAACAGGTACAGAAGTGCGGCGGCAAGGATCACCACAAGAGCGGAGAGAACGCCGATCACCACGGCAGGGGCGCGTTTTTTTGGATAAACCGCCCAGGCTGCTCCCCGGGTGCCACGGGGCGAAAGCCCGTGGCCGGCGTCCCAGCTTGCCGGATGCCGGCTGTCAAAATAATGGTTGAGCATGAAAGCCTCCTGTTATGCCTGCGTTAAAGTAAAGGTAAACTCCGTGTTCCCGTCCGCGCTGGTGGCCACGATCGTTTCCTTATGATTGTTTAAAATGGTTTTGACAATATAGAGCCCGAGGCCCACGCCGTCCCGGTCAATGCTGCGGGAATGGTCTGTTTTATGAAACCGGTCGAATACAAGCGGAAGCTCATCCGGCGGTATGGTAACGCCATGGTTGCGGATGGAGGTGTGGGTTTTTCCGCCTTTGAGGGTGATGGAAACGCCCAGACAGCTACCCTCTTCGGAGAATTTAATGGCGTTGTCCAGAAGATTATAGCAGACTTGAGTGATGGCGTCTGGGTCGCCCCAGACCATGACGGCGTCCTCCGGGATGTTCGCGTCCACATCCAGCCTTCTGGCGTTAATTTTCGGCTCCAGGCTGACCAGTACCCGGGCCAGTACCTCGCAGATATTGAAGCGTTCCTGCGCGATCAGCGATTCTGTGGACTGAAGACGGGAGAGATCCAGCATGTTGCGTACCAGCCGGGACAGGCGGCGGGTCTCCGAGGAGATCGTCTGGAGATATGTGCTCTGCTGGGACGGGGGAATGGTGCCGTCCAGAATGCCGTCGGCAAAGCCCGCGATGGTGGTCATCGGGGTTTTCAGTTCGTGGGATACGTTGGCGATAAACTCGCTGCGCTTGGCCTCCGACTTTGCGAGAGAATCCGCCATGGTGTTGAAGGCCTCTGCCAATTCACCGATTTCATCCATTCGCCGCCCGGGATTGACGCGCACCTCAAACTCGCCGTGGCCGAAACGCTTGACGGCTTCCGCCATTTCCTTCAGTGGCCTGATCTGCCGGGCGGTGGTAACTGAGGTGAGGATAAACGCGACTGTAATGACAATGCCGGCGATAATAAAGAACATCGTCGCGATGGAGCGCCAAAGCTCCGTGATGCTGGACAGGTCGGCGGAGGCGTACACGAAGCCAAAGGTAATGCTCTGCGTGATGGTGCCGTTGGCGTTCATGGTGCTGTACTCCAGCGTGAGGGGAAGGCCTACCACGTAAAGATTTTGGTTGAATAGCCCTCCGAGATTGCTGAAACCTTTGAATGAATGGTTTTGAAGGGTCTGAGAGAGTATATCGTCCGAAATATCCTTGCCTGAATAATGAGAAAACCCATCCTTGCTGATATCATAGGAAATTTCTCCATCGGAGTAGCACATGATAATATCCGCGTTGGAAATATGAGAAATGGCGGGCAGCACCTTGCTGTTAAAATATTCGCTGTTGATAATAGAGGCCAGATCAAGAGTGGGATTGGCGGAGCCTTGATTGGCGGCCAGACCCTCCGCCAGCTCCGCAATGCTCTGTGTGTTGCGCTCCAGGGTGTCCTGCATCTCCTTTAGGGTGTACTGGTAGCTGACAAAGGCGAAGGAGGAACCCAGCAAAAGGAAGGAGAACAAAATCAGCCCCGCCACCAGAGCAAACTGCCGTCCGTACAGGCTTTTCACGCGGCGGCGACCTCGAATTTATAACCGACACCCCAGACGGTTTTCAGGCACCATTTCGCGGAAATTCCCTCCAGCTTTTCGCGCAGGCGCTTCACATGGACATCGACGGTGCGGGAGTCGCCGAAATAGTCAAAGCCCCAGACTTCATCCAAAAGCTGGTTGCGGGTGAATACGCGGTTGGGCGAGGAAGCCAGATGATACAGCAGCTCCAGCTCCTTGGGGGGCGTGTCGATCCGCTTGCCGTCCACCAGCAGCTCGTAGGAGTCCAGATTGATGGTGAGCTTGTCGAAGGAGAGCTTCTTTTCCACTGACTCTTCAGCGCCGAAGCGGCGGAGCACGGCATGGATACGCGCCAAAACCTCCTTCATCTCAAAGGGCTTTACAATATAGTCGTCCGCGCCCATCTCCAGGCCGGAAACCTTGTCGGTGGTCTCGCCCTTGGCGGTGAGCATAATAATCGGAGTCTTATCCGCTTCCCGAATCTTTTTGCAGACCGTCCACCCGTCCATCACCGGAAGCATCACGTCAAGCAGCACCAGGTCGGGCTGAAAGGAGCGATACAGCTCCAGACCCTTGCCGCCGGTGTTGGCGACGCAGGTTTCAAAACCTTCCTTTTCCAGGTAGAGGTGAAGCAGTTCGGCGATATTGGTGTCGTCTTCAACGATCAAAACTTTACGGGGCATGGAATAGCCTCCTTTTTTAATATGTTTCTGTGGTTTAATTATAACCTTAAAAAGCGGTCATGGGTGAATTTTTTGTAAATAAGGCAGTGCGGGCTCAAGACGGGGCGGAGAAGGCTAACCGCACAGCTCAATGATCGTCTGGGTGAAAATTTTGCAGGAGGTGATCAAATCAGCAATCCGTACCCGTTCGTCGGGACCGTGGAGGTTGGAGACGAAGCCGGGCATACTGCATCCGAAGGCGACGCCGCCGGGGATATCATGCACATAAGTGCCTCCGCCGGTGGCAAGGGGAACCGCCTGTGTGTCGGAGGTGTATTGCTTGTAGCAGCGCAGCAGCGTCTGCACAAAGTCGGAGTCCGTGGGCGTACAGTGGGGCGCGCCCATTTCCCCGGAGAAGGAGAAGTCATGAGCCGCGAAGGCGGCCTCCGCGACCTGCCGGCAATTGGAGTCGTTGGCGCAAAGGGGCGTTCTGGCGTCGAAATAGCACTCGAAGCCCGTCTCGTTCAGCTCAAGCAGATTCAGGGAGAGGGTGAGGGCGCCGGACTGCTCATCTGACTGGGCCACGCCCAGTGCGGCACCGTGATAATCGCCGTGGGGGAAGAGCTTTGTGAGAGACGCGACAGCCCTTGTGCTGCCGCAGTCCGCCAGGGGGAGCCTGGACAGCAGAGTCAGCATGGCGGTGAGGGCGTTATTTGCCTTTTCCGGCTCCGCGGCATGGCCGCCCACGCCGCAGGCATGAATCTGGATTCCTGTGTCCGTGGCGGCGACAACAAAGGTTACCCCGGTTTCCTTCCCCACAAGGCTCAGAACTTTTGAGACTCGTTCGGCGGATATCCCCTCCACGGAGGCTTCCGCTTCCGGCGGAACCACGTTAATGCGGTATCCGCCGCTGAGGGCGGTAACGCGGGGGAGGGTTTCGCTCTGCTCCCATGTGCCGGTGATGGTGGGCTTATAGCTGCCTTTTTCAATATTGATCACAGGGAAATCGGCGTCGGGTGTGAAGGTACAGGGGGCGTAAGGCTCCCGCTGATAATAATACGCGATGTCGTCGGAGCCGCTCTCCTCGTCCGTGCCGAAAATCAGCCGGACATTATGCTTCAGTGGCACTCCCAGGTCTTTCACCGCCTTCATGGCGAACAAAGCGGCCACGGTGGGTCCCTTGTCGTCATCCGTTCCACGGCCGTAGAGCATTCCGTCTTTTAGAAGCGGGGTAAAGGGTTCGGTGACGGTCCAGCCGTTGCCCTCGCCTACCACGTCCAGATGTCCTAGAATATGGAGCTTGGTCTCCTTGTCATTGAAATCTACCAGGCCGACATAATGATCATAATTCTGGGTGGAAAAGCCCATCTCCGAGGCCAGGGTCAGTGCTTCCTCCAGGCATCTCAGCGGGCCGTTCCCAAACGGGATGCCCGGCATCGTCCTGCCCTTGACGCTGGGAATGCGAACCAGACGGGAGATGGCCGCGATAAGCTCCGCCTCCTTTTCCGGCGAGTCAAAGTATGCGTTAATGATCTCTTGCATCATTCATTCCTCCTGCTGAGCTTCCTTATGAGGAAGTGCTCAGGCTGTAATCAGTACATATGGATATTCCGTGCGGAGCATACCAACATAAATTTGTGATATTTCCTATATTTTATCTTGCCATGCATCAAAAAGCAAGCGGGTTATGTTTTGCATTCCGATTGCGGGTATGCTATAATCAAAAATACAATCGTGCGCGCTGATGCGCCGACACCAGACTCCCGGCGTATTTCCGCGCCGGCGGACAGATACAGGAGGACGGCAATGCAGGCGTTTGAGCGGCGAAAAAGAATTTTAGAACAACTGGAAACTTCCCAAACGCCGGTTTCCGCCACGGCGCTGGCCGAACTGTGCGGAGTGAGCCGGCAGATCATTGTGGGGGATGTGGCGCTGCTGCGGGCAGGGGGCGCAAATGTGTCCGCCACGCCCCGTGGGTATATTCTGACGCGGCAGCCGCAGGGTGTCCGGCGCACAGTGGCCTGCGTCCACTCGGCGGAGGATATGAGCGGAGAGCTTTATGCCATCGTGGACAACGGGGGCGAGGCGGTGGATGTGATTGTGGAGCATCCGGTGTACGGACAGATTACCGCGCCGCTCCATGTCCGCGCCCGGTGCGATGTGGAGGCGTTTTTGGAAAAAATCACGTCCGAGCGGGCACGCCCCCTCTCTTCATTGACCGACGGCGTGCACCTGCATACCATAGCCTGCCCAACCCAGGCGGATATGAACCGTGTGGTTGAGGCTCTGCGTAGCGGCGGCTTTTTATTTGAAAACGGATGACATAAACGATCCCCACCGGTTTGACCGGTGGGGATCGTTTAGTTGAATTTATAAATTTTTTGAGCCAGCCGGTAAAGCCGCACGGAAAACCTTCTGCCCTGATATCCGGGGACACAGCCCAGCGCGCTGACCGAACGGTATTTTAGACGGTGATGCAGCCGCGGGTTGGCACAACGCAGATATTCCCAGAGCTCGGTCTTGGTACCAAGACTGGAGGGCGTGTTTTTGATGATCAGGAAGATGGAGGAAATGGTCATCATCATCGAGAGGTAAGAGGTCATATAGCGGCCCAGCTTCGGTGCCGCGCGGCGTATGGAGGGGAGGTCATGGGCGTCAATCATCAGCTTGGTGACGCGAACCTGCTGATCCACCCGGCTCACCATAACCGTCTCGTTTACCGACTGGTCAGCTCTGCCGATAAAATAGCGGTAGAGATCCAGATTCATATAATAAATGTGTTTGACGAAAGGCAAGGGCTGGTAGACAAAGATGTTGTCTACGTAGAACGTGTGCTTGGGCAGCTCCAGACCACAGTCCCGTAAAAGCTGAGTGCGGTAAATGACCGAATGCATCAGCAGGTATTGGGAGGGGCGGAACCGGCTGATGTCGTCCCAGGTAAAGACCTCATCCATGGGGAACACATTGCGGTAACGCATGACCCGGCGGGTGTCATCTGCCACATGCTCATAGACGTAGTTGCAGATCATCAAGTCCAATGACTGCTTGGAGCGGGCAAACTCACGCAGCTTGTCCAGTACCTTGGACAGCGCAGCGGTATCCAGCCAGTCGTCCGAGTCCACAACCTTGTAATAAAGCCCGGAAGCGTTTCGGATGCCCTGGTTGACGCCTTCTCCGTGACCGCCGTTTTCCTGGTGGATCACGCGGACAATCTCAGGGTACTGTTCGGCATAGCGGTCGCAGATGGCGGGGGTATCATCCTTGAAGGAGCCGTCATCCACCAGGATAATCTCAATGTCCTCTCCGCCGGACAGCAAGGTCTGGACACATTTGTCCATATATGCCGCCGAGTGATAACACGGAACGGCAAAGGTGATGATTTTCTCCATAAAACACACTCACTTTATCAAACTGTCGGCCAGGGTAAGGGCGCGGGCAACGATGGCGTCCATGTTATAATACTGGTACTCCGCCAGCCGGCCCAGCAGCCGGAGTCTGGGGTAAGCTCCGGCCAGAGCCCTGTACTGCTCATATAGGGCGTTGTTTGCGCCGTTGATAATGGCGTAATAAGGGGTTTCATCCGTACTTCCGGTGTATGCGCGGGAGTATTCCTTTACAATTGTGGTGCGGTCGGGCAGTGTCTGACCGGAAAAATATTTAAATTCCGTAATACGGGTGTATGCCTCGTCCACGGTATAGTTCACCGTTCCGTGAGTCTGGAACCATTCCACTGGGAGCGTTTCAAACTGAAAATCCAGCGTGCGGTAGGGCAGCCGCCCGAACCGGCAGCCGAATAGCTCGTCCACCGCGCCGGTGTAGATGACGGCACCTGTAAACGCGGCACCCTCCAGCTCTGCGGCGCCGTCCCGCAGGGTGAGAACCGTTTCCGCGGGAACACCCAGCCGCACTTCGATGTTGGGGTGATCCAGCATGCGCTCGAACAAAGCGGTATAGCCATCGGCGGGAATACCCTGCCAGGGATCCTGAAAATAGCGGTCATCCCGGGAGAGAAAGACCGGAACCCGGGCAGTGGTGTTGGGATCGATTTCCTCCGGGGTGGTTCCCCACTGCTTCATGGTGTAGTATTCAAAAATATGTTCATAAACGTAGTCGGCGAGAGCCGACAGCTCCGGATCGGTGCTCTGCCGCAGCTCTAAAATGGTCACCTTTTTTTCCGCGCCGTACGTCTCGATGCATTTCTTTGACAGGCGGGCGGCTGCCTCCGATCCAAAGGCCAGCTCCAGGGAAGTCAGGTTAAAAGGAACCGGCATCAGGCGGCCTTGGACGCTGGCGACCACGCGGTGCTGATAATCACGCCAGGATGTAAACCGGGAGAGATACTCAAATACCTGCCGGTTGGAAGTGTGGAAGATATGGGGACCGTACTGATGGATGAGAACGCCTGCCTGATCCAGGCAGTCATAGGCGTTTCCGCCCAGATGGGTTCGGCGTTCCACCAGAAGAACCTTCTGATTACCCCGCTCCGCAAGCTCCCGGGCGGTGACCGCGCCCGCAAAACCGGCGCCGATTACGATACAGTCAAACATGCAAAACGTCCTTTCGGGGGGGATTTACGATTCAGACGAAACGGCAGGTCGTTTCATCTGGCATTCTGGCATTATTATAGTATTCTATCATAGTATTCCGTTCAAGAGTATGAAAGAAATCATTAAATTTCATTAAAATGCCGGAACGAGGACGGTTATTTACAAAAGGATACAATGTATTGGTCAATGGCGTCGGTGATGACTGAAATAGCGGCTTCTCTGCCGTTCACATCGCCGGCGATGGTTTCCTTGCCTTCCAAAGCCTTGTACACGCTGAAGAAGTGGGCCATCTCGTCAAAAATGTGAGCGGGGAGGTCGGTCAGCTCCCGATGGCAGTTGTAACCGGGGTCGGAGAAGGGGATGGCGATAATTTTTTCGTCTTTCTTTCCGCCGTCCAGCATGCTGATGTAGCCGATGGGATAGCAGCGCACCAAGGTGAGCGGGTCCAGCGCCTCCGAGCACAGCACTAAAACGTCAAGGGGGTCGCCGTCGTCGCCGTAGGTACGGGGGATAAAACCGTAATTGGCGGGATAATGGGTGGAGGTATGGAGAATGCGATCCAAAATAATCAGACCGGTCTCCTTGTCAAGCTCGTACTTTTTCTTGCTGCCCTGAGGAATTTCAATTACCGCGATAAAATCCTCGGGACGGATGCGTTTGGGGTCAATATCATGCCAAATGTTCGACACTAGTAGCATTCCTTTCTGCAAATAAGGTCAAAGCAGCGCACATACGGGTGTTTACACGCTGCTTTGACCATTATAACGGATATTTACTGGAATATCAACCGGATTTGCTCAGACTGTAATTCCAAAGCGCAGCATCCATCGGTTGAGCTGAAGCAGGTAGGCCAGCATCTGAGGTCCGGCCATCAGCTGACCGAACCATGGCTTGCCCAGATCTCCCGAATCGGAGAGCAGGCCGGCTCTCAGAGCGGGACGGTCAAGAAGCCCGCAGACCGGGGCGGTGTTCTCCTCCAGCAGCGCGGTGACACGAGCGGCTACCAGCCGGGTGTACAGCGGATTGTGGGTTTTGGGATAGGGAGATTTGGGACGCAGACGCACATCCTCCGGAAGCAGCCCTGCCGCGGCGTCCCGCAGCACCTGCTTGCGGACACCGCCCTTTGCTTTCATGCTCCAGGGGATATTAAAGACATATTCCACCAGCCGGTGGTCGCAGAAGGGAACCCGCACCTCCAGGCCGGAAGCCATAGACATGCGGTCCTTGCGGTCGAGCAGTGTGGTCATAAACCAGCGTAGATTCAGCCATGCCACCTCGCGGCGGCGGGCATCCTCCGGTTGCTCACCGGGAAGCCTCGGTGTCTGCGCCACGGAGTCCCGATAGCGGCTCTGAACATAGTCCGCGATATGGAATGTTTCCCACATGGGAGCGAATACCGAGGAGCGGGGAGAGAGGTCACGGCTCCAGGGGAAGGTATCCGCAAACAGCATCTCACTGCGCTCGAACCAGGGGTAACCCCCGAATACCTCGTCGGAGCACTCTCCGGAGAGAGCCACTACATGACGGTCGGACACCTGACGGCAGAAATAGAGCAAAGAGGAATCCACATCCGCCATACCGGGCAGATCCTTGGAGAGAACCGCGTCGTCCAGCAGGGCCACAAGCGGCTCGATGTCGCAGGTCAGAACCGTATGGGAGATGGGAAATTCCTCCCGCATCCGTTTCACCCAGTGCCGGTCGTCATCGGGCTGGAACGCGCTGGGGGTGAAAAAGGTCTCATTGTCCGTGTAGTCAAAGGAGTAGGTTTCCAGCGGCGGCAGCCCACGGGACGCGTAATCCCGGGCGGCAACGGCGGTGATCACGGAGGAATCCAGACCGCCCGACAGGAAGGTGCACAGCGGAACGTCGCTGACCAGCTGGCGTGAGATCGCACCGGAGACAAGCTCCTTTACTTTACTCACTGTCTGCTCATAGTCATCGGTGTGCTCGCGGCTCTCCAGCCGCCAGTAGCAGAATTGCCGTGTTCCGGAGGGGGACACCACCAGGCAGTGGGCGGGCAGCAGCTCTGAAATCCCGGCAAATACGCCATTGCCAAGGGTGCGGGCGGGGCCGAGCCCCAGTACCTCACACCAGCCATCCTCCTCTACCCGGGGAACGATGCCGGGGTAGGCGAACAGCGCTTTCAGCTCTGAACCAAAGACAAAAGCGTCCTCCATTGATGTGTAGAAAAAAGGCTTTACACCAAAGCGGTCCCGACAGCAGAACAACTGGCGGCGCGCCTCGTCCCAAATGGTAAAGGCGTAAATTCCCTCCAGATGACGGCCGACATCCTCGCCATACGCGATGTAAGCGCAGAGCAAAACCTCGGTATCCGACGAAGTTTCAAAAGTGAAGCCCAAAGCCAGAAGATCTGAGCGGAGATCTGCTGTGTTATAAAGTTCGCCGTTATAACAAATGGTATAACTAATTTCGTCCTTTTTCCTGGTCATAGGCTGGCGCCCGTGTTCCGGGTCAATCACCGCCAGGCGCCTATGTACCAGCACCGCGTCTCCGACCTGAAAGAGACCCTTGTCGTCCGGGCCTCTGTGGTTTAAGGTCTCACCCATGGCGCGGCCCGCTTCCGCCCATTGCTCCGTGTTGTTATCCCGCTTGAAATGACAAAAACCGGCGATACCGCACATTCCAATCAACTCCTCATTATGTCAATTCTACTACCCAACAGTATATGCAAAAAAAGAAAAAAAGTCCGTGCCGGTCAAAAAAATGTCCGGCATGGACCAACATAAAAGAGGTTTTCGGGAGGTTTTGCAAACAGCAAAGCCCCCGGCGACTCAGGCCGGGGGCTTTCTTGATGTGTTTGGAGAGAGGGTTGGAGAGGGAATGATATTGCCATGTCTCAGTTTCCTGAGTACAGGCATATTGTAAACAGAAAATGCGGATAATTCATGACGGTACTATGAACAAAATGTAAATGTTGAAATCACAATTTTTCTCAGAAACAGTGCGAGAAAGTAGTTGACTTTTGATTATGTGGATAATATAATTTACCCAAAGGGGAATTGATATTCACCATATAATACTCAATGGACGGGAGAATGTGTATTTATGATGTCGCCGAAGCAAGCTTTGTGGCACACGATGGATTCCGCGCAGACACTTGACACGCTCAATACCACGGCAGGCGGCTTGTCCGCAGAGGAAGCGGCGAGAAGGCTGGAGGAATATGGACCGAATCATCTGGAGGAGGGGAAAAAGAAATCTCTCCTGCAAATTTTCGGAGCGCAGTTCAAGGATTTCATGATATGGGTACTGGTAGCCGCCGCGGGAATTTCAGCGTTCCTGGGCGAGGGTGTGGACGCGGCCATCATTGGGCTCGTTGTGATGATCAACGCCGTCATGGGAACAGTGCAGGAATCAAAAGCGGAGGCCGCGTTGGCGGCGCTCTCAAAAATGGCGGCGCCCTACGCGAAGGTGATCCGGGACGAAGTCACGGTAAAACTGCCCGCAGCCCAACTGGTTCCCGGCGATATCGTGGTTCTGGAGGCGGGGGACTCGATTCCGGCCGACCTTCGTCTGCTGGAAAGCAATTCCCTTAAGATCGAGGAATCCGCCCTGACAGGAGAGTCGGTTCCTGTGGAAAAGAGCGCGGGAGTGACGGTTCAGGCGGACGCCCCGCTGGGTGACCGGATCAATCTCGCTTATCTTGGCACCGCGGTGACCTCTGGGCGCTCCGTCGGTGTAGTGGTCGTTTCGGGAATTAATACCGAGATGGGCAAGATCGCCCATCAGCTGTCAACCGGCGGAAAGGAAATCACGCCGCTGCAGCAAAAGCTGAATCAGCTGTCTAATCTGCTGTCCTATCTGGTCATCGCCATCGCGGTCATTATTTTTGTCATCGGAAAACTCGGCGGGCGCGAGACGATGGATATGTTCCTGACTGCCGTTTCCCTGGCGGTGGCGGCCATTCCGGAGGGTATGGTGGCGGTGGTGACCATTGTCCTGGCCATGGGGATGCAGCGCATGGCAAAACAGGGGGCCATTATCCGGCGGCTGCCGGCGGTGGAGACACTGGGTTCCACTGATGTGGTCTGCTCTGATAAAACAGGCACGCTGACGTTAAACCGCATGACGGTGACACGGACTTGGACCTGGGACGCTCCGGCCGACCGTCTGTTTGAGGTGATGCTCCACTGTAATGACAGCCAGCCGGGAGAGGGTACGGCTCTCATTGGAGACCCTACGGAGACCGCGCTGCTGGATTATCTGATCGCGGAGGGAACGATCGAACTGAAAGATGTGAAGGCGCGGATTCGATCTGGTGAAATCCCGTTTGATTCCGACCGCAAGCTGTCAACAGTGGTCATTGATCTGCCTGACGGCAAAAAGCGCGTGCTGGTAAAGGGCGCGCCCGATGTTCTGCTCTCCCGGTGCACCCACCGGGTTTCGGGGGATGGAATCGCGGAGCTGGAGAGCGTTGGCGAGGCGGAGGCGGAAAACGAGGCGCTTGCGGGACAGGCGCTTCGGGTGCTGGCCTTTGCCTACAAGGATGTGGATGCCGTGGACACAGGCGACGTGGAGGGGACGGAGAGCGGTCTGATCTTCTCCGGACTGGCGGGCATGATTGATCCACCCAGAAAAGAGGCCACGCAGGCTATCGCGGTCTGCCGGAAGGCCGGTATTCTTCCGGTGATGATTACCGGAGATCATAAGGTGACCGCCGCGGCCATTGCACAGGATCTGGGTATTTTGGGCGACGGCCGCCGGGTGGTCACCGGCGCGGAGCTGGAGCAGATGAGCGACGATCAGCTGTTCCAGGAGATCTCGGACATCGCGGTTTATGCCCGGGTTGCGCCTGAGCATAAGAGCCGCATTGTGGCGGCGTGGCAGAAGCGGGGCAAAATTGTCTCCATGACGGGAGACGGGGTCAATGACGCCCCGGCACTGAAGGCCGCCGACATCGGCGTGGGCATGGGCATTACGGGCACCGATGTCTCTAAGGGGGCCTCCGACATGGTGCTGACCGACGATAATTTTGCCACCATTGTCATTGCGGTGAAGGAGGGCCGCCGTATTTTTGACAACATTCATAAGGCGGTTCGCTTCCTGCTCTCCTCCAATGCCGGCGAGGTGGTGACGCTGCTGGCGGCGACCCTGATGGGCTGGACCATCTTGAAGCCTGTCCATATTCTCTGGATCAATTTGGTGACCGATTCCCTTCCGGCCCTGGCACTGGGTGTGGAGCCTGCCGAGGATGGAGTGATGGAGCGGAGGCCCCGGGGCAAGAACACGCCGTTTTTCACCGGATGCGAGTGGGGGCGGATTGCTGTCATCGGTTTGGTAGAGGCCGCGTTGACCATGACGGCGTTCCTGCTGGGCACTCAGTATAGCCAGGAAACCGGGATGAGCATGGCGTTTATGACGCTCTCACTGTGCCAGCTGTTCGCGGCGCTGGGCTTCCAGTCGGAGCATCACTCCGTGTTTCGTATGCGGGCAAAGGAGCATCCCGCGCTTTGGGGCGGCCTTGGGGTTTCAGCCTTCTTGCAGTGCATTGTCATCGTGATTCCCCAGCTTCGCTCGCTGTTCGGACTGGGAAGCATTCCGCCTGTGATGTGGCTTGCGGTGCTTGGGCTGTGCCTGCTGATGCTGCTGGCGACGGAGCTGCAGAAATGGGTTGAAAACAGAAATCGCAAGACACTGTAATCCAAGCGGGTGGTTTGAAGGAATGCCAGCGCGCATTTCCCCAAACCACCCGTTTTTTTGGGTGGCGCAGACTTAAATGATATGTCTAAAATGGAAGAAATTTATTGTAATTTTGAGCATACCGTGGTATACTAAAACTTGATTGTGCTATTGAGATGGTAAGGGGGCAGTCAACACATGTACAAATCGGAACAGCCCGACAGCATATGGGAAGAGGGTACTTTTTGCGCAGATTCTTCCGTGCGGTTCACCATTTTGCCACGCTTGGCGGGTGAAGAGGCTGAACCGCTGATTCAGTGTTTCGACGCGTTTCAGAAGAGTTATTCTATGGCGCTGGCGGCCACCCGGTGCAGTATTTGGGAATATGATGTGAAAAGCCGGATTCTTTGTGTTCCGGCGGGGCAATTTCCCGTGGCCGCAATTCAGAAACGGGGCGTTTTGTTTTATAACGTTCCAGAGAGCCTGATCGCGGATCGGATCATTCATCCGGAAGATGTGGGGGATTTTTGGAACGCATACAAAGAACTGCACACCGGTCTGGATTATTTGGGCTGTCTGGTGCGGGTGTTGGATCGCCATCAGGTTTATCGCTGGAACCGGCTGTATTGCCAGATTGAAAAGGATGAAAGCGGAAATCCCGCCAGGCTTGTGGGTATTATGCAGGATATCCAGCGGGAGCGGGAAATAGAGCGGAGCGCCTCAACGGAGTCCAATCTGCGAAGCTCGCTGCTGGCGGACGCCATTTCGGTTTATGAGCTGAATCTCACAAAAGATGAGGTTTGCCGTATTTCCACCGAAAATGAAAGAGTCACGGGGCAGACCATAAAAAAAGTATCTGAATTGTTGCGGTTTGTCCGTGAGAACCTCATTGATTTTGCCCATCGGGCGGCGTTTTTCGAAACGTTTGCCGTGGAAACGGTACTGGAGGAATATCGGAAGGGGAAACGGGAAATTTCTCTTGAATTCCGCAGGCTCAATTCAGCGGGTGATATGCAGTGGGTTTGCATGACCGAATATTTATATACCGATGCGGAGCATGGAGATGAAATTCTCAGCTTTTGTATCTGCAGGGATATTCACGAGAGTAAGATGAGAGAGCAGGAGCTGCAGTACAAGGCGGAAGTGGACTCTTTGACGAAGGTATACAACAGAGCTGCTGCCATTGCCCGGGTCGAGGCGCATTTGGCTCAGAACGCAAACGGGCTGCACGCGTTGATGATTTTGGACATCGATCATTTTAAAAAAGTAAACGATACCTATGGGCATGTGTATGGAGACTCGGTGCTCTCCGAAATATCCCAGAAACTCAGGCGGCTGTTTCGCAGCAACGATGTCATAGGAAGACTGGGCGGGGATGAATTTTTAATTTTTCTGCCGGACATCGCAATGGAGGAAACTGCAATTCGGCGAGCCGAGGAGGTTTGCTCTGAGCTCCGTGCGACATATTCCTCCGGTGCGGGGCCCTGCGAAGTATCCGTATCGGTAGGGATTGTGTTTGCCCGCCATGAAACTGAGTTTTATGATTTATATCAGGAAGCGGATGACGCGCTGTATCAGGCAAAGGAAAATGGGCGGGACGGCTACGCTATTTATGAATCAAACCACAAAGACAGAGCTCAGTTGGAGATGCAGGGGCGGTTCAGAGAATGCAGCAAAAAGATGCATCGGGCAAGTACCTCCAAAAACCTGCTGAAAAATATATCAAAAATTTTGCATAGCTTTTTTAATCCGAAGCAGGCGATTCCACCGGTGCTGGAATTATTGGCAAGGCAGTTTGGAGCCCAGCGCGCCTATATTTATGAGCGAAGCCGGTTCAATGAACCATTTCGCCTGACCTTCGAATGGAACAGCATCGACGAGCAGCTGCTGTCGCAGGATTTGTTTCATATACCGTCCGTTATTCCAAAGGAGGAAGACCCTTTGTTCGGACAGGAATGTCTGTGTGTCCACGATATTGATTACGCGGAGGCGTCCATTCAATGGGTGGGAGAACAGCTGGGGCTAAAAGCCATGATTCGCAGCGGCTTTTATCTGGACGAAAGCTGCTATGGATTTGTCGGACTGGATATTCTCGGCATGTCCCATTATTTTACCGAGGAAGAGCAGGAAATGTTTTGCACTGCGTCAAAGGTGCTGGAGGAATATGTGCTTGTGAATCGAAACAAGCAGAACCTGGAGCGGCAGCTGGATATCATGCGCGGCCTGATGGAACACAGTCCGGCTTCCATTTTGATTCTGGATGTCGAGAGCCGGAGGGTGGTTTATTATAACCGCCGGGCGGGGCAAATGTTTCCGGACGTTGTGGAGGGAAAGCTCCTTTCTGGTGATCCGGAGGGGAGCGGCTGTGAAAACGGCCTGTTTCAGCGGTTGGATGAGCTTCGGGAAGAGATGCTGGAGGGTAGTGTCTCCCTCCCGTGCCCGGGAGGAGGCTGTGTTCAGGGGAATATCAGATGGGTGTACTGGTATGACGGCATGACCTGCTGTATGCTGGAGGTGCCCTGAAGAAGACTGGAGAGAAGGGCTGCCCCCGGCAGACCGGTGGCCGTCTTTGCATGCGTTCCGGCGTGTGCGGCGGAAGCGTCGCAGGGTGTTTAAACCTTGAACGGAGTATCTGAATAAGCGGACAGGAAGCGCCTGCGGGCGGTTCCTGTTTTTTCGTACTGTGCCTTGACGCAACCAGTGAAACAAGGTAGAATGTTCTTTAATATTGGAAAGAGGGATGAGAGCAATTATGGCAGTCAAATATATCTTTGTAACCGGCGGTGTGGTTTCTGGACTTGGAAAAGGAATTACAGCGGCGTCTCTGGGGCGTCTCTTAAAACAGCGAGGGCTGAAGGTCACGCTGCAGAAGTTTGACCCCTATCTGAACGTGGACCCCGGTACCATGTCTCCTTATCAGCACGGCGAGGTGTTTGTCACCGACGACGGAGCTGAAACAGACCTGGATCTGGGCCATTATGAGCGGTTTACAGATGAAAATTTGACGGTCAATTCCAGCGTTACCTCAGGCAAGGTTTATTGGTCCGTGCTTAACCGGGAGCGCAGCGGCGAATTTTTAGGCGGAACCATTCAGGTGATCCCTCATATTACCAATGAGATTAAGGAACGGATTTACCGCGTCGGACGAAGCTGTAATCCCGATGTGGTTATCACTGAAATCGGCGGTACGGTGGGCGATATTGAAAGCCAGCCCTTTCTGGAGGCGATTCGCCAGGTGGCCACTGAGGTGGGACGGCAGGATGTCATGTATATCCACGTTTCGCTCATTGTCTCCATTCCCGGCTCCAATGAATTAAAGAGCAAGCCTACCCAGCATTCCGCGAAGGAGCTGCTGGCGCTGGGCATTCAGCCTGATGTCATTATGGCGCGGTGTGATGATCCGGTGCCGGACGACATTCTCAAAAAAATCTCGCTGTTCTGCAATATTCCGCCGGAGAATGTGATCCCGAACCTGACGGCTCCGATTCTCTACGAGGTGCCTCTGATGCTGGAGGAGGAGGGCCTTTCCGATGTGGTCTGCAGCCGTCTGGGGCTCAACTGCACAAAGCCGGACCTGACCGAGTGGACTGAAATGGTCAAGCGGGCGAAGGGCGCCAGCGAACATGTGAAAATTGCACTGGTGGGCAAATATATTGCCCTGCATGACGCGTATCTCTCGGTGGCGGAGGCTTTGACCCACGGCGGGATTGAAAACGATATCAAGGTTGACATCGAATGGGTGGACAGCGAGCTTGTGGAACGTCATAACGTGGCGGACCTGCTGAAGGGCTGCTCCGGCGTTCTGGTTCCGGGCGGGTTCGGCGACCGCGGAATTGAGGGGAAAATTACCGCCATTCAATATGCGCGGGAGAATCGGATTCCCTTTTTCGGTATCTGCCTCGGTATGCAGATGGCGGTGGTGGAGTTTGCCCGTCACGTGGCGGGGCTGGAGGATGCGCACTCCGGCGAGTTTAACACCGGAACTGAAAACCCGGTCATTGATCTGATGCCCGAGCAGCGGGATATCACGGAAAAGGGCGGGACCATGCGCCTCGGGGCGTATCCCTGCCGCATCACTTCGGAGGAGAGCAAGAGCTTTTTGGCCTATGGGGACGAGGTAATTTACGAGCGCCACCGCCACCGCTACGAGTTTAATAACAGCTATCGGGACAGACTGGCCAAATGCGGGCTGTCTCTGGCGGGTGTTTCCCCCAGTGACCGGCTGGTGGAAATCATTGAATTGCCGGAGCATCCCTGGTTTGTGGGGGTTCAGTTCCATCCTGAGCTGAAGAGCCGTCCTAACCGAGCCCATCCACTGTTCCGGGAATTTGTGAGAGCAGCAAAGAATCATCAGAAGGGGAAGGGCGAATAAGCCCGGAATTCCCGTGAGACTCAAAGCGTCGCCAGCGTCCGCTGGCGGCGCTTTGAGTCTTTTTTATCAGGGAAAGGGTTTCCCTGCGGCGCGGTTCCGCTCTTACGTGGATACTCCGAGCAGTGTGTCCGCGATGCGGTCTGCCAGCTGATCAATGCTGGAAAAATTGACGTAAGGCTGGTACAGCGCCTCTAATGTTGTATTCATCACGTTTGCCTGCGAGAGGGAGTCCACCGCTTCCTCCACCAGTGCAGCGGAAACCTTTTTGGAAAAACGAAGCCGGGCACGGTTACGGTGCAGCACATCCGCGTCCGTCATAGCGTCCATGCGAATGTGGCGGTATGGCTCCTGGCCATAGGGCATTGCCGCGGAGGAAGAGATGAATGCGAGTCCCAGGCCGGGAATGATCAAATGCTCCAGCCGCTCAGGAAACATGGGAGAGGGGCAGGCGATTACGTCGTAGCCGGCGGAGGTCGCGCCGGACAGAATGGGTGACAGGAGCAGATGCGAAAGACCGTAGCTGTCGGAAATCTCATAGACACGGGAGCAGAGCGTATCCACTGTGTCAAACCGGCAAACGATGCCCTCGTAAGTGACGCTGCTTAAAAAACGTTGAACAACCCGGCCGGTGTCAGCCCGGTGCTTTCGAAACTCCCGAGCAATGATGCCCTTTGCGCGTTTTGACGCTTTTTCTTCCAGTGTTTGCGTCACTAATATTGCCCGCATATCGCCCGCGATTTCCGAGGCAGCTCCCAGGCAGCGGTAAACCCTT
Organism: Oscillospiraceae bacterium; assembly: GCA_017861365.1. Lineage (GTDB taxonomy): Bacteria > Bacillota > Clostridia > Oscillospirales > Oscillospiraceae > JAGFXR01. Next base: position 45,992 of record JAGFXR010000004.1, on the reverse strand, counting down.
CGGCAGCAATCCCGGTAGCCTTCCATACAGGACATGATTTCGGCCCGGACATCGCCCAGTCCGGTTTTGTCATAGTATTCTCCCAGATTGATGTAATCCTCCACGACCCCCGGATAAGCAGGCTCAATCACATGGGGCGCCGTGCCGTCTACAATGGCAGACTCTAAGGCTGGGATGTAAATCCCGTCCACAGTACCGGGGTTGCCGGAGCATTGGATGTATTCCACAAAATATCCGGCCTCTTCCGCGCGAAGCCCCACCCGGTCCATCAAAAAGGATTTTCCGCACCCTGGTCCTCCCTTTAATATGTAATAGGCTCTGGCCTGTGCGGGGTCAATCAGCTGGTCATATAGAGAATAAAAGCCTCTGGGAGAATTTACGCCCAGAAAGTAGCGCGCGTGTGCCATAAAAGCCCCTCCAAATTTAGAAAAGATTCTAACACAGGGTATGCCGCGTGGGAGTTTCGGTGCACCCGGAGGCGTCCTCTTTTCACTTGGGACAAGAAAAAATTGACATCCATGATCAAATGGAAGGAAAAGAATGTCGTTGGCAGTCAAAAGGGCAAAAACTCCAACCATAAAAAATGATTCCGAAATTCCAATTAAAATGTAATATTTTAATATTTTATTGTAAAAAACAAAAAATAAAATGCCATTTCTGTAAAAGCGAGTGAAACGTCAAATTTTAGTTTTTTTTCACCAAGCGAAGTTTGAACGACAAAAAATGCCCAATCCTTTGTATGTTTGACACTTATTTTATATAAAAACTACTTGCATTTTTTTCAGGATGACGCTATACTTAGGGAAACGTCGGTGGAGCGAAATGGAGCGAAGTGGAGCAAAAAGATAAAAAGATGGAGGGCGAGGCAGTTTGGGCAGCGTGACCGGCACTTATGAACATACCATTGACTCAAAAGGCCGTCTTTTTATGCCCGCCAAGCTTCGCGAGGAGCTTGGCTCCGTGAGCTACCTGACAATGGGAATGGATCAGTGTCTTGCCATTTATCCGGAGGAGAGCTGGAAGCTTTTTACCGACAAGTTCTCATCTCTGCCCATTTCGCAATCCAAAGTGATGCGTCCCCTGTTTGCAAACGCGGTGAAGCTGGAGCCCGATTCCCAGGGGCGGGTGGTTTTGCCCCAACGGCTGCGCACTTATGCCGGTCTAGGTAAGGACGTTGTGATTATCGGTGTACATAATCGGGCGGAAATCTGGGATGCCGCGGCCTGGTACGGACAGGAAGAGGAAATGACACCCGAAAAGATGACCGCTCTCATGGAAGCATTGGAGTTTTAACATGCAGGAACCTGTTTTCTCCCATTATCCCGTGATGCTCGGCGAGTGCATGATTGGACTCGCCATCAAGCCGGACGGGATTTATGTAGACGGCACGCTGGGACGTGCCGGCCATTCTCGTGAGATCGCCCGCCGACTGACGCTGGGGCGGCTCATCTGTATCGACCGGGATCAGCAGGCCTTGGACGCGGCGCCTCAGCGGCTGGGAGATCTGATTGACAAGGTGACTCTTGTGCATGGGAATTTCTCGGAGATTGACTCCATATTGGACGGGCTGGAACTGAAGAGCGTGGACGGAGTGCTCCTGGATCTGGGTGTGTCTTCTCCGCAGCTGGACGATGCGGCCCGGGGATTTTCCTACATGGCGGACGCACCGCTGGATATGCGTATGGATCAAAGCGCAGAGCTGACCGCCGGCATGATGATCAATCAGTGGACCAAAGAGGAATTAAAACGCATTCTCTACGAATACGGCGAGGAACGGTACGCGCCGTTGATTGCATCCGCCATCATCGCGGCGAGAGAGAAAAAGACGATTGAAACCACCTTGGAGCTGGTGGACATCATCAAATCAGCCATGCCGTCTGCCGCGCTCCGGGAAAAGCAACACCCGGCAAAGCGGAGCTTTCAGGCGATCCGAATTGCTGTGAATGACGAGCTTACGGCTGTGGCGGAAATTATGAACCGTGCTGTCACCCGGCTGAATCCGGGGGGACGGCTTGTGGTAATCTCGTTTCATTCACTGGAAGACCGCATCGTCAAAAGTGCCCTGTCCACCATGGCAAAGGGCTGTACCTGCCCTTCGGATTTCCCAGTCTGTGTCTGCGGGAAAAAACCGCAGGTGAGGCTGATCACCCGAAAACCTGTCACGGCCACCGGCATGGAACTGGAGGAAAATCCCCGATCCCGGAGCGCAAAGCTGAGAATCGCGGAAAAATGTTCGTGATAGGCGGCAGATAGCAAGCAATTCACAAAAGACATCATGAGAGGAGCGACTGTATGGAAGCGGAAGCAAAGCACCGGCGGGAATACACAACATATGGAAATGTGGCGTATCACGCGGGATATGGAGGCAGCGTCATACAGGCGCCGTCCCGTGAGGCAATCCCCATTCCGCAGACCCGCCCGAAGCGGCGGGCGGCGGCGCGCCCCAAAGTGCGGGTGCGGGAGGCCGGTGAAGTCTCGGTGTTTGCGGTTTCCGGGTTTTTGGTATTGCTCGGCTTGGCGCTGATGCTGATTTTCAGTTATTCCCAGATCAATGAAATCCACACCGGAACCGTGGTGCTGCAGGATCAGCTGGCTGACCTGCAAAAAGAAGAGGTATCGCTGATGGCAAGGGAGCAAATGGCCTATGATCTTCAGGCCATTGAAAAGCAGGAGACCGGCGATGGGAGTATGAGCAAACCCAGAAGTAGCCAGCAGGTGATCCTTGACGATTCCAATGAAGACAACGCCGTCCTCTATCAGAACGAGAGCAGCACCCTGATCACATGGATCGGACAGGCCGTGAAGAATATCGGCAGTCTCTTTTCCAACGTCCTGTCATATTTTTACTGACAGAGCGCATAAGTTGTGAAAGCTTGCCGATGCGTTATTACGAACGAAAAAATCCCCTGATAGATACAAGGGCGTAAGAAAATCATTCTTACGCCTTTTGCGTTATGACAGCCCGGTCTGTCTGAAGGAGCCCGAATTGGTTTTTCTGCCCCGGGAGAGGAGAATGAGATTGAGAAAGACGATAAAACCCACGGACAGGGGCGCGGAGCGCCAGCGGGCCAACTCTTCCATGTTCTGCCGGATTATTATTCTGATGATCGTCTTCGGAGCGGTTATCTTTATGGGACTTTTGGTCCGGTTGTTTTACCTTCAGGTCATTCAGCATGATTTTTACGAGGAAAAAGCGGTATCCCAGCAGACGAGAAGCACAACGGTAACGGCGGACCGCGGCACGATTTACGACGCAAAGGGTAATATCCTTGCCATCAGCGCGACGGTTCAGACGCTGATCCTCTCGCCGCTTGACGTACAGGAAGATAACATGGATCAGGACGCCATTGTCAACGGGTTGGTGGAAATTTTGGGGCTGGACGCGGATAAACTCCGGGAGCGGCTGCAAAAAACCAATTCCGCCTATGAAATCCTCCGCAAAAATATCGAGGAAGATCAGGCGGATGAACTGCGCGAATTCATCGCGAAATACCACCTCTCCGCGGGGCTCTATCTAGTACCCGACTCCAAGCGCTATTATCCCTACAGCACCATGGCAAGTCAGGTGATCGGTTTTATCAACGCCGATAAAGCGGGCGCGTACGGCATTGAGGCAAAATATGAGGATGAGCTGTCCGGCGAATCCGGCCGAGTGGTGATTGCCAAAAACGCAGCAGGAACGGAGATGCTCTCCCGCTATGCAAATTATGTGGACGCCGTGGACGGGGATAACCTGACGCTGACCATAGACGCTACCATTCAGAGCTATGCCGAAAAAATTTTAGCGGAGGGAATCGAGACCTACGATATTCAGAACGGCGGCTTCTGCATTGTTATGAATCCCAATACCGGAGCCGTGCTGGCCATGGCCAGCTCGCCCAATTACGATCTGAATGACTACAGTACCCTGACCGACACCGAGCTCTACACCTCTTTAAAGTCCCAGCTGGACAGCGGAACGATTACGGAGGACGAATATTGGGCGCAGATCAGCTCAGCTCAGCTGGAGCAGTGGCGGGACAAGAATCTCGGAGATACCTACGAGCCAGGCTCTACCTTCAAAGCCCTTGTGTTGGCGGCGGCTCTGGAGGAAGGGGTTGTGGACGATAACACCATGTTCTACTGCCCGGGCTACGCGGTGGTTGCGGGAACCCGTATTAACTGCAGCAAGCACAGCGGACACGGCTCGCAGAACCTGGCACAGGCGGTGCAGAATTCCTGCAACCCGGCATTTATTGCCATCGGTCAAAAGCTGGGGGCAGAGAAATTTTATGACTACATGGAAAAATATGGACTCATGGAGAAAACAGGGATCGACTTGCCCTCCGAGACTGTTGGCCAGCTGTGGAGCCGGGAGGATTTTACAGGCGATTACGGTATTACATCCCTGGCGACAGCCTCCTTCGGTCAGCGCCTGACAGTAACGCCCATCCGCCTGATTACCTCCATTGCCTCCGTCATTAACGGCGGTTACCTGTTGACCCCCTATGTGGTGCAGTCCGTTACCGACAGCGACGGAAACACGGTTTACAACGCCGAAAAACAGGTGGTGCGCCAGACTGTCAGCAGTGAGGTTTCGTCGAAAGTAAGGGAGATTCTGGAAAGCGTAGTCAGCGAAGGAACGGGAAAGAATGCCTATCAGGCGGGCTACCGCATCGGCGGAAAGACCGGAACCTCCGAGACGCTGGTGGAGGGCCGCTATATCGTCTCCTTCATGGGTTTTGCCCCGGCGGATGACCCGCAGGTCATTGTGCTGCTGGCCTATGACAATCCAAAGGAAGTGGGCAGCACCAATTTGACGGCCGGAGGTTACTACATCAGCGGCGGCAATATGGCGGCGCCAATGGCGGGGCAGCTGATTGCCGAGATTTTGGACTATATGGGCGTGGAAAAAGAGTATACCGAAGACGAGCTGGCCAGCGCCGATGTGACGGTGCCCAACGTTGTTGGCTGCACAGAGGAGGCGGCTGCGGAGTCGCTGCAAAGCAATGGCCTGTCCTATCGCACAGTGGGCAGCGGAGCCACAGTCACCGCCCAGATCCCCGCCAAGGGAGCCACCATTCCGGGCAACAGCGAGGTAATTCTCTATATGGGTGAACAGGCGCCCACAGATGAGGTTGAAGTACCCGACCTGAGTGGCATGACGGTGAATGAGGTGAAAGAGGCGTTCTCTAGCCTGGGGCTGTATCTGCGGTCCACGGGAACCACAGATTCCCCCGATGTGGACATCGCGAATAATCAGGACATTAATGCCGGTTCGATGGTTGACAGAGGTACTGTGATCGAGGTGCGCTTTACCAATCAGGTTACCGACTGGGATCCGGGCTGAGTGCTATCTGCCGGAAGAGATGAACCGCCTTGGAGCGGGCTGCCGCGTTGCTATGCTTTGATTGATGTTATGAGGAGGGTTCCAAATGCGCCTTTCGGATTTGCTTGCGGGGGTGGAAATTGCAGAGTGCCACGCCTCGCCGGACGTTGAAATTACAGGAATCTCCTATGACACAAGAACACTAAAGACTGGCGAGTTGTTCTGTGCCCTGCCGGGCTATAAATCCGATGGGCAGGACTTTGTTTCCCGTGCGCTGGAGCTTGGAGCTGCCGCCGTCCTCTGCAAAGTAAAGCCTCTGGAGGCGGAAAGTCCGTGGATTCTGTCAGATAATCCTCGCAGAGCCTTGGCTCAGCTCTCAGCAAACTGGTTCGGCCGTCCTGGCGACGGGATGAAACTGTTGGGCGTGACGGGCACCAACGGCAAGACCACCACCACCCATTTGCTGAAATCTGTGCTGGAGCAGTCCCTGGGGGCGAAAGTGGGGCTTGTGGGCACCAACCACAATCTGATTGGGGAAGAAATTTTTCCTGCTCACCGCACCACACCGGAATCCTATGAGCTGCAGGAACTGCTGCGGCGAATGGCGGACAGCGGCTGTACCCATGTAGTCATGGAGGTGTCGTCCCACGCGCTGGTTCTCGAGCGGGTGCATGGGCTGACCTTCGAGGCCGGTATGTTCACCAACTTGACCCGGGATCATTTGGACTTCCACAACACCATGGAGGAATATCGTCTTGCCAAGAGTTTGCTTTTTGCACAGGCGAAACTGGCGGTGCTCAATCTGGATGACGAGGCGGGTCGTTATTACCGGGAAATCGTCCAATGCCCCGTGATCACCTATTCCGAGCGGAGAGATGAGGCCGATCTGACGGCGAAGAATATCCGGTTGTTTCCGGAGCGGGTGGAGTTTGAGGCGGTTATGAAAGATGCCATTGCCCGTGTCAGACTGCCCATTCCAGGGGGATTTACGATTTACAACGCCCTGTGCGTTGTTGCCTGCGCGGTCGGACTGGGGATTTCCCTGCCCGAGGTGGCCCGGGAGCTGGCAAACGCGAAGGGGGTTAAGGGGCGCATTGAGGTGGTACCTGTTCCCGCTGAGTATACGGTTTTAATTGATTACGCTCACTCGCCGGACGCGCTGGAAAATATTCTGACCACAGTGCGTGCCTTTGCAAAAAAACGGGTGATTGTGGTGTTTGGCTGCGGCGGAGACCGGGATCGAACCAAACGTCCATTGATGGGGGAAATTGCCGGATTTTTGGCCGATGTGGCTGTGGTGACCTCCGACAATCCCCGCACCGAGCCTCCCGACGCAATTATCGAGGATGTGCTCCGGGGAATGGAAACCGCGGACGCCGATTGTGTGGTGGAGCCCGACCGCAGGGCGGCTATCCGCTGCGCGCTGGCACAGGCACAGCCGGGAGACGTGGTGGTGCTGGCGGGAAAGGGACATGAGACCTACCAGGAAATCAACGGCGCGTTTTTTCACCTGGATGAACGGGAGGAAGTTGCCGCGTACTTTGCCAGCATGGCGAATTGAACCGTCGGCGGATCACAGGTACGGTATCTGGCCGCTCCAACGAGCCTGACAGTCCTTGCACAGAGAAAATCGGAGGTTTAAAAGAATGGATTCCAAATTAATTGCGCTGTGTATGGCGGCAATTTTGTCCTTTGCGGTGGCGGTGCTGACCGGTAAGCTGTTGATTCCCTTTTTGCAGAAAATGAAGGCGGGCCAGTCCATCAAGACCGACGGGCCGACCTGGCATATGTCCAAGCAGGGCACCCCTACCATGGGAGGCCTGATTTTTATCGTGAGCATTCTTGCCACCATCGTCACCTGCGCGGCGATCTGCCGGGAGACCGGAAACTTCCAGGACGGCTTTGTTGTATTTGGATTTGCCTTAGTGTTTGGACTCATTGGAATGGTGGATGATGTTGCAAAGCTGAAAAAGAAGGAAAACACCGGGCTCACAGCGGGCTGGAAATTTCTGCTTCAGCTCTCGGTGTCGATTGCCTTCACCGTGCTGCTGCGGTACACCGGTCAGCTTTCGCCGAATCTGTATATTCCGTTCCTGAATGTGGAGCTGATCCTGAACTGGCCGGTTTATATGGCGTTTTCGGCGCTTGTGATGGTGGGTACGGTGAATGCCGTAAATATCACCGACGGGGTAGATGGTTTGGCGGCTGGTGTCACGGCTCCGGTGGCGCTCTTTTATGCGGCTGCCGCCTATGTAATTGGACAAATGAGCGTCGGCGTGTTCAGCGCGGCGCTGTTCGGCGGTCTGGTGGGGTTTTTAATGTTCAACGCCAATCCTGCAAAGGTGTTTATGGGAGATACCGGCTCGCTTTTTCTGGGCGGCGCCGTCTGTGGGCTGGCTTTTGCACTGAATGTCCCTCTAATACTGCTTTTTGTCGGAATTATATACATTTTGGAGACCTTATCGGATATTTTGCAGGTTATATACTTCAAAGTCACCCACGGCAGGCGCATTTTCCGCATGGCGCCCCTGCACCACCATCTGGAAATGGGCGGCTGGAACGAGAGAAAGATATGCGCGGTGTTTACAGCCATTACCGTGATCGGATGTGTGGCCGCCTGGCTGGGAATTGCCAACCGGTTATCGGTATAGGGAACCGAAAAGACTGAGAGGGGGGAATTATTGTGTTTGCCCGAAAAGCAAAACGGGATCTCACCGTGGAGGAGCAGCTGGCGCGGGGGCCACTGGATGTACCCTTTTTAATGCTGGCGCTGCTGCTGACCGGAATTGGGCTGGTGGCGGTGTTTTCCGCGTCGTATGCCTCCGCCTATTATGAATCGGGGAGCACTTCCTCATACTCCTATTTTATTAAGCAGGGAATCAATGCGGGGCTGGGGCTGATTGCCATGATCCTCATCTCCCATATCAATTATCAGACCTATCGGATCATCTCGGTGGGAGTTCTGGCGGTTTCCGTGATTCTTTTAATTTTGGTCATTCCCTTCGGTTTCGGAAAAGAGTCGGTGGGCGCGCAGCGCTGGATTTATATCGGTCCCTTCAATCTGCAGCCGTCCGAGATTGCAAAGCTCGGGGTGATTCTCTTCTTTTCAGCCCGACTATCCAAGCGGGACACTGAAAAAAAAGCAAAATGGAGCAAGCGCACCGCCATGGGGAGGTTTCTCCTGTTTCTGGACAAAATCGGTTTCATTGAGCTGCTGCCTTACGGCGGTGTTTTGCTGGTCATTCTCTTTCTTCTTTATCTGGAGCCTCATATGTCCGGCATGATTTTGATTCTGCTGGTGGGCGCAATGCTCCTGTTTGTGGGCGGTATCCGGCTTTACTGGTTTTTTGTGGGAGGCGGGCTCGCGGCTGGCGTGTTGGGACTGATTATTTTGAATACCAGCTACCAGCACGGACGGGTTGCCACGTGGCTTAACCCATGGGCGGACCCGCTCAATGACGGATTTCAGATCATCCAGTCGCTGCTGGCCATCGGCTCGGGAGGACTGGCCGGCCTGGGACTGGGCAACAGCCGGCAGAAGTTTCTTTATCTTCCTGAGGAGCACAATGACTTTATTTTTTCCATCTGGTGCGAGGAAATGGGTTTTATCGGCGCGGCAATTGTCGTGGCGCTCTTCGCACTGCTGATTATGCGGGGCTACTGGATTGCCATCCATGCCAGAGATCGCTTCGGCGCGTTAATCGTGGTGGGCATCGTGACGCTGCTGGCGGCCCAGGTGATTTTAAATATCTGCGTAGTGACAAACTCTCTGCCGACCACCGGAATTTCATTGCCATTTTTCAGCTATGGGGGTACGGCGCTGATGATACAGCTGGCGGAGGTAGGAATTGTTCTGGGGGTATCCAGACAGGCCCCGGCGTACCGCGCCGGATAGGCGGGTTCCCGGAAATGGGAGGAATCAGAACAATCCGGAATACCCTGAAAAGGAGAGTCCCCATGAATCTTTTGCTGACCTGCGGGGGTACCGCGGGACATATCAATCCCGCTGTTGCTATTGCAAAGCTGTTTCAAGCGCGGCGGAAGGATACCAATATCCTCTTTGTGGGAGCGCACGGGGGCATGGAGAACCAGTTGGTGCCCAAAGAGGGGTATGCCATTGAAATCGTTCACATTACCAATTTCAGACGCTCTTTATCCAGACAATCCATCGCCTACAATCTGCATACCCTCAGGAATCTCCGCCAGTCCCAAAAAGAGGCGAGGGCGATTCTGGAGGAATTTCGCCCCGATTTGGTGGTAGGAACTGGCGGATACGCCTCCTTTCCCATCGTGCGGGAGGCGGCGCGGCGCGGCGTTCCCACAGCCATTCACGAGTCCAACGCGATTCCGGGTCTGACCACCAGAGTGCTCTCAAAGGTTGCAAACGTGGTGATGACCGGCTTCGAAACGGAACAGACAGGCTATGCCCACCCGGAACGGGTGGTGGTCACCGGCACGCCTGTTCGCCCGGAGTTTTTCCGGTATACTAGGCAGGAGGCCAGGGCGGCTCTGGGAATCACGGACGAGCGTCCGCTTCTGCTGTCTTACTGGGGCTCTCTGGGAGCTGATGTCATGAACGGCTATATGACTGATTTTATGGCAAAAGCATGCAGGCAGGGAGCGCCCTTTCGCCATATCCACGGCGCGGCCCGAAGTTACGACAGCATGAAAACAGCGCTGGCGGCCCAGGGTATTGAATTAAGCGGATATTCCGGCGTAGAACTCTGCCGGTATATATACGACATGCCAACGGTAATGGCGGCGGCGGACGTTGTGTTCTGCCGGGCCGGAGCCTCCACTCTCTCGGAACTGATGGCGCTGGGCAAGCCCTCCGTATTGGTTCCATCCCCCAATGTTACCGCCAATCATCAGACAAAGAACGCAAAGGTGCTGGCGGATCTGGGGGGAGCGATTTTGCTGCCGGAGCGCGACTGTTCAACTGATCGGCTCTGGCGGCTGGCGAAGGAGCTGTTGGGAAATCACGAAACACGCAAAGCTATGTCGAAAGCAACTCTCAGCGCGGCGCCCGCCGATGCGGCGGAGGTTATTTATCAAACACTGAGCGCCCTGATCTGAACCCATTTCGTCCCTCAGGCATAGGATGCTTTGAAATCCGATTGTGGGAGGAACAGGGCATGAGCAAGCTTCTTGTAACAGGCGGAGAGCCTTTGGAAGGTGAGGTGAAAATCCAGGGAGCGAAAAACAGCGTACTTCCCATTTTGGCGGCAACGGTGCTCAATCCCGGTGTCAGCGTCATTCAAAACTGTCCGCGCATCAGGGATGTCACAGCCTCTCTGGAAATTTTACGGCATCTGGGCTGTAGGGCGGAGCAGACGGGAGATACCGTAACGATAGACGCCACGCAGCTGGTGAGGCACGATGTGCCTGACGAACTGATGCGGGAAATGCGGTCATCGGTTATCTTTCTGGGTGCAATTCTGGCGAGGCTGGGCGAGGCAGTTATGTGTATGCCAGGAGGATGTGAGTTAGGGCCGCGGCCCATTGATCTCCATCTGGCATCCATCCGAAAAATGGGGGGTGAAATCAGGGAAACCAGCGAGGGGCTGAATTGTTCGGCAGGCGCGGGACTGAAGGGCTGTGAGCTGAGCCTGGCGATACCAAGCGTTGGGGTAACGGAAAATATCATGCTGGCGGCCTGCGGCGCGCAGGGGCTTACCATCATTACCAACGCGGCCAGGGAGCCTGAAATTGTCGATTTGCAGCGGCTGCTTTGTTCCATGGGAGCCGATGTGCAGGGTGCTGGCAGCTCTGTTATTACCATTACCGGGTGCCGCCCCCTCCATGACACCACATACCGCGTTATGGCGGACCGCATCGTAGCGGCGACTTACTTATCGGCTGGAGCCGCGGCAGGCGGCCGCGTGACGGTCAGCGGAATTGATTACCGGCATCTGTCCACCGTGACCTCGGTTTTGAGCGAGGCAGGCTGCGCTGTCAGAAGCGGAAACGACTTCATTACGCTCGTGCGGGAAGGCCCTCTGCGAAGCGTACGCCCTATTCGCACCGCGCCCTATCCCGGTTTTCCGACGGATGCTCAGGCACCCGTGATGGCCGCCCTCTGTGTCAGCCAGGGCGCGACTATGTTTGTTGAAAATATCTTTGAGCGGCGTTACGGGCATGTAGATGAGCTGCGCCGCATGGGGGCCGACATCAGCGTGGAGGGCAGAGTTGCGCTGATCTATGGCATCCCCAAGCTCCACGGCGCGGCGGTGGTCTCACCTGATTTGCGGGGCGGAACGGCGCTGGTGGTGGCGGCTCTGGCGGCAGAAGGAGAGAGTACAGTGACTGGACTGCATCATATTGACCGGGGACATCAGGATATTGAAGGTGATCTGGGCGCACTGGGGGGACAGATCAGGCGGGCTGAATAAACACGGAGCGGCTTCAATGACGCAAAAAGGCTGCGGGAATTGAAAAAGAGCGGAAAATGAGGTGCACGGTGGCAAAGACGGTGAGATACAAAAAAAAGCGGCGGCGAAACAGAGGCCGCTTCAGACTGCTGTATAAAGCGGTTCTCATTCTTTTGGTTCCGCTCTTTATCATTGTGGGAAGCGCCATATTTTTTCGCATCAGCAACATTGAGGTCAACGGTCTGCAGCGATACAGCGCCGACGAGCTGATTCAGGCAGCCGGGCTGTCTCTGAACGATAACTTGCTGTTCCTGAATAAGCAGACCGCGGAGCAAAAGGTCTATAATACGCTTCCCTATGTGGATACTATGGAACTTGTCCGGAAGTTTCCCGATAAGCTGCAAATCAACGTGACAGAGTGTAGTCCTGCCGCCGCCATTCAGGGGGATACGGGATGGTGGCTGCTGGATCACAACTGCAAGCTGCTGGAGCAGGTGGATGAGAGTGGGGCACAGGCGTATTTTTCCATTCAGGGGCTGACCGCGCTGGCGCCCGCAGCCGGAAAATCTCTGGTGGTGGCGGAGGGAGAGCGCTCCAAGCTCACTGTACTCAAAAGTCTGCTGGCCGCTCTGGAGGAGCAGGACATGCTCTCTGATGTGACGGGAATTGATCTCTCCTCTGATTATCTGGTGGAGATGGGATACACATCGTATTTTCAGGTAAAGATGCCGCAGGACTCTGATTTTTCTTATATGATACAGCGGCTGAAGACATCCTCAGACAATGAGAAAATCGTCGAGGGGGTCTATTACACCGTTGATATGACAATTGAAGGAGAAATTCACTATATCCCGCAGTAAATGTGGAAATTTCCTTCACATTTTTCTGATTTCCCTTGACCTGAAACGGATAAAAGTATAAAATACTATTCGAATACTTCGATGAACCAAGGATTAAAATGCTATAAAGTCGGGCGGAATAATCAAACCGCTGATTCGCTTTACTATAGGAGGAAATCGTATGCCTTTTGATTTGGCAACTGTCTCTAATAACGATGACGTTATTAAAGTCATTGGTGTTGGCGGCGGCGGTAACAACGTGGTTAACCGGATGGTAGAAAACGGTATGCGCGGTGTGGACTTTATTGCGGTTAACACGGACAAACAGATTTTGATGAAATCTTCCGCAACCTATAAGCTTCAGATCGGTGAAAAGCTCACCGGAGGCAAGGGTGCGGGTTCTGATCCGGATGTGGGAAAAAAATCGGCGGAGGAGAACCGGGCCCAGATTTCCAAACTGCTGGAGGATACCGATATGGTATTCATTACCGCTGGTATGGGCGGAGGTACCGGTACCGGTGCCGCACCGATTGTGGCCGACATCGCAAAGGAAATGGGAATCCTGACTGTCGGCGTTGTCACAAAGCCCTTCTCCTTTGAAGGACCGCGCCGTATGGTGCAGGCCGAGGCGGGTATTGGAGAGCTTAAAAGCAAGGTGGACTCTCTGGTCATTATTCCGAATGACCGTCTGAAATACGCCACAGACCAGAAAATTACATTGGCAAACGCCTTTGCCATCGCGGATGACGTGCTCCGCCAGGCGGTGCAGTCCATCTCCGATCTGATTAAAAACGCTGGGTTTATTAACCTGGACTTTGCCGACGTCAAGATGGTCATGAAGGACGCCGGAATGGCGCACATGGGTGTGGGACGAGCTGCCGGAAAGAACAAGGCTGAGGAGGCGGCAAAAATGGCCATTTCCAGCCCCATGCTGGAGACCTCCATCAACGGTGCCAAGGGAGTCCTGGTGAACATCACTGGCTCCATGGATATCGGCCTGGAGGAGACGGAACTTGCGGCCGGCATGGTGCAGCAGGCGGCCTCTCCCGATGCGATTTTCATCTTCGGGGCGGCGTTTGATGAGACCATGGAGGATGAGATCAAGGTTACTGTGATCGCCACCGGGTTTGACACCCCCGCTGAAAAGCTTGAAAAGCCGTACAGCCGCAGTGCCGATGGGAAAAAGCCGTCGGGAGGGGTTCAGCAGCGGGATCCAGAGCCGGAGCAGGCGGAGAAAAAGTTCGAGGAAGACGAGGGCTTCAACGAAATTATGAATATTCTCAAAAGAAGATGAATCTTTTTATTGAGCCATAAATCTAACAGGAATCTTCGGAAAATTTAACGTTCCGAAGATTCTTTTTTGCTTGCATTTCCATGTCGTAAAGCATATAATAAATGAGCTAAACGTTGAAATGAGATTCATTTAAAGGAGTGATTTGCGCCGTGACCAGTGACCCATTGAGTCGAGAACCTGTTACCGCGGCGCGACACGGAGGCATTTGTTAACTCGAATTCAGCCTGTGACGCCGTTGCATTGCTGTGAATAATTTTGCAGACAGTGCAAACCATATTATAGGCGGTCACAGGCTTTTTTGCGCCTTTTTGCGGTGTGAAACCGCCTGTGAACCCATGAGAAGAGGCGTATGCGAATGCTGACTGTACACAAGACGATTGGCGGGCAGATGACCCGTCTTGAAAAGCCGGAGGACGGCTGCTGGATCAATCTCACTTATCCCACAGAGGATGAGCTGGCAAGGGTTGCGGAAGGGTTTCATGTTGAACCGACCTTTCTGCGGGCGGCGCTTGACGAAGAGGAGACCTCCCGCATTGATACCGACGATGAACAGACTCTGATCATCATTGATATTCCGTCCGTTGAAAAGGCGGACGCAGTGGTTTATTCCACCATCCCTATGGGCATTATTGTGACCCAGAATCATATTATCACGGTCTGCCTGAAGGAAAATCCTATCATCAGCGATGTCCAAAACGGCTTGGTGCGCGGGGTTTCCACCGCGAAAAAAACCAGCTTTATTCTTCATTTGCTGCTGCGTGTGGCGAAATACTTTTTACAATACTTAAAGCAAATTGACAAAATTTACAACTATATGGAGCGCCAGCTCTACAAATCCCAGCGGAATAAGGAATTGATTCAGCTGCTTGACCTGGAAAAATCGCTGGTCTATTTCAGCACATCACTCAAGGCCAATGAGGTCACACTGGAAAAAATTCTCCGGGGGCGGATTGTTACTCTCTATGAGGAGGATCACGACCTGCTGGAGGATGTGCTGATCGAGGTGCGTCAGGCAATTGAGATGACAAATATTTATTCTTCCATCATTTCAGGGCTGATGGACGCTTTTGCGTCAGTTATTTCCAACAACCTGAATGTGATCATGAAAGTGCTGACCTCAATTACCATTCTTCTCACGGTGCCAACCATCGTATTTTCCTTTTATGGGATGAATATGGCGAGCCTGCCGATGGAACGATTCTGGTGGTTTCCCATTGTATTATCCATTGCGGTGATCGGTGTCATTGCCGTCATCTTGAAGAAAAAAGATCTGTTCTGACGGTGAAACTGTTTTGAAAAGGGTCATGTTCATGATGAAAAAGCTGTGATGCACAGACAAAAAGTAAGCGCCTCCCCTTCCTTCAGCTCATCCGGCTGTCGGCAGAGGAGGCGCTTTTGCGTTACGATCAGAAAGCCATGATGCACGTAATTCAATAGGAAAAAATATTCCACTGAATGGAATTGAATGGTTAAACGGTCTCTCAGGACGCAAGAGTGCACCGTACGAGGACGCGCATCTGACCGCCTAAGGTACAGGTAAACAGAGATAAATCCCAGTCCCCCGTCTCTAGGGAATCCCAGTCATTGGAGTTGATATCTGTGACCTCTGTGACGGTAAAGTGGTAAACTGTTCCGTCCATAGTAGTCAGCACGACTGAATCTCCGGAGGTGAGATGAGAAAGCTTTCCAAAATGTGTTTTGTAATTATGACCGCAGATGACAAGACGATCCAACGTTCCCTCGTTGGTAAAACGGCAGGGGGAAACCTTCAGGTTTGCCAAACTGTACTCCTGTTGAATCGGCAGCGTAAGATTTAAAGACGGAATTTCGATCATACCCAGCAAATCCTGCGAATAGGAGGGAACATTCTCGGTAAGGCTGGCGTCGATCAGCTCTGAAAGGGCCGATCCTCCAGGGATTGACTCCTCGTCCGATTCTCCGGAAGTTGCTTGACTGTTATCCTGGATTTGAAGCTCTACCTGAGATAAGAGTGTGTCCGCGGCTTTGCCGGCCTGCGCGTCCTCCCAGCTGTTGTAAAGCTGAAAGCCCAGCGCGCCAAGCAGAAAGGCAAAGCCAAACAGCACGGAAATCAGGCCGCGTTTTGCTCGTTTATTCATGCCGCTTTTTCCGCCATTCAGTAATCAATACGCTACAGCCATAAGCAATGAGGATGATTCCGCCGGACAGGCAGATGACAATGCCGGTGATGCTCTGGCCGGTTTGAGGCAGGTTGGCCAGAGGAACCTCGTCCTCCGGAATGTCAGTCCCAGGATCATCAGTGGTGGTGGAGCCTGAGGAAGATGAGCCTGTGGAGGAGCCGTCGCTGAGCGGAACTTCCTCATCGGTAATATCCACCACTTCTGTGGTTGTAGTCGTGTCCGTCATGGCATAGGTATTCGTAATGGTGGTCAAGGTGCCGCTATCCTCAGTGGAGGAGGTGTATCCGTCAGGCACATCAATTTCATCCGCCGTCCAGGTATAACTGTCATTCAGGTCGGTCCAGGTATAAGACCAGTTGTTCAGTTCCTTCAGGATTTCGGTGTCATACAGATCGCCGTCCCGATAAAGACCGACGGTGATGGTGGTGGGGCGCAGGTTCTTCGCGTCGTCGTTGTCGCTCCAGACTTTTTTCACGGTATGTACAGTTGTGGTGGAGGAGGTGTTGCTGCTACTGCTGTTGCTGCTGGTGGTTTTGACGGTGGACTTAGGCTTGGCGTTCACGTCATACACCCATGTGGTTCCCGAATCGTCGGTCATGGGAAGAGATACTAAAAACGGGGAAGAAGCCGTCGTTACATTGGTTCCGCTGGTCGAGGTCACACGCACCAAATACAGGCCAAGCTCCAGGCCGGAAAAGGAGACGTATCCGCTGCTGTCCGTTGTGGCCGAGGTGCCGGTGATGGAGCTGGAATCGATATAGTCGGCTATGGCGGATGCTGCAGCAGCCTGCGCTTCCGCTGTGGACAGGCTGTTAATCGTTACGCCGCAGGAGGCAAAGTCGGATGTGAGCGTGTAGGATGCCCCGGTGCTGGTTGAAAAGGAAGCAACCCGATAAATGGTGATCTCCAGGCCGGATATGGGCTTGGAGGTATTGCTGGCGATCTCCGTCAGAGACAGGGAGGCCGTTTTTGTAAAGTCAATGGCGGATAAGGCGGCTGCCGAGCAAACCGGGGCAATTGCCATCAGAACAGAAAGGAACAGGCTTCCAACCCAATGAACAATATGGCGGTGCTTCATATCAGCGGTTCCCCCCTCTCATGTTATCTAAGGCTTGCGTTTATGATGTATTTTGATCACAATGGCGCGAATGGGAATAAAGAGTGCGATGCCGACGGGTACCGTGACCCAGACCGGCGCGGCGGAGAGCTCACTTGCAATCGTGGTGCCGCCGGACACCGCTGAGGTGTCGTCCGCATCCGGAGTGCTCACCCGGATACCGCGTACCAGCATTCTGTGGGAATTGATGCCGTAAGGGGTGCAGGTCATCAAGGTTGCGTGATCTTCGCCCGCAACAGCGTTAAGCGGTTCGGTATTTGACGGCTCCACGACCACGACTTGATCCACCTGATAGGCCAGGGTTTCGCCCAGAACGTGGATATAAAACAGGTCGCCCAGTTCAAGCTGATCGAGATCCGTAAACAGCTTTGCGGAAGGAAGGCCGCGGTGGGCGGAAATGACCGTGTTGGTGCCCAAGCCGCCAATGGGGAGAGCCGAGCCCTCCAGATGTCCCGCACCTTTTTGCAGCACCTCCTCCGAGGTGCCGTGAAAGATCGGGAGGTAAACATCAATGCTGGGTATGTCAATATATCCCATAACTCCGTCCACGTTGAGAAGGCTTAAGTACTGGGCGCTTTCCTCCGTATCCTCGGAATCGTCAACCGAGAACGCGTCCCGGTTAATGACGCCGGACAAGGTTGCGTTGTAGGCTTCTGCCGCCGCCAGCATTGACTGCCGTTCTGAGTCGTCAAGCTGGGCAACCGCGGCATCATAGCTGGAAATTTCGGAAGAGGAGGTGGCCTTGCTGATAAAATTGCCCACAACCGGATAGAGGATGACGCCGATGCCGGCCGCCAAAATGGTTGAAATGAGGATGAGCGGCAGATTCTTTTTCACCGTGTGTTCCGCTCCTTTTCTGTCCGCAGAGGTAAGCCTCGTCGTCCAAGCAGGCTTCGGCGGCAAGGCTTACCTTTGCGTGTAAGCGGGAGGCGGCGGCTACCGCCGCCTCCCGTGAAAAGCACTGTTACTTCGAGACGCGTTTTCCGGTATTGTGCTTCTTATTATATAGAATCAGCATGGCTCCCGCAAGGGTAATCAGACCAATTCCGCCAATGGTAAACAAAGTTGTGCCCGATCCGCCGGTGCCAGGGAGGGTGAAGCCCTTGGTATCGGTGACGGTGTAGGTTAGATTTCCGTCGCTGTCGACTACAAAGTTGTCGCCGCCGCTCCAAGTTGCCGTGAAAGCCAGGGCATCGGTATTATTACTCGCATCCAGTACAATCGAGGTGCTGGGAATAGCGGTGCCGTCATTTTTGGCGGTGACGGTGAAGATCACATCATCCGCTGTGTTATAGCCGCTCGGTGCCACTGTTTCTACCAGCTTATAGGTACCCTGCTCCAGTGTGGTGAAGGAAGCGATACCGCTATCGCCGGTGGTCACTGTTTGCACGGGGGTATCGCTGTAACTGCCATTGCTGTCTGCCTTATATAGGGCAAAGGTTGCGTCTGCCAAAGTGTTTCCGTCGGAATCATTCTTTGTAATCACAAGTTTTGCGGTGTAGGTAATGACGGTATCATAAGTAGAGTATGTATCCGAACCGACGCCGTAGGTCAGGCCGATGGTGTTGGGGTTTCCGATGCTGCCCACGGTGGCACTGTCATTTAATGTGGCGGAATAAGTAATTTGCAGTTTGTCACCGGCCGCGCCCCAAGTTAAAACATTTGCGTCTGATAAGTTGATGATAAAGCCGTCGCTGGTGACGCTATAGGTGTAATCGGTGCCGGCATCGAGAGAGGCGTCTAATACATCTCCGTTGCTGTCGAGGAGAGCGACGGAAATATCCTCATTATAGGTTAAGCCGCTGCTGAAGGTATCGGTGATGGTATATGAAATATTGGTGGCGTTGGAGGGGTAATAGGGAATGGAGGAAACAGACTGATAAGAAATACTGTCGCCAATCGCAGCGGTGCTGGAATCAACCAGGCTGCCGCCTTCAACGATTTTCTTGTCAATGGACGCTTTGGAGTTTTTCAGGGTGACGGCAATCGAAGTAGTGCCGGAGGTATCGGGAACCGCCACGATAATGGGGCGGGAGGCAACATAGCCGTCGGTGGAGGCGCTGGTTTCCACAATCAGATAATAGCCGTAGGACAGGCCGGTAATACTGCCAGAATTCCAAGTTCCAGACTTGGTGCTGGAATCGAGCTCTCCCTGGAGATCATACGCAATGGCGATTATTTTATCACTGTCGTCACTAAGGGCCTGCAGCGCGGTTAAAATGTCGCTGTCGGTAGCGCTGGAGGTCAGACCAAGATCTGTTACCAAAGTCGATTTGTAGGCGCTGTTCAAGACCACATCCGTATAGACGTTGTCGCTGACTCCTCCGATGGAGGCAATTTGGTAAGCTGTGTATTGGGCGGTTGGGGTGCTTCCATCCGTATTTTTAAAGGAAATGGTTCCGGTGGCGGTTGTAGCGAACGCGGAGCTCATGCCGAGAGACAGGGTCATGGCCAGGGCCAGAAGAACTGCGCCGAATTGTTTGATCATTTTCATAATAAGCGATCCTTTCTGCTTTCAAATAATAGTTTGTTGGAACTGAAAAAGGGTTAGCTGGAGTGGAAGTCGCCCCTCCTTTTGATGAGAATCAGGAGCGCGCCAGAGGAAATGAGAACAATGCTTATTCCGGTACCGTAAATCACGGTGACGCCGATGCCGCCTGTGGCGGGGAGAGTGTAGCCAGTTTCCTGATATGTGTTGGTAATGGTGACAGTACCCGAAACAGAAGTATCGTAGGCCGCTTCATATCCATCAACCGCAGTTTCTTTTGCGGTATAGGTATATTCGTTTCCCGAACTGTCTTTCAAGGGAAGGTCGGTAAAAGAATAACTCCATTTATTTGAGCTGCTCAAAGTTGCCGTGGTATAAGCAGAGCCGTTCCGGTAAAGTGTGACAGTAATACTCGTTGGCCGCTTTTTGGCGCTGTCGTTATTGTCTGACCACACTTTGTTCACCGTCAGGGAGGTGGTGTTGCTGCCCGGAAGGGTGAAGCATACGGATTTGCAGAGATTGCCGTAGCGGAAAGGTGTCTTATGGATTTCTCCATTGGAAACCTTGACGGTTTGCGCATAAACCGCGCCGCACATGGTGGAGCCAACAGTGAAGGTGGCGGAGGGAGCGAGAATGTTGCCAAGCATTCCGGTGGCGTTTGTAATCGATCCGCTATAGGAACGGTCACTGCTGGAGCTGCTGTAAAAATTCCAGATAATCCGGCTGGCCGTGTCCGTCCAGGCGGTTGCATAATCCAGGCCACCGATGCGGCAGGCTGGAATGGTAACAGACGTGTTACTGCCGCAATCCACATTGATCAGCAGATATTGACCCGAGGCGAGAGAAATTCCCGTATTTGCAAGATAGTTTGTATCCGTTGTATTGAGAGCGCTGAGAAGCGCGGCCTGGAGTGTGTTATTTTTATCGTTGAGCGTCACTTGCAGGACTTTCAGTGTGGCGGATGAGTCCGTGGTGGAGCTTACATACGAAAGTGATTGGGATAGGGAGGAAAGGTTGGAAAAAACAGTATCAAAGTCATAAGGAAAAGAAGAATTTGACGCAATTGAAAAGCTGGAGACTTTGTTGGCGTCGCCGCTGGCGCAAATTTTGTCGATAATAGTTGAGCTTCCCTTTTTGAGGCTGGTCGCATTCCCATTATCCGCAGAGGCGGTGGTATAGTCGCTGCCGAATGTGACCGAAACAGGGACAATGGAGCCG
This sequence comes from Oscillospiraceae bacterium, assembly GCA_017861365.1. Lineage (GTDB taxonomy): Bacteria > Bacillota > Clostridia > Oscillospirales > Oscillospiraceae > JAGFXR01. The sequence goes on along the minus strand of JAGFXR010000004.1, from coordinate 25,198 downwards.
TTTATAGTAGCGCTCTGGAATAGCTCACTGGAGGTTCCGTTCACATATTGGATGTAATTATCGTTGCTGCTGGCCAGCGTAAGTCCCCCGCCGGTAATGCCCTGTGCCGTGGCGGCACTGCTGAGAATCGGACTGCCGCTGCTGTCCAGAAGGAAGGCATAATAAACTTTTGTTGAAGATAGGGATACGGAGGCCGATGCAGTCCCTTTTGCATTCGTCGTAAGGGAGACGGTTGTTACGGAATTCTTCCCGGATGAGTCAGTATAAATTCCGACTTTATATGCTGTATTTGCATGGGAGGAACCTGCGGAAATGGAGACCGTAAGGGTAAAGGTGGAAGGCAAGTAAGAGTATACATTGGAAGTGATTCCGACCTTGTTGCTGATAGACTGAAGATTTTGAACCGCGATATTGCCTTCTACATGGTTGTTCAGATAGTAATTTTTTGCGACGACTGCGTAATCGGTTACGCTGGATAAACCGGACGCAATATCTTCAGCGGTAACCGTAACGGTGGACGTGGTGCTGGAAGCGGCAATGATACAAAACTGGGGAACATCAGCCGTTAAATCGCCGGTTTCCTCGTCAACGTAAGCGTCCATCGCAGTGGCTTCGGTGGCCGAATCATCAATATGGTATACGGCCTGATCCGTGCCGCCTGTCAGATTCAATCCTGTAAACGTCACCTGCACAGGAGAAGAGGGTTCAACGAGCTGTAATTCACCGTCCACGTCGTACCAAATGCTCACGTCAAACAGGCGGCAATCCTGCACCACCTTGTTTTCGTTGGCGGCCTCGCTGTTTAAGAGGGCGATTAAATCGTCTGTGGGGGTCACTTCAAAAACCTGCATTGATAACTTGTTATAATCAAATCCCGCGAACGCGTCTGCCGGAATATAGACGGTAATGGAACAGCCATCGTCAAACACCTGCTGCAACTCCACAGGTCCGAGATTTGCGGCAATTTCTGCGTCTGTGACCGCCGTTTCGGCGTCGGTGCTGTCGGTTGTGGAGGCGTCGGTGCTGTCGGTTGTGGAGGCGTCGGTTGCGTCTGTGACCGCCGTTTCGGCATCGGAACTGTCGGTTGTGGAAGCACCGGTTGCGTCTGTGACAGCAGTCTCGGCATCGGTGCTGTCGGTTGTGGAAGCACTGGTTGCGTCTGTGACAGCCGTATCGGCATTGGTGCTGTCGGTTGTGGAAGCGTCGGTTGCGTCTGTGACCGCCGTCTCGGCATCGGTGCTGTCGGTTGTGGAAGCGTCGGTTGCGTCTGTGACCGCCGTAACAGCATCAGTGTTTTCGGCTGTGGTGGGGACGGTTGTGTCGGTAGCCGCCGTCTCATCGGCCGCGGTGCTGGAGGTCTGGGCTTCTGTGGCGCCGGTGACCTCGTCTGCGGCAGAAGCTGCTGTGGATTCGGAGGAGGCCGATGTTTCGGACGTGGAATCCTCCGACGCACCGCCGGATATCAAATCCTCCGCATAAGGCATGACGATGAGTGAAAGTAATATGACAGATAAAACTGACGCTCCAATGACGCCGCGGATGCAGGAGCCAAACCAGCCGCGCAATTTTATCATTCACTTCACCGCCTTTCATAAAGAGGATAGTTTAAGGAAGTTTTAGCTCAAGCAGGGCCACTCCAACAAGCCGCCGGGTATTAATCGCGCCCAGTTGGCGGGAATCGATGGAATTTTCCCGATTGTCGCCCAGTACGAAAATAGATTCCACAGGGACAGTAAAGGGATATTCCAGACTGCTGCCAACGGGGTTTGTGGTTCCCACGGCGTAGGTGCCGCTCTCCGAGGTTCCGTTAACGGTGAGGGTACCGCTGTCTAGATTGACAACATCCCCGCTGACCGCCACAACACGCTTAATCAAAAGCTTTTTATCGCTGGAGGCGGTGAAAATCACCACATCTCCCGTCTGAGGGCTCGTGTCTAACCGCAGGAAAAAAATCAGACTGTGCGCCGGAATACTGGGACTCATGGAATCGCCGTTGATGACAGCGATTCCGAACACAACGCCGAACAGTAAGTAAACAGCAAGACCTGCTGCGGCAAGCTCCATCAAGAAGCGAAGCAGGCTCTTCTTGTTCTTTTGCCCCGCGCTCTGCTCTTCCGGGGAGTTATGAAGCCGTTTTGGCTGGTATGTCGGCCTGAATGGTTGCCTGGGGGCAACGCGCGATCCATTTTGCATAATTTCCGTCTCCATGAGCTGATACAGGGAATATTCTTAGCTTAAAGAAATTATAAATTATTCCATGTAACACCACCGTATATCAAACGTACAGAAAGTGTATCTTGCGTAAAAAAATGCGGTACAAATATTTCTATTTGAACCGCACTTGTTTTATTCATTTTGTTGAGATAAGAGGGTTGCCAGCGTCGCTTCGCTCCAGCTGTAGTTTGTCATGTACTGACCCGTAAACAGCTTACGGTATTTCCAGTTATCTGCCATGTATAGATACAGGTCGCAGGCCACCTTATCCATGTCGATGCTGCGCCCGCGCTTTTGGTTGATCACGATATTGCCGATTCCTGCCGTGTCCAGCGCTTTTTTCAGGCGAGCGGCGGTGTTGCGGTATCGGCTTGCGATAACGTCAGACATTACCTCGTCCTCCCAGAGGGCGGCGACCGCGTCGGCGTTGGTCACGATCCCACCTCTGTAATCCACCAGCAGCGCCAGCAGCTCCTTGGCTTTTTTGGATTGAAATTCCAAAGGCTTTCCGTCCACGAACACGTCGAAGGAGCCGAAGGTGCGGATATAAATATGGGAGTGATTGATATCGTCGAACATCTGCGAGTGGGTGCCGGGTACCATCACGCTGCCGCGGGCATCGCCCTGCTCAAAGCAGACCACGCAGTTTCCGTTTTTCTTGCGTGCGCGGTAGAGCGCCTTGTTAGCCCGGAAATACAGTTCTTCAAAGGTGGTGCAGTCCTCCGCGGTCAGCGCGACGCCGATGCTGACGGTAAGGGTGATTTCGTTGTCATATTGCTTTCTCAGGGCAACCCGGAATTCATCCGCCCGGCGGATGGCTACCGATTGATTTGGCACGTTATGGAGGTAAACAAATAGCTCCCCGCCGCCCAGCCGTCCCAGCAGGTCATCCGAGCGCATTTTGGCCTGAAGATCCTTCACCGCATTCAGCAAAACCTCCTCGCAGTAGACGTGACCCAGCTCATCATTGATTCTTCCGAAATGATCCAGGTCTAGGATCAGCAGCGCGCCCTTTGAGGTGCCCTGCGGGTCCAGCTTTTCAATGAGATTTTCCGCGTTGCGCTCAAAGGAGTCCCGGGTAAAAATGTGCAGCAGGGCGTCTTTTCCGGACAAAAGCGCTTGTTCCTGCTCGAAGCTGATCGGCAGACTGTCTGCGTTGCGTATCATATCCATATTCTGATTTAATTCACGCATCTTCAATGCGGTAATATTAAATAGGATACTCAGCAAGTACGGTTCCCCCGACTGATCGGTGGTCAGACAAACAGAATCGTACACCCATATATAGCTGCCGTCTTTTTTGCAGGCACGGTATTCAAACGCGCGGGGCAGCGGATCCTGTGAATGCGCGGCTTCCCAGTACTGGCGGCGCAGCTGGCCGATGTCCTCCGGGTGGATGAGGTCCGTGTATGCGAAATTTGCCAAGTAGAGCAGCTCTGATTCGGAGTAGCCGAGAATGGCCGCGATGTTGGGGGAGATGTAAAGCAGGGAGAGCGTTTTGCCCGTCTGTCTGACGGAAATGCCGCTGTTTCCCGAATGTTCCATCACAGAACGCATCCAAACCTGATTCTGGTAATCACGATGCTCCTGGGACGGCAGATCAAAGTCGGCGAACATGATATGATAGACGGGATGACTTTCCTCAGGCGCCGTGACCGCAAAGAGGTCCGCCCGAACCGAACGGACGGTGTGATTGCGGCAGCGAAATGTCCAGCGGGCGCTTACCTTCCCGTTTTGCTTCAAAGCAGGGAGCAGGCTTCCGTAGTCAAGCTCCTCGGCACTCAGGCTGAGAGGTGAATTCTGACATTCCAGCACAAATTGCTCACGGGAATATCCGATCATGCGGAAAAACGAATCGCTTCCGTACAACAGCTGATAGCTGCCCTCGCCGGACACGATAATCATCCCGCTGATCAGTCTTTGGTACGCGGAAATCTCGTCCTGTGCATTTTTCAGGGAGTAGGTCATATCCTCCAGCTGCCTGCGGACCAGGATGATATCGGTAATGTCGACGACGAGGCCGTCGTAAACCGGGCAGCCGTTCTGATCCATGCTCCAATAGCCCTCCACCCGAAGCCAGCAGGAGGAGCCGTCGGTTTTTTCACCCCGCTGGGAAAAGCAGATCGGCTGATGCTCCAGTGCCAGCGGATACATCTGAGACCACAGGCAGCTGCGCTCCGAATCGGACAGCCCCAAGAAGGGATATTGATCCAAATCCTCCTGGCTCAGTCCGAAGAAGGCGCAGTACTGCCAGTTGGCATCGAGAATGCGGATTTGTTCCGGCTCAAAGCTCCATCTGACGGTGCAGCCCGGCATGAGATGGATTGAGGGCGCCAGCTCGGCTGGGGTTCGGTCTGTCTCCTGTGCCTGAGTTTGCATGGGGTAGCCTCCTGTCATACTGTTTCATGGGCAGCCTGGGTATAGTGCGCCTTCGCCGCGGCATAGCGCGGTGCGAAGGAATTGAAGATGCCGGTTCCGTGCAACACACCGAGCGGACATCATGTCCAATGAAGCATCAAACTATGACGCGCGATATGGCTTGCGGTTTTCAGCAAACATGATGATCAAACGAATTTCTTCCGTACGGATTTCCGTAAAACGTGCTATTATTATATCAATTTCCAGAACTAATGTCTACATACTAATTTTTGCTGTAAAGGAACTTGAATGGTAAAAATTTGTCACTTTTAATCTTTTTTTGTTACAAAACATGTGAAAATATGAAAACGCCCCGGCTCACCCGAGGGCGAAACCGGGGCGCTGGTATGCAGAGCGCACATAGAAGCGGGCATCCCTTTGCGCTTATGACAGGCTTAAATAACGGTACAACATGGAGATGGTTTCAGCATGGGTGGCATATTCCAGAGGCCGGAAATCGCCGTTGCTGTCGCCCTGAATCAGACCCAAGCCCCGGGCCAGTGCGACATAGCCGACGTAACCGTCCGGGATGTCGCTGTCGTCGGTAAAGCCGGGATTGTAAATATCCTTGAGTGCCGCGATCCGCTGGTAACCGGCGGAGTTGATGAGTATTTTGACCAGTTCGGCGCGGGTGACAGAGGCGGAGTCGTCGCGCTCGGACGAGGTCAGGAGATTATTTCTGTATGCAATGGTATAAAGCCGTTCCAAGTCGTCGGGATCAGTGATGTCATAGTGGCGGTAACCATTTGCGGAGAGGATCAGGCTGATGAGCTCCACCTGTGTGATAGACTGATCGGCGTGGAAGCTGCCTCCGTCAAAGCCGATGCCATAGGAGGCGAGCTTTTCTGCGATGGACTGAATCGAGCTTCCGTCCAGATCGTCATAGGTGATGGAGGTGCTGTCATTATCGTCGGGGTCGATGACGACAGTGCTGCCGGTTTTGGCATCAATGCCAATGAGAGATTGGGTATCATTGTCAAGCTGATAGCCCAGCTGGAGCGTGAGCAGGTAGGAATAACCCCAGGAGATCAGAGCCGAATACTGCGGTTGTGTATAATCAATGGCGGTGGGAACGGCGACATAGCTTAGAAGTGTGGTGTAGAAACCGAGATAAGTGTCCAGCGCCGCAGATTCGTCTACAATCCCGTCAGTATCGTCAAATGTTATGGCATCATTAAAACAGTAGTCGAAATCCTGAATGGAGCCGTCGGTCAGATCCACTGTCACCCTAAAATAGTTGCCGGAATAGAAATAGCCGTTGACGCTCTGGCAATAGGTAAAGGTGACGGAGGTATCGTCTTCTTCCGTGTCGGAAGTGGAATACAGCCCTGTCTGGGCGAATTCGCTGCCATAGTAGCTGGTCAGGAAATTTTTCGCCACAGTCTGTGCCTGTGTGGTGCTGACGGTGGGGGTCAAATCGTCGTCGTTCAGAGAATAGGAATAGCCGGAGACATTTTTTAGTGCGCCTGTGCGTCCGTCTACAGTGATAGTGCGCACCTGAACGGCATCGTCGGTCTGTTTAGCGTAATGGAGAGAGACGGAAACAGGGGGCTGGCTGTCATCGTCATCCTCGGAATCCAATGAGTAGTAGGCGGAGCCTAAGGTATAGCCCGAAAGGTTCAGAGAGGTGATTTTTTGCAGCTGGGTATCCAGCTCGGTTTTGGAGAGTACGCCCTCCAGCTGCTCGACGCCGCTTTCTTCAGCATCAGAAAGCCCTGAACTATAACCTTTATCAGTGGAAGAGCTTGAAGTAGTATCTCCGAATCCAGCGGCCATACCCCCACCTGACATGCTCCCGGATGCGTCCAGTTGGGTGTACAGCTCAGTGAGGCTCACGAGCTTGCCGGTTTGGGCATCCACATAATAGTCGTCGCCACTCTGCGGCAGATACCGGAGAACCGCCTGGCTGCTGTCGTCAGGCAGAACATATTCCAGCTTCAGGGACAGGGTGGTTTTCAGCAGAAGCGCCGCCTGTTCGGCGGAAATGGCGGGTGTGGCGGAAGGGACGTCCCCGACATAAATTTCATCTGAATCATTCCGGTAAAAAGAGAGCACTTCATTATCGGAGCCGCGTACGTCAATGCTGAAGGAAAACGGGGAGGAAAGCCCATTGAGCAGGATGGTACCATAGAACGAGTATTCGTCGGAATTGATATCATCCCCGTATTCCTCTTCCATAGAAACCGTCTCCTGAGAGCTGTCCAGCACCTTGCTCAGGAACGCCGTGGCGCTCTGACGCGCCGTGGCGATATCGCCATCGGGGAAGCTGGGTATGCTGTCGTCAGTGTTGTCGGTGTCGTCATACCGGTAATAAGAGAGAATGGTTCCGTCCTCGGTAGCGGTGATGTAGAGTTCACTGTTGTCATTGTACCAACTGAGGGACCAATAGGAGTCAACTGCCCCCTCCTGCAGTTCACCTTCAAAGGAGGTGTAGGAGGAGGTGTCCAGCTCCAGTGTGTCCTTGACGATCTGGGTAACGGCGGCCAGTCGGTTATTTGTGGTGTCCTCCGACGCGGCGGCGGGGAGAGACAGTCCCAGGGTGAGGCACAGCGCCAGCAGAAGTGCCAGATACTTTTTCATCGCGTTCATCCTTTCGTTTTAAAACAGATTCAAATATTTTCTGTAGCCTTTGACGATGAAATATGAAAAAGGTTCCCGCCAAGGAAATCTTTTTCTGATGCCTTATAAAACACGATGCCAACGCTTGCCGGAAAACGGCGGATAACACTATTTGTGTTTCAGACTGTCTTTAAACCGCGCATATTCGATGCCCGCCTTAATCTGTGCGTCCGCGCAGATTTTTCTGATCTCGCTGAAATGGTCAAGCAGCACAAAGACCACATTGGAACAGAGCGCATTCTCCGCCGCCAGATTCCTCAGAATGGAGATACATGCCTCATCCGACATACCTTTTCGATAGGGACGGTTTTCCGTGATGGCTGTAAAAACGTCCGCCACCGCGACAATTTTGGAGCCCAGGGGGAGGTTGCTGTCGTCCAGGTGGAATGGATAGCCCGAGCCATCGGGCTTCTCATGGTGGTAGGCGGCCCACTTGCTGATAATATCAAAGCCTTCGATTACATTTAAGATTCGATATGTATAAAACGGATGACTCTTTACAATATGATACTCCTTCACGGTGAGACCCGAAGGTTTTTCCAAAATGGAATTATCGATTGCTAACTTACCGAGATCATGCAGGTATCCGGCGATCAGCATCATCTTGCATTCGTGTTCGGAATAGCCAAACAGCTGAGCCAGCCGTTCCGCCGTCTTGGCAACGCCGGCAGAGTGATTTGCCGTAAAACTGCTCCGGAAATCTATGATCCTTGAGAATATCATGGAGAAATCAATGATTTCGTCTATATTAAGAGCGGCAAGTGAGGAGATCCACGGATAGTCCAGTTGATTCATTGGGTAATTATACATGAGATCCAGCCAGATATATTCCAGATGCTGCAACTCTTCCACGCAGTCCACAAGCTCTGGGGAGAACTGGGTTCCCCGTTTCTCTTTAATGTGTTCGACCAGCTGCGGTACCTGCAGCAGAATATTTTCTTCCGGCCGCATCAGCACACAGATGCGGTCCGCGATATGCAGAATATGGCTGCCGATAGGGATATTGTGGGCGGGTGTGCCTGCGTTCCAGGGATGGTGATGATATTTGATCAGCTCCGCGGCTTGCTTCAGAGGCTCAAATTCACTGAGCAGCATACTTCCGACGTATGCGTGGTTGTACGCGGTAGCGGAAGAGTCCTCAATCTCCGCGAGAGATTCATTCATGGCCAGCGCTCCGATATCATGGAGCAGACCTGCCAAGATGATATTCCGTTTTTCTTCATAAGAGAGATTGATGTGCTCCGCAATGCGGTAGGAAAGGTATGCGACCTGATGGTGATGATTGGTTAATTCCTTGTTGACAAGATCCTGCGCGCTGGAAAGACATTTCAGCAGGTCGTAAAGATTGATATTCATAAAATTCACAATGCTCCCATTTCTGTATATCACTGCAAACCGGTCTGCCACTTCAACATGAAAAAACTGAAAAAAATTAAAGCTAATAAAGTCATTCTATCACAATTATTTCAGACTGTAACCTGTTTTCTGTTTTTTTCATCCCTCCGGGAGCATAAAAAGGTTCAGAGGGGAGCCTTCCGGCTGATCAGGAAATGGATTGCCAACGTCCCCGGGCTACCAAATGTAATCGGCGACCAGGCGATGTTTTACATAGGGCGCGCTTCTGGCTTTGTGCGCCTCATGGAGAGGGTGGGTCTGATAGGAATCCAGCGCTTCCTGAGAGATGAAGTCCGCGCAAAAAACAAAATCATATTCGCCCCCGGCGATGTTTTTGCTCAAATCCACGCAGACAAGGCCGTCAATCCGACCCGACATGGACAGCGCCGACCCCCGGAGCAGCTCCAACGTTTCCTCCTGGCGGCCCGCTTCCCGAACTTCGTCACTGAATTGCCACAAAATAATATGTCTGACCATGCTGATACCTTCCCCTTCCACCCGCAGGCGTGATTCCGGAGACTCCGGAAAACCGCAGTAACAGGTCTTTTATCATTATAACTCCAAATTTTTTCCTTGAATAGTATTGAAATTTTATGTGAATTATGCTATATTACATGAAACCATTGAAGCGGGAGTAAAACTGTCCGCGGGGGCTTAAGGCCGCCCGCGCGCGCACCCAAAGCGAGCCGGGATCGGTGAAAGCCCGACGGCAGCGGGACAGACAAATGGGCCGCCGAGGGCACGGTGAACGGGAGTGTTCTCCCCAGTATTCCGTGACGGAGCTCGCCGTTACCGGGTGGAATGGATTACATTCCGTGAGGGGGCACATATTGTGTCAATCAAGGTGGCACCGCAGGCTGTATATCGTGGATATGCGCTTGTCCTTGAATGTTTCGAGGGCGGGCGCTTTTGTTTTGCCCGCCAGATATTTGGTGGAGGGAAAAGAAATGAAAAAAAATGTATTATCAATGCTCCTGTGTGCGGTCATGTCCGCATTGCTGCTGGCCGGATGCGGTACAACGCAGCAGACGGCGTCCTCTGACACCGCGGCAAGCGACGGCAGTCAGCAGGAGACGGCAAGTACCGTCACGGATAGTGACAAGGTCTATAAGGTGGCCATTGTGCAGCTGGTAGACAACGACGCGTTTACGGAAATGATCACGGCCTTTGAGAACAAAATGCGTGAGCTGGGCTATGACGAGGATCACATGACCTTTGATGTGAAGAACGCCCAGGGCGACATGACAGTGCTTAACTCCATCTGTGCCGAGATCAAAAACGAGGATTATGATCTGGTGGTGCCCATCGTGACGCCGGCCACCCAGGCGGTGGTGAATCAGGGCATTTCCGCGCCTGTGGTCTTTATCTCGGTCACCGATCCGGTGGGCGCCGGAATCCTCACTGATATGAGCACGCCGGACAAGAACGCCACCGGAACATCCAATGTCGTCCCTGTTGACGAGCTGTTCACGCTGGCTCAAAAGCTGACACCGGGGATCAAAAACATTGGGATTCTGTATTGCAGCGGCGAAAAGAACGCCGTGATCAACGCGGAAAAGGCCAAAACTTATTTTGACGAAAATGGGTATACCTACGTGGAGACCACCGTGGCCAACTCCTCCGAGGTGCAGCAGGCCGCCCAGTCTCTGGCCGGAAAAGTGGACGCCATCTATGTACCCACCGATTCCACCGTCCAGTCGGCCATGGCACAGGTTGCCGAAGCGGCTAACGAAGCCGGGATTCCCATTTACGGCAGCGATCCGGTGATGGTGCAGTCCGGCGCGCTGGCCTGCGTCAGTGTGTCCAATACCCAGCTGGGTGAGCGCTCCGCAGAGATGGCTGATGAAATCCTCAAGGGAACGTCGGTTTCTGAGGTACCCGCCGAGGCGCTGACCGACTATCAGTATGTGGTCGGACAAAGCGCCGCCGATGTGCTGAACATCACCCTGCCAGATGACGACAGCCTCACCATTCTGGAGGGGTAAGGAACCGTTGAAGAAGGCGGTTTGCAGGTTCTATACGGAAACGAGGATGTAAGAATGGCTTTTTTTCTGGATTCCGTCCAACTGGGGCTGGAGTACGCGCTGATGGCGGTGGGGGTGTTCATCACCTTCCGGATTTTGAATATTCCAGACCTCACGGTGGACGGCAGCTTTACCCTCGGCATTGTCATCTCGTCGGTATTCGCCGTGGGGGGGCATCCCTTTGCCGGGCTGCTTCTCGCCCTGCTGGGCGGGGCGCTGGCGGGAACGGTGACCGGTCTGCTGCATACCAGGGCGCACATCCACCCCATTCTGGCCGGAATCCTCACCACCTATGGCCTTTATACCGTCAATATTAAAATTTTGGGCGGCCCGAATCTTTCGCTGCTCAACAGCAAAAAGTTTTTTGATGTGATCACTGCGGCGTTTCCTTCCATGAGCCGCTCGGCGGCGCAGGCCATTGCCATTATCGTGGTTTGTGCGGCTGTTGTGGTTATATTAAATCTGTTTTTTAAAACGGTCGCGGGCTTGTGTATTCAGGCCACCGGCAACAACGAGGAAATGGTGCGCGCCTCCTCCATCAACACCGCGGCGGTCAAGGTGGGGACATTTGCCCTGGCCAACGCGCTGGTGGCGCTTTCAGGCGGGCTGCTGGCCCAATATCAGGGCTTTGGAGACGTGAGCTCCGGCTCCGGCATGGTGGTGATCGGCTTAGCCTCGGTCATCATCGGAGAGGTGCTGTTCGGGCACCGCTCCATTTTGATCGGTCTGATTTCGGCGGTATGCGGCTGTGTGATTTACAGGATCATCATCGCCCTTGCGCTGCATTACAATCTGTTTTCCGCCAATGCACTCAAGCTTCTGTCCGCCGTCATTGTGGCGGCGACCCTGTCTGTCCCGCCGTTGAAGGGATGGATTGCCGGGCGGCTGGCGAGAAGGGGGGCGTGAGGCGTGCTGGAGCTGAAGGGACTTGAAAAAACCTATCTGAAACACACCGTCAATGAGCACCGCGCCCTGCGGGGGATTGATCTTCAGATCGCGGACGGAGAATTCATCACGGTGATCGGTTCCAACGGGGCGGGGAAGTCCACCCTGTTCAATGCCGTTGCAGGAACCTTTTTCTGCGAGCGCGGGCGGATTGTACTGGACGGACGGGATATCACCTATGTGCGGGAGCACAGGCGTGCCAGGCAGATTTCCCGTATTTTTCAGGACCCGATGAAGGGCAGTGCGCCGGGGCTGACCATCGCGGAGAATATCGCCCTGGCCTATGCCAGGGGGGAAAACCATCTGTTTTCCTTCGCACTCTCCCGCAGGAAGCTGGAGCTGTTCCGTGACTGTCTGGCGCAGCTGAATATGGATTTGGAAAACCGGATGAATACCCGGATGGGGCTGCTGTCCGGCGGTCAGCGGCAGGCGGTAACGCTGCTGATGGCCACCATTCATACACCGCGCCTGCTGTTGCTGGACGAGCACACCGCCGCCCTGGACCCGCTGACGGCGGAGCGGGTGCTGGAAATGACCCGCTCCATTGTGGCCGAGCGGAATATCACTACCCTGATGATCACCCATAACATCAACGCGGCACTCTCTACAGGCTCCCGCACTCTGATGATGGAGCAGGGCCAGATCATTCTGGATCTGGAGGGCGGCACCAGGGACGCAATGAGTGTTCCCGATTTGCTTGCCGTCTACCGGGAAAAATGCGGCAAGGCGCTGGACAACGACCGGATGCTGCTGGACAATGAGCAGAACATGGACGTTCACGGGTCTGAGTGACACGACAGCAGAAAGCCCACACTATGAAAAACGCTCCGCGCCGTCATCGGCGCGGAGCGTTTTCTGTTGATTTTGATAAGAGTGGTCGTGCCGGATCAGCGGACGCCCGACTCTTCCGTTCTGGCTTCTTCCCGCTTTGCCAGAGCATTGGTGTCGATGGTGTTTCGGTACACCACATGCTTGTCAAACAGGTACTCTGTAACCAAATTGCAGGCCATATTGAGCCCCGTCACAAGATACGCGTTCCACAGGAGCGTCTCAACCAGCCAGTTGCCTAGAACGGTTGACGCTGGCGTAAACACGCAGTAAAAGGCGAATACTTTAAGCATGGCGGCCGGTACACTGCCAGAGGCTTTGAAGGTGTAACGGCGGTTGAGGGTAAAGTTCCAGACGATGGACAGGATCAGGGCGGTGAGATAGCTGAACCAATAGTGAAGGTGAAGCAGCTCGTTGAGCAGGGCGAAGCTGCCCAGCTCAATGATGCCCGCGCTGCAGGAAAACAGCGCGAATTTGACCGTGCGCCACAACTCGTTATGCTGTGTGTTCCTCATGTCAGCCTCCAAATTGCTTGGAGTATTTACGAAGATAAACCCCGCGCATCAGAAGCGCGTCAATCGATGACAGCGCCGCGGAAGCACCCAGCTTCTTTGTATGCAGGAAGCACACGCAGGATTTTTCCACCAACATCCGCAGGGCATCACAGTCTCCTTGCGTCTCCGCCCGGCAGATAGCGCCCGCGCCATGCACCAGAACGGCAGGGTGGCGGCTCAATGCCTGAAGTACGTCGGCGGCTTGCGGAGCCACGGAGACGAGTTTCGGGCCGATCATCTGAGCCATATCATCCAGCTGGGCGCGGAGCAGCGGCACCAGACGGGAGGTTTCCTGCACAGCGGGCTCACCGGTGCAGGAGACATGGGGAAACGCCCGTGTCGCCAGCTCCGCCAAGGTCTCAAGCATGGATGTGTCGCCCTGAGCGGAGGGCTGGCCCGCACAGGCTGATTTGCAAATAAGCTCCAGAAGCTTTGCCCGTTCAAAGGCTTCGTGCCGGTCTCTCCCCACGATCAGCGCGCCGTGGTGGGCCATCAAAATCGTGTGTGCGCCGGAGATGAGAGCGGCGTCGATATGATTGCGCAGCTTCCTTGTACCCGGCAGTCCATACCGGGCAAGGGCGATTCCGCCCAGCAAAACGGATTTCTCCGGGCTCACAATGGCCGGATGAAATCCCGCAAGTCCCAGCGCTGAAGCGTAGGTCTGATGGGTATGAATGACGAATCCCGCGTCGGGGAGCCGGGCGTAAGCCGCCGCGTGTACGCCCTTTTCCGAGGATGGACGGCGTGAACCCGTGCATTTGCCTGTCTCTATATCATATAACACCACATCGTCCGCCGTCATGCCCTCGTAGCTCAGTCCGCTTGGGGTGATGGCAAAGGATGTCCGGCTGACACGGCAGCTGACATTTCCCCACGTGCGTGCGGCAAGCCCTTCTTCAAGAAGCATGCGCCCCGCGCCTGCCACCGATTGTTTTGCCTCATGCCCGTCCATCAGTCAATAACCTCGATGGTATCAAATACCCGGTCAAAAGCCGCTACCGCCGCATCGATATCCTCCTCCGTATAGGCTGCGCTGGTGTACATGCGGTTGCCTGCCAGGGTGACGAGGCCCTCCGCCATATACGCCGCGCCCATGTGCTGCATCTCCGATTTCCGGGCGGAGGTTGCCTTGAGTACCCCCGGAATGCTCCAGGGCTTTGACCAGCGGATGGCGTAGTGCATAGTACCAACCGTGTCCAGATGACAGATGGAACCGACATTATAGGCGGCAAAGGGAAGCTTCCGTTTCTCAATCAGGCCTTTGAGCCCGTCCGTGAGCCGGTCCCCCAGCTCCGCCGCCCGCAGGCAGGCGTCGGTGCGCTCGATTTCACAGATGGTGTGGTAGCCCGCGCAGCAACTGACGGGAGTAGCCGCCATGGTGCCGCCCACAAGGGCTTTTTTGCCGTGGCCGTCCAGCCCGGCACCGAGATACTTCATGAATTCCTGTTTTCCGCCCAAGGCTCCAGCGCCGGGGTAGCCTCCGGCGATCACCTTGCCGAATACGGTCAGGTCGGGCATCACCCCGAAATATTCCTGCGCGCCGCCCAGCCCCATACGGAAGCCGGTGACCACCTCGTCAAAAATCAGCAGCGCGCCGTATTTGTCGCAGAGCGATCTGACCCCGGCGGGAAACGAGAAATCCACGGGCCGGGTACCGCTCTCCGGACCGATGGGCTCAAGGAAGACCGCCGCCGTGCCGCCGTGAAGGCGGTTGCGGCGGAGCACCCGCTCCAGATCGTTTAAGTCGTTGGGGAAGAATTCCTGAGTGTGTTTGAAAAGATAACCCGGAACGCCGTGAGCCTGTAAGCCCTTCGTGCCGGGAATACGGATGCCGTAGGCCAGCTGGTCGCTCCAGCCGTGATAGGCTCCGCCCATTTTGACCACGTTTTTCTTTTTAGTGGCAAGGCGTGCCACCCGGATGGCCCCCATGCAGGCCTCCGTGCCCGAGCCGAACATCCGAACCATCTCAACGGACGGAACCAGTGACACGATTTTCTGGGCGATCTTGTATTCATACTCATGGAATAAACCGGTTGAGGGGCCGCAAGTGTCCAGCAGTTCCTCCACCTTTTCCCGCACGCTCTCGGGATTGCTGCCCAGGACGGTGGGGCCGCCCGCCTGCAAGAAATCAAAATATTCGTTGCCGTCGATGTCCCAGAGGCGGTTGTCCTGAGCCTTGGTAAAGACCAGAGGAAAGGGATAATTGAACGCCAGGTTGTGCTGCACACCGCCGGGGATGACGGTGACCGCCTTGTCCACCATGGCGCGGGATGCCTGACACCGGGCGCCGTAATAGTCTGTTTCGTATCGTTTCAGGGCTGCTTTGCCGACGCTGTGGATGGGCTGCCGGATCAAATCGTCCAGTGCACTTGTCACGGCCCTGACGTCAACATAGCGATATTGCTGTTTCATAAAAAATACCTCCTTTTAACAATCGGCGGGTTGATTCATTGCGCTGAAGTTGCGTTTATTTGAACGGTAGAGCTGCTGAAAGGTCAGATAGGTTTTATTGTAAACCGGACGGAATTCCGGGTTGGGTGCGAAAGAGCGGAGCACGGGAATCAGCGTCCGGACGTCCTCCAGACCGCCGATGATGCCCAGTCCCACGCCGGCCACAGCCGCCGCGCCTACGGCGCCCGCGTTCTGCGGAGAGGGGACGGTTTCAATGGTGCGGCCGGTCATATCGGCAAGAATCTGACAGGTCACATCGGAGAGGGCTCCGCCGCCCACAAAGCGGATGGGATTTGAGGTTTTGATTTTTCGGTCCTGACATTCCAGCATCCAGCGGATATGGTAGCATACGCCCTCCAGAACCGCTCGGATCAGTTCGGTCTTGCCGGTCTCAAGTCGGATATTGAAGAATATTCCGGCGGCGTTCGGATCCTCGAAGGGGCACCGGTTTCCGTGGAGCCACGGTGTAAAAATGACGCCGCCCGCGCCGGGCGGGACATGTCGGATGGTTTCCGTCAGATAATCGTACAGACTGGTATAGACGCTCTCACGGCTCTCCGCAACATGGGTTTTTTCCAGATAAATGCCGATTTCGTCCAGCGCCAGATGATCTTTTACCCATTCCAGACATTTTCCCGCGGTTTCCAGCTCGGCAAAGTAATTAAATTTTTGCTGCTGCGCCCCCAGGATAGCCGCGATCATCGCCTTAGTGTCCACCAGTCGGCGCTCCACCACCGTGGAAACCCATCCTGATGTGCCGGAATAGATATGAGTATCTCCTACCGCGGTGCAGCCCGCGCCGATCCCGATGAGGGAGGCGTCGCCGCCGCCTCCGAACACTGGGGTGCCTTCCGGCAGACCCAGCGCTGCTGCTGCCGTTCCGGTGAGCCCGCCAACCTGGTCGGTTGACCTGACTACGGGGGGCAAGTGCTCCATATGTACCCCCAGCATGCGGCAAAGAGGCTTGCTCCAGCCCTCCCTGCCTCTGCGGGTGTCATAGAGAAAGGTGGAGAAGGCAGAATCTTCTGTCATCACAAACGTACCGGTGCACCGGTAAATCAGATACTCTTTTACATCAAGCCACTTGTAAACCCGCCGGAAGCGCTCCGGCTCGTTGCGCTCCACCCACTTGTACCGCCATACGGGATCCTTGACACTGGAAGGGACGGCTCCTGTGACGGCGAGGCACCGGAGGAGCTTCCGGGCATTGACTCCGGCAATCCGCAAGCCGTCGGTCATGCCGGCCTTGAATTCCTCTTTTGCCCGCTGATCCATGTAGCTCATGGGCCTGCGTACCGGGCTGCCGTCCCGGTCTACCAGCACCAGCCCCTGCATCTGAGAGCAGAAAGAGATGCCCGCGATCTCCCGGGGACGCACGGGCGTTTTTTCAAAGAGCTCCCGTGTGGCGGCGCCCATGGCGGCCCACCACTCCTCCGCGTCCTGCTCTACGCCGCCGTTGGCAAGGACATACAGTCCGTATCCGCGCTGTGCGTCGGCCACCAGGGAAATGGTTTGATCCATGCGGAACAGGCAGGTTTTTACCCCCGTGGTTCCCACGTCATAGGCGATGAGATAAGTCATGAAGCCTCCCTCCCGTCAATTTTGATGCTGAATCTGCGACCGTTCTGTGGTAAACGCGGATTCAAAGAATTTCAGAAGCTCTGAGGCGACCTTATCATCATCGGAGAGCGCGTCTCTGCCGCAGTAAATTTCAAAGCGCTCCCGGTAGTAATCGCAGCAATAGGAAAATTGCAGCATCATGAGCAAATTATCAAAGAAAAACGCGAACATCCGGGGATCCATATCCTGCCGAAGCGTACCCTCGGCCTGTGCCTGAGTGATCAACGCACCATAGGCGGCGGCAGAAATTTCTTCGATTTCACGGGCAAAAACTGATGCATATTGTCTGCAGCTTCCGGCAGTGATTTCGTGGTAGAGAATATGATAGCAGGGCTGTTCCTTCGCGCTGCGCTGAAGGGCGCGAATGAGTTTTTCCGTGCGAGCCAGCATCTTGTCGCTGCTCTGGAATACCTCGCTGATGACGCGCTCTAAAGCGGTCAGGGCGTGGCGCAGGCAGGCGAGAAACAAGGCATCCTTATTCTCATAGTATTTATAGAGCACCCCGACGCTGACGCCGGAGTTCCGGGCAATTACGTTGATGTTTGCTTTCGCCGGGCCGTGTTCGGCAAATTCGGCAATCCCAATCTCCAGGATTTCCAGCTGCTTTTCCGCGCTGAGCTTTTTGAGCATACCGCACCTTCCCGCTGTTCGGGCGGGTATCCGGCAGAAGCTGTCGTGAATATCCGCTCACGTGATAAGGCAAGTATAGCACAAATACACTGCATTGCAAGACCTTTTGCGGCAAAACAGATACCGGCGGGCCCGTGCAGGTGGGGTAATTTCGGCATGACCCTTGATTTGTGCCTCGTTTGCGGATAAAATGAAACTAAATGGCACGGGGGCTGTGCATTTGTGAAGATAGAAATAGAGGTGAAATGGTGAGTAATTCTCTGTTATGGGCAACAGGCGGAACAGGATTTACATTCCTGATGACAACGCTGGGCGCGGCGATGGTATTTCTGTTTCGAAAAACGGTAAGCACGCAAATTCAGAAGATATTTTTGGGGTTTGCCGCCGGAGTGATGATTGCGGCTTCGGTGTGGAGCCTTTTGATTCCCGCCATTGAGGAAGCGGAAAAGGACGGGCAGATTGGTTGGATTTCCGCGTCGGGAGGGTTTATTCTCGGCGTTGCGTTTTTGGTGGCTCTGGACAAACTGATCCCGCATCTGCATCCCCAGAGCAATCAGACGGAGGGGCCGGCCAGCTCCATGAAACGCACGTCCCTTCTGGTTCTGGCGGTCACGCTGCATAATATCCCGGAGGGAATCGCGGTGGGACTCTCCTTTGCGCTGGCGGCCCAGCACGGCGGGGATGCCGCGTCTTACAGCGCGGCGCTGGCACTTGCGCTGGGCATCGGTATTCAGAACTTTCCTGAAGGAGCCGCCATCTCACTTCCTCTGAGGCAGGAGGGCATGGGTACATTCCGGTCCTTTGTCATGGGAAGCTTGTCCGGTATCGTGGAGCCCATTTTTGGAATTTTGTCGGTTTTGGTTGCGGCGGTCATCGCCCCATACATGCCGTGGATGCTGTCCTTTGCGGCGGGAGCGATGATGTATGTGGTGGTGGAGGAGCTCATACCGGAGGCCCATCTTGGGGAGCATAACGACATGGGCACCATGGGTGTTATGAGCGGTTTTCTGCTGATGATGATTCTGGATGTCGCGCTGGGATAAGGCGGGGCTTCCGGGGCAAACTGACACACTGACCAGAGCCGTCTGATTCGACGGGAGAATCTATTGAAATGAGACAGGAACATAAGACATGACAGACCTATTTGAAAAATCCATACGGACGCTGGAGCTGCCCAAGGTATTGGAGCGGCTTTCCCAGCAGGCGGTGACGGAGGAGGGGAAGGAAAACGCGCTGTCCCTCCGCCCCAGTACAGATACCCATGAGGTGGAACGCCGTCTGGCGGAGACCACCGCGGCAGTTTTAATGCTCAACTCCCTTGGCACGCCGGGCTTTTCCGGTATCCGCCCTGTGGCGGCAGCCTTGCAGCGGGCGGATCGGGGAGGCAGCCTGAACACCCGGGAGCTTTTGGACATCGCCGCCGTGCTCAGAGCAGCCCGCACCGCCAGAGAGTACGGTGTAGGAGACGGAAATAAGCCCACCTGCATTGACCATCTGTTCCGTTCCCTTCAGGCGAATCGCTTTTTAGAGGATAAAATTACAAATTCTATTGTGGGAGAGGATGAAATCGCCGATGCCGCCAGCGCGGAGCTGGCGGATATCCGCCGCCACATGCGGGCTACCGCCGGCAGGGTGCGGGAGATTTTAAGCAAGCTGATCTCCTCCTCACAGGCCAAATATTTGCAGGAGGCCATTATCACCATGCGGGCGGAGCGGTATGTGGTTCCGGTAAAATCTGAGCATAAAAACGAGATTCCCGGATTGGTGCACGACGTCTCCGGCTCGGGCTCCACCTTTTTCATCGAACCAATGGGAGTGGTACAGGCCAACAATCAGCTTCGGGAGCTCCAGGCAAAGGAAAAAAAGGAGATCGAGCGGATTCTGGCGGAGCTGTCTGCGGAGGCCGCCTCTTTTCAGGCCGATATTTTGCAGGACTATATGCTCCTGGTGCTTCTGGACGGTATCTTTGCCCGGGCAAAGCTCGCCTCCGCCATGAAGGCGGCGGCACCCCGCGTCTCCCGGGATCAGATTTTATTGAAAAGCGCCCGCCACCCGTTGCTGGACCCAAAAAAGGCGGTGGCAAATGATCTTTATCTGGGAGGCAGCTTCGACACGCTGGTGATCACAGGCCCCAATACCGGCGGAAAAACAGTCACACTGAAAACCATCGGCCTGCTGACGCTGATGGCTCAGTGCGGCCTGCATATTCCTGCCTCCGACGACAGCCGGGTTCGCATCTTTTCCAGAGTGCTGGCTGATATCGGAGACGAGCAGTCCATCGCCCAATCCCTGTCCACGTTTTCCTCACACATGACCAACATCGTGGGTATTTTGAAGGAAGCGGACGGCGAGAGTCTGATTTTATTCGATGAGCTGGGCGCGGGCACCGATCCCGTTGAAGGGGCGGCGCTGGCCGCGGCGGTCATTGAGGACGCCAGGCAGGTGGGGGCTCTGGTGGCCGCCACCACCCACTACGCCGAGCTGAAGGTCTACGCCATGACCACGGAGGGCGTGGAGAACGCCTCCTGTGAATTTAATGTGGAGACACTGGCTCCTACGTATCGTCTGCTGATCGGGATTCCGGGAAAATCCAACGCCTTCGCGATTTCGGAGCGGCTTGGGCTGCCCAAATATGTGATTCAGAAGGCTGCGGAGCGGGTCGACGCAGAGCATATCCGCTTTGAGGATGTATTGACCCGGCTGGACGAGCAGCGGCAGGCCCTGGAGAAGGAGAAATGGGAGGCGGCGAAGCTGCGCCGGGAGATGGAAGAGGCCGCCGGGACGGCGCGGGAATACCGGGTCAAAATCGAGGCCGAGCGGGCCAAGGCGGCGGAGCGGGCCAAAGCGGAGGCACGGGCCATTCTGGAGCAGGCCAGAGCCGCCGCCGACGAGGTGTTTAAGGAGCTCAACCGGATGCGCGCGCAGCAGGCCGCCGAGGCTGACCCACAGACGGTTAATGACCAGCGGGCAGGCCTGCGCCGCCGCCTAAATGAGGCAGAGGCGGCCTTGGGGGCGAAGGAGGAGCGGCCGGTTCCGCCGCCCACCCGTCCCGCGGTGAAGGGCGATACCGTCGAGCTGCTGAAGCTCGGCACACAGGCGACGGTTCTGCTGGTGGGCAGAGATGGGGCACTGCAGCTTCAGGCCGGCATCATGAAGGTCGCCGCCCGTCAGGAGGAGGTTCGTGTTGTGGAGGGCGGAGCCAAAAAGCAGGCGAAGAAACCCCCTCAGCGGTCGGAGCATCAGCTTCGCATCAGAGGCGCGGCCCCGGAGCTGGATCTCAGAGGCATGATGAGCGACGAGGCCATTGGAGCGGTGGATCTTTTTCTGGACAATGCAATGCTGGGAAAGCTCAATTCCGTGGTGGTCATCCACGGAAAAGGAACGGGCGCGCTGCGCAAAGCGGTGCGGGATCACCTGAAACGCAGCAAGTATGTGAAAAGCTTTCGGCCCGGCGTTTATGGCGAAGGAGAGGACGGCGTTACGGTGGTGGAATTGAAATAATTGAAAAGTAAAAAATTATCAGCGAACTATGTAGTTATTTTGATAATTTGGCGCAAAATAATATTGACGGTTACAGGGAAATTTGATATTCTTTACAGAGAGGAATGACACTTTCTCACAGGAGGGTCAAAGGAATGTACATGAAAGAAGTCGTCGTGAATAATCAGGTTGGACTGCATGCCCGTCCGGCTACCTTTTTTATTCAGAAGGCAAATGAATTCAAGAGTTCCATTTGGGTGGAGAAGGAGGAGCGCCGGGTTAATGCCAAGAGCTTGCTGGGTGTGCTCTCTCTGGGAATCATAAAGGGCTCTTCCATCAATCTGATTGCGGACGGTCCTGACGAAACAGAGGCAGTCGATGCGCTGTTGGAGCTTATTTCTACCAATTTTTCCGAGTAACCAGCATGAGAGAAAGAGCGCCGCTGCAGCGGCGCTTTTTTGATTATGCCGGACGATCCATTTTACTGGAGAATTGATTATGACATTTGACGAGCTAAAGGAAAAAGCCAGAAGCCTGCCCTTGAAGCCCGGGGTCTATATCATGAGGGACGCCGGGGATGAGGTTATATACATCGGCAAGGCGAAGGCGTTGAAAAACCGTGTTTCCCAATACTTTCAGGATTCGGCGGGACATACGGAAAAAACCCGCGCCATGGTCGGGCAGATCGACCGCTTTGAGGTGATCATAGCCGACTCTGAATTTGAAGCGCTGGTGCTGGAATGCGCCCTGATCAAACGGCACATGCCGCACTATAACATCCTGCTGAAGGATGACAAGGGATACCCATACATCCGACTGAACGTAAAAGAACGTTATCCCACGTTCTCCATTGCCCAAAAAGCGGCCAATGACGGAGCCAGATATTTCGGACCCTTTGGAGGACGGGGCAGCACCCAGGGGATTATCGACGCGCTGCTGTCGGCGCTCAAGCTGCCCCAATGCCATAAAAAATTTCCCCGGGATATCGGCAGGGAGCGCCCATGCCTGAATTTTCATATGGGAAACTGCGACGGCTACTGTCGGCGTGACATGGAGCAGAGCCGCCACCGGGAGGCCATCGAGCAGGCGGTGCGGCTGCTGGAGGGCAAGTTCCGCGAAGTAGGGGATGAGCTTCAGGCCGAAATGGAGCAGGCGGCGGAGGAGCTCCGGTTTGAGCGCGCCGCGGCGCTCCGGGACCGGTACAGGGCCATTGAGCTTTTAGGAAAGCGGCAGAAGGTGGTTTCCGGGTCTCTGGCGGACACCGACGTCATCGGATTTCACAGGGGCGCGGCAAAAAGCTGCTTTGTGATCCTTCATTATGTGGAAGGCGAGCTGGCGGCCAAGGATTGGGAGCTGTTTGAAAACGGCGTGGAGGAGAACGGCCAGGAGAGCATTGCCGCCCTGTTAAAGCAATATTACGAGGGACGGGCGCATTTTCCCCGGCAGATTCTTCTGCCCTGCGAACTGGAGGAAGAGGTTCCCCTGACCCGTCTGTTCTCCGAGCAGGCGGGATACCGGGTGACGCTGGTTACGCCCCAGCGGGGAGCAAAGGCGGATTTAATCCGTCTTGCGGCCACCAACGCCGAGGAGGAGGTCGAACGGGCCACCGGACGGGAGGAACGGCAAAGCAAACTGATGGAGGCATTTGGGAAGATGCTGGCCCTGAAGAATATTCCTGTGCGGATTGAGGCCTTTGACATCTCCAACACAGGCGCGTCGGACATTGTGGCATCCATGACCGTGTTTGAAAATGGAAGACCCAGAAAGCGGGACTACCGTCATTTTAAAATTAAAAATCAGGAGGGACCCAACGATTACGCGTCCATGGAGGAGGTGCTGACCCGCCGCTTCCGCCGTTACCTGGACGGGGATGAGAAGTTTTCTGTCCTGCCTGACCTGCTTTTGATTGACGGTGGTCTTGGACATACTAAGATTGCTGTGAACGCGGTAAATGCCCTTGGGCTGACGATTCCGGCCTTTGGCATGGTCAAGGATGACCGGCACCGCACCCGCGCCCTGGTGACAGCGCAGGGAGAGGAAATCGGAATTCAGCAGAATCAAGCTATTTTTTCCATGGTGGGGCGGATTCAGGAGGAAACTCACCGTTTTGCCATTGAATTTCACCGGGCACAGCATACCAAAAACAGCTACGGCTCGGTGCTGGACGAGATACCCGGCGTCGGAGATATCCGAAAGGCGGCGCTGCTCAAGCAGTTTAAGAGCATCAAGCGTATTCGGGAGGCCGCGCTCGAGCAGCTTGCCGAGGTAGTGCCGCAGCATACCGCACGGGCAGTCTATGACTATTTTCACAACAATAAGGAGGAACCCTCATGAGAGTGATTACGGGTACTGCCAGAGGCCGCAGGCTCAAGGAGCTGCAGGGAGCTGACACCCGCCCCACCACTGACCGCGTTAAGGAAGCCCTGTTCAGCATCATCCAGTTTGACATCGAGGGACGGCGGGTGCTGGATTTATTTTCAGGAACAGGCCAGCTGGGCATTGAGGCCCTCTCAAGGGGAGCGGCTCATTGTACCTTTATCGATACCCGGACAGAGTCAGTTTCGCTGATTCGTGAAAATCTGCAGCTCACCGGCCTTTCAGACCGCGCGCTGGTGCGGCAGATTGACTTTTCGGCCTTTTTATCCGTCTGCCGGGAAAAATTCGACCTGATGTTCCTTGATCCGCCCTATCAAAGCCCTTTTTTGGAAAAAGCCCTTGATTTGGTTCAGGGAATTGACATTATGACCGAGAATGGTATAATTATTTGTGAGAGCCCTGTGGAGAAGCAGCTGCCTGTGATGGCTCCCCCTTACGGAAAAGAAAAGGAATACCGTTACGGAAAAATTAAGCTGACGAAATACACCCGTTCGGTATAATTGAGGAGTGTCAAAATGAGAATCGCCATTTACCCGGGCAGCTTTGATCCTGTTACTTTGGGTCATTTGAATATTATCAAACGGGCATCCGCCATTTTTGATAAAGTGATTGTCTGTGTCTTGGTTAATTCCGGTAAGAAGGGGCTTTTTGAGCCTGAGGAGCGGGTTGAGCTGATCCGCCGCGTGGCGTCGGGGCTTGCCAACGTGGAGGTGGATTACTCCACGGAGCTGCTGGCTTCCTACGCGAAAAAGAAGAAGGCCAAGGTGCTGGTGAAGGGGCTTAGGGCCATGTCGGACTATGAGCAGGAGGTTCAGATGGCGATCATCAATAGCAAGCTGTACCCAAACCTGGATACGGTTTTTTTACCATCCAGCCCGAAGTATACATATTTGAGTTCCAGCGTGGTAAAAGAAATGGCGCGTTACGGCGTTGATTTAACCGATTTTCTCCCAAGGGAAATCATTAAGGATGTCAAACTGAAGACAGAGACGGAAGAAAAACAGGAGGGGGCAGCGGAATGAACAATCAAAGCAACAGCATTGAGGACTTATTGGACGCGCTGTTTGAAATGGTGGATGAAGCGAAAAACGCGCCGTTGAGCAGTGACAAATGTATCGTGGAACGGGACAGGGTTCTGGATATGCTGGATGAAATCCGGGGCCGTTTTCCGATTGATATGAAAGAAGCGCAGAAGCTGATGAATGCGCGGAAGGAATATGTTGATACCGCTAAGCGGGAAGCCGAGTTGATCCGCCGTCAGGCGGAGGAAGAGGCTAAGCGCCTGACGGACAACAATGAGGTTCTGCTGCAGGTGCGGAAAAAAAGCAATGATATGATTCAGCTGGCGGAGGAGCGCAGCCGCGAATTGCGCCGTGCGGCCAATGAGTATTGTGATGACGCGCTGCGTCGCACCGAAGAGGCGGTTGCCGAGGTGAGCGAGGAGCTCAAGCAGGCCAGAAGCCGGTTCCGCTCCGCCGCATCCGGGACGGCTATTGCTGCCGCGGGGCAGGCAAAACGCGCTTTTTATGATGCTGCGGAGGAAGAGGAAGGGTGATTCTGGTGCGGTCCCTCCACTCTGGCGCACAGATCATACAGCATAAAAAATCCTTCCCATGCGATTCGCATGGGAAGGATTTTTTATGC
>JAGFXR010000014.1 GCA_017861365.1 Oscillospiraceae bacterium | reverse complement strand
TGAATTGAATGAATTCGTTTATCGGGAGGTTTTTTCATGGAACACAACAGCATTATGAGGCGGCGCTCTGTTCGAAAATTTGAGGATCGTCCGGTGGAGCAGGAAAAATTGGAGCATCTTCTTCGGGCGGCTATGCAGTCACCAACCGCAAAAGACAGCCGATGCTGGGAATTCTTGGTTATCACAGACCGAGCTGCCTGCGAAGCAATTTCCAAAATGAGTGAATATGCTATGTGTGCGGCTAAGGCTCCTGCTATGGTCATAACCATGGTCAATCTTCACAATACCGATCCTGACACCCTATGGTGGGTAGAGGATCTGTCCGCGGCAACCCAGACCATTCTCATTCAGGCGGAGGAGGAGGGGCTGGGCGCTGTCTGGCTGGGGATGTACCCCCGGGAGGAGCGGACCAGCCAATTACAAGCTTATTTTCAGTTGCCGGAGCACATCATGCCGTTCGCAGTCATCCCGCTGGGCTATAAACAAAAGGAAAAACCCTTTGAGGATCGCTTTGATCCCGCAAAGGTGCATTGGGACACGTTTTAAAAGGAGGCTGTGCCAGCACCTTGCCTGACAGCGGCAGAATAAAAAAGGCAGCCATTCTACCAATAAGGTATCACGGCCGCCAAATAATGAAAAGAAAAGGGAGAAGAAAATAATCGCGCTTATCCTGACATGATGATTATAACAGGATGGGAATGCAAAGGATGGATAAACTTAAAATGAAATGTGAACTCTTTGTGAACTGAGAAATTCGCCGATGGTTGAGCATGCGGGCGGCAGGCCGTGAGTATGCTTTTCTGCTGGCTGTCTACAGCGTTCCGTCGGAGGTCAGGATGACCTTGTATAGCTCCGGTCTGCGGTCGCGGAATACGCCCCATTCGATCCGCTGCTGGGCGGCCTGATCCAAGTCAAATTCAGCCACTAATACGGCCTCTTCCGTTCTGCCGGCCTCCGCCACCAGTTCTCCCGTGGATCCGGTGATAAAGGAGGAGCCATAAAACTGGATTTCAGAGGCGCCGATCCGCTCGGTTCCAATCCGGTTGGAGGCCGCCACCGGTATCAGATTACACGCCGAGTGGCCGATCATGCAGCGCCGCCAATGATCCCGGGAGTCCACTCCGGGGCTTTCCGGTTCGGAGCCGATGGCCGTGGGGTAGAAGATCAGCTCTGCCCCCATGAGGGCCATGCATCGCGCGGCTTCCGGAAACCATTGATCCCAGCAAATGCCGACACCGATTTTGCCGTATCGGGTGTTCCAGACCCGAAAGCCCGTGTCCCCGGGATTAAAATAATATTTTTCCTCGTAGCCGGGCCCGTCCGGAATGTGGCTTTTGCGGTAAACGCCCAGAAGCTGTCCGTCGGCGTCGATGACCGCCGCTGAATTGTATCTGGCGTTGTTGCGTTTTTCGTAAAAGCTGATGGGAAGCACAACGCCCAGCTCACGCGCCACGGATTGAAAGTGGCGTACGGCGGGGTTTTCCTCCAGCTCGGTGGACAAGTCATAATAGTCCGGCTTTTCCTCCTGACAGAAATAGAGAGTTTCAAACAGCTCCTGCAGCAAAATGAACTGTGCGCCCTGTGAGGCCGCCTGGCGCACCAGCCGCTCCGCATGTTCGATATTTTCCTCCCGTTGGTGGGTGCAGCTCATCTGGATGACGGCGACTTTTACCAGTCTCATGGATATTCCTCCGTTATGGCCCTTGCGGGTACTTTATGGTCAGGGATGAATGCCCCGGGGCATCTGCTGGGTCACGCAGTGGATGTTGCCCCCCTCGGTGATCAGCGCACTGGTATTGAGCGCGACTACCCTGCGGCCGGGGAAGGTTTTTTGGAGTATGTCCGCCGCCTGCGCATCGGTCTGCGCGGCGTCCCCGCCGAATACAGGCAGAAGCAATCCGCCGTTGACGAGATAAAAATTCAGATAACTCAGGGTCAGGCGGCTTTCGCTATCAAAGCGCGCGGGCGGCTGGGGAAGCTCAATGACCTCCGGCGTCCGCCCTGCCGCGTCCTTGGTGCTGCGCAAAAGCTTCAGATTCTCCTGGGTAATCTCAAAATTGGGGTCGGACGGGTCGCGGCAGACCTGCATCAGCACAACGCCCGGCGCCGCGAAGCAGGCGATGTTGTCCACATGTCCGTCCGTCTCGTCGCCGGACAGGCCGCGGTTAAGCCAGATGATCTGAGAGACGCCGAGACAGCGGCGCAATTCGGCGGAAATTTCCTCTTGGGAGAGGCCGGGGTTGCGGCTGGGGTGAAGCAGGCACTCCCGGGTGGTAAGCAGGGTTCCCTCGCCGTCCGTGTGGATGGAGCCGCCCTCCAGAATGATGGAGGAAGGGAACCATGGAATTTGAAGCTGTTTCAGCGCGATGGGAGCCGCCGCGTCGTCAAGCTCATAGGGCAGGTACTTTTCCCCCCAGGCGTTAAAGCGCCATTTGACCGCGGAGAGGATATTCTCCTCATTTAACAGAAAGGTTGGCCCGTTGTCCCGGAACCATCCGTCGCTGTGGGCAACGGTCAGAAGTTCCGCACGTCCGCCGCACAGGCCGGACGCATCCGCCATGCTTTCCTCGTTGATCAGCATGGTAACAGGTTCAAATTCCGAGATCGCCGCCGCGATCCTTCCGTAATCGGCGCTCACGGCATCATAGTTTTCAGGATTTACCATGGAGTCCCTCACGGGCCATTGCATTAGGGTTCGCTCATGGGGCGCCCACTCGGCGGGCATATAACACTGTTGTTCATTGCGCATGTTCGGTAATCTCTCCCTGCGTATGATGAGTTGCTTGTGTTGCGGCTACCATTATATCAGTTTTTTGGACAGGTTAAAAGGCTAAAATGAGTTGCGGAGCCTGGCCCGGCTGAGGAATTGCGGGTCTTTACCGGCAAGGTCTTGACAACCGCTGGTCGGTTCAGTATGATATATGGAATCGGTTACCTGGTTCAGGTACTTTTTTTATCGTCAAATATGCGTGGCCGGATGAAAGCAGCCGGCGGCACGCAGAATGATAAGGATCAAAACAATCAGGTCAGGAGGAAAGCATATGGCGATTTTTATCAATGAACCTTCCCATACATT
The DNA here is from genome assembly GCA_017861365.1 of Oscillospiraceae bacterium. Lineage (GTDB taxonomy): Bacteria > Bacillota > Clostridia > Oscillospirales > Oscillospiraceae > JAGFXR01. The sequence goes on along the minus strand of JAGFXR010000014.1, from coordinate 38,886 downwards.
CGGAGAGTATCTGCTGATTCCCGGTTATTCTTCCACAGAGTGTACTCCGGCAAACGTCAGTCTGAAAACGCCGCTGGTCAAGTTTAAAAAAGGGGAGGAAGCTCCTGTTTCCATCAATATCCCCTTGGTATCCGCCGTGATGCAGTCCGTTTCGGATGACAAGATGGCCATCGCGCTGGCAAAGGAGGGCGGCATCTCCTTTATTTACGGGTCCCAGTCTATTGAGAGTCAGGCGGAGATGGTGGCCAGAGTCAAGAGCCACAGGGCGGGATTTGTGCTCAGCGATTCCAATATTTCACCTGACGGTGCTTTGTCCGATATTTTGCGGCTGAAGGAAAGAACGGGACACTCCACCGTGGCGGTGACGTCTGACGGGACGGCGGCGGGCAAACTGGTGGGACTGGTTACCAGCCGGGACTACCGTGTCAGCCGTATGGACCCCGATACCAAGGTCAGTACCTTTATGACAAAATTTGAGGATTTGATCTGCGCCGACGAGAGCACAACCCTGAAGCAGGCCAATGACATCATCTGGGATCATAAGCTGAACTGCCTGCCCATTATCGACAGCCAGCAGCGGCTGGTTCACATGGTATTCCGCAAGGATTACGATACCCACAAGCAAAATGAAAATGAATTGATTGACAGCTCCAAGCGGTTCAGAGTGGGCGCCGGCGTCAACACCCGTGACTACGAGAAGCGTATTCCGGCGCTGGTGGACGCTGGGGCGGATGTGCTGTGTATCGACAGCTCCGAGGGTTTTTCCGAATGGCAGAGGATTACACTGGACTATGTTCGCAAAACCTACGGAGATGATGTTAAAATCGGCGCGGGCAACGTGGTGGACAAAGAGGGCTTCCTGTTTCTCGCCAAAGCGGGGGCGGATTTCGTCAAGGTCGGTATCGGCGGCGGCGCCATCTGCATTACCCGGGAGCAGAAGGGCATCGGAAGAGGACAGGCCACCGCCATCATTGAGGTTGCAAAGGCGAGAGACGAGTATTTTGAGGAGACTGGCGTTTATGTTCCCATCTGCTCCGACGGCGGCATTGTGTATGATTACCACATGACGCTGGCTCTTGCCATGGGCGCGGATTTCATCATGCTGGGCAGGTATTTCGCGCGGTTTGACGAGAGCCCCAGCAATAAGGTAAGCGTGAACGGCAGTTATATGAAAGAATACTGGGGTGAGGGAAGCGCCCGGGCCAAGAACTGGCAGAGATACGATTTGGGAGGCGGGGAAAAGCTCTCCTTTGAGGAGGGGGTCGATTCCTTCGTGCCCTATGCCGGAAGCCTGAAGGACAACGTGGCGCTGTCCCTGAGTAAGGTGCGTTCCACTATGTGCAACTGCGGTGTTCTGACGATCCCGGAGCTGCAGCAAAACGCAAAGATCACTTTGGTATCCGCCACCAGCATTGTAGAGGGCGGTGCCCACGACGTGGTGCTGAAAGACAACAAAAAATTTATTTAAGAAGCGGCAGGATGGCTGTGGTTTCTTAAAAAGAAAAAAGGACCGAGGATTTCATAAATTCGCGGTCCTTTTTTGCTGTTATCCACACGGTTTCTTTTGCGGCGTGAAGCATAAGATGGATTTGTGAATGAAAGTCCCGCAAACCGGTCCGCGACAGCACCGGCTGAGGGTTTCCAAACTATCCTGAGGAGATGGAGCATCTATGTTTTTAGCCGTTCTCATCATTGCGCTGTGTCTGGATACCTTTACAACGAGTTTTGCTTACGGAGTCAGCCAAACAAAAATTCCCATAGCGTCCATGGCCATCATCGGGGTGATCTGTACCGCGGCGCTGACTGTATCCACAGTCGTCGCGTCCGGGGTGAGTCAGCTGATTCCCGTCAGTGTGACCCAGGTCATCTGTGTTCTGATTCTGTTTGCTCTGGGGCTGGTTAAAAGCTTTGAAAGCGTTTTAAAGCGATATATCGCAAAGAGTCGGAATCGGTCGGGTCAGCTTCGCCTGACGCTGTTTGACGTTCATTTCGTGCTCACGGTGTACGCCGACAACAGCAAGGCTGATATTGATCAGTCAAAGGTGCTCTCACCGGCGGAAGCGGTCTATCTGGCGTTGGCGCTGTCGCTGGACGGGTTTGCCGCCGGTTTCGGGTTCGGACTCACGGAGGTCAATTATGTGTGGCTCGTCCTGCTTTCGTTTATGTCGAATGTGCTGGCGGTTTTTTTGGGCTGTGCTGCCGGAAAGCTGATCACGAAGATGACAAAATTTGATTTTTCGTGGCTTGGGGGCGTCATACTGATGCTACTTGCGGTTTCGAAGCTCAGGAATTACTAATGATTTCAGGAAAAAGGTTAGTTGTCCGGGTGTGGGAACAAACGAAGGCAATCTCCTTTTATAGAAATGGGCATGCCTGGCGCAAATGACGGAAACCCTGCCTGGGGAGGTGGCGGGCAGGTTGATCATGGATTGCTTGGCATTAGAAATAAATGGAATTCATGCCCATGCATGATATTGCCAATCATCAGCCAAGCTAATACTGGAAATTGGGAACCATCATGGAGATTAGAAAAACTTTTCCCAAACGAGGACGGTTAACGCAATGGTGGCAGAAAACAGGCCGAGGTAATAGCAGAACCTGTATTCATCAGAAACCGTGATGGAGCGCCTGAGGCGCCGGGATTCTGGAGATGAATACAGGTTCTTACCATACTGTGACAAAAAATTTACCCGTTTATGCTTCGCCAAGCCGCGAGAAAGGGTGTATACTGAAACGCAGCTAAGACAGGGCGGAGATGATGGCTTGGAGTTCTTTTTATTTTTCATTACGACGGCGGCCTCCTGCGCGGGAGCCATCGCCGGGTTTGGCGGCGGGATTATCACAAAGCCGATACTGGACGGATTTGGGATTCTGCCGGTCAGTACGGTGAGCTTCCTGTCGTCGAGCTCCGTTCTGGCGATGTCTGTGACTTCGCTGATCCGGAGCAGAGGCAACGGCGTTCATTTGGAGGTTCGCACCGCAACGCCTTTGGCGATCAGCTCTGTTTTCGGGGGACTGGCGGGAAATCGCCTGTTTGAGCTGATCAGACATGCCTTCCCACAAGAGCGGCTGCTTGGTTTCGTTCAGTCGGTATTGCTGCTGCTTGTGATGCTATTTGTACTGTTCTATATGAGTCAAAAAAATCGGTTCCCCACCCGCCACAGCGAAAGCACGCTGCTGTCTTTGGGTTTGGGTGTGCTCCTGGGAAGCATTTCCGCGTTTCTCGGTATCGGCGGCGGACCCTATATTGTGTCGGCACTGTTTTTCTTTTTTTCCATGGATGCCAAAACGGCGGCTAAAAACTCTATTTATATCATTATGTTTGCGCAGCTGGCCAGCCTGTCTGCCGCGGTCGTCCAGCACACGGTTCCGACGGTTACCTGGATTCAGGTGACCGTTATGATGGCCGGAGGAGTCTGCGGCGGGCTTCTGGGCGCGAAGCTTTCCGCCCGGATGAGCAATCAAATGGTGGAGCGGCTGCTCCGGGTGGTGATCATATTGATTTGCGTCATAGATTCCTATAACGTGATCCGGTTTGCGGCAGGCAGTTAGCCCCGCCGTGGGAGGCTGAGGCCGGTACGTTCATCACTCTGCCAAAGAGGCTGCCGCGTTCTGCTTCATCAGGGATTTAATGTCGTCCATTCGGTCTTCCGCCTGTTTTTGCAGAACCGGCGTTCCGGCGCGGTTGATTTTCGCCTTGTGGTAGTATTCTCTGGCTTTCTTGAAATCGCCGAGTTTAAAACAGATCTCTCCCATGATCATGCAGAGCTGCTGTTCCTGACTTTCGGGGATTTGCAGTTCAATATGAGCATCCATGTAAGCATCGAGGGCTTGCCGCAGCATTTCCGTTTCCATCTGCTGATCGCCGCAGTCGTGGTAAATCCAGCTCAATTTCAAAAACAGCTTCGCCGTTGACAGCTGGGGCTGCTTAAGGCATTTGGGGGCACAGAACAACGCCAAATAATATTGCGCAAAGACCGTGGGTGGCTCAGGCTGAAGATTGAAAACCAGATTTGTCTGTTGTTTGAGTCCCTGAAGCTCGGATTCAACGATCCCTCTGGTGATATCCGGCTTTTCAAAGGTGGAGAACAGTGCGCTGTAGAGGCAGTGGGGGCAGGTGACAATTTCGTAATAGTTAGGTTCAAGCTCGTGGTAGATTCTGCGCATGTCGTGGTCGGTGCGGGTCAAAGTCAGCTTGGAGGTTCTTACCTTCAGCGCCTTAAATTTCTCATGACAGAGGGGGCAGTGATATTCCTTCTCCATCAAATGTTCACGATCATCACTGGGCAGATGAAGCTCGTAATGCCCCTGATGACCAGCGGGGAATAAAGGAAATGCGGAAGAAACGGCGCTGCCTTTTTTCTTGGACACATTCTTTGCCGCAGGCGCGGACTGGGCTTCCGCCGCGGGCGCGGGCGTTTTTTTCGGCCGTTCCGGCTTTTCGGATTCAGAGGGCGTTTCGGCTAGCGTCGGCCGCTGCGCGACCCACCGGCGTCCGCAGCGGGTTTCGTAGTCGGTGAGAAGCTGATCAAACCGGGAACTCATCATCTGGAGAAGCTCAAGGGTGATTTCAGGCTCTTCGGCAATAAAATCCGCCGCAGACTGTCGGCTGATGGGGAGCGCGATCACGTCTGTAACCGCAAGCGTAATGGTATCCCGGCAGCTGCCAAGAAGCGCGCTATCATCAAAAAAGTCCCCTGGCCCGACGGAAGTAATGATGCTGTTGTCTCTGGGATCAAGAAGCACAACATCACCTTGAAGGAGAATAAACATCGTATCCGAGCTGCCGGGCCGATTGAATATCGTTCCCTTGGGGTATTTTCTGGATTTGGAAATAGCGTTTAAATTATTGACATTGATCAATTGTAATGCCTCCAGACGGATCAAAATAAGATGACTGATCTATTGAAATCTATTTTACCAGATAAAACGCAAAATTCCAGCCTAATTAGATATTTTTTTTGAAAAAGCCTAAAAAATGTGATTATTTTTGTCACTTATTAGGAATCAGCACAGCCTCACCGCGGATTCGCAGGCAGGAATCCGTGAGGTTCAAAGCTGACTCCGGCGGTGGATGATTAAAAGAGAAGCAGGAGAATGAGCTTGCTCATAATTACCAGATCAGGGATCAAAAACAAAGAATAGTTTATTGAAAATCAATATAGTCTTTTTGGGGTTTAAGGTATATGATGAAAAAGTCTAAAAAGAAAATTAAAATCAAAAGCGACTGTGATAGACTGGCTGAATGCGGTACAATCTTGATAAATGGAGTAGGTATTCTTGTTCAAAAGTGAGCTGGAAAAGTTTGTCGCCCAACGGATTGCACTGTTTTTTTTGATTGGTTCCGTAGCCGGGTTTCTTTTTTCGGCCAGCCGATGGCTGGTGATATTGGGACTGGCGGTGGGAGCTGCGGTGGGTTTCATGCGCTTTGCGGGTTACGCCTGGATGTTCCGAAACATTACTTCGGCGGAGACGGCAAGACGCAGCGGCGCTGTGATCTGGAACAGTCTGCTTTACATTGTCAATCAGCTGGTGCTGCTGGCGCTGTTGTATGTGGCATATCGAGTTGATACGTCACTCCTGATCGGTTTTGCTGCCGGTACTTTGCTGCCGGCGCTCTCTCTGATTTTAAACTGTTTGACCGAGCTTCTGGGGATTACCAAAAATCATTTTTTTATGTGATTTTTGATGTCCGAAGATGACACTGTAAGGTGAGTCCAATTCACCTTGGGACAAAAGCAAGCGCGCCTCATTTCTCCGTTAATATGGGGGGATATTTTTAAAAGGCGAAGAATAAGAGGGAAATATCAATTACCGTTGACAAGAGTGACTAATTTCGATATAATTCGGCTTAAAAAGGCAAAGGTGCTAAACTTTTAATTCGTTTTGGAAGCGCTGCTGCCTTTTTTAGTTTTGGGTATGCCGTTGGAGAGATGGCACCGCCCTGAAACATAAATGATTTTGCTGTGAGTGTGAGTGAGGTGTTGGCTTTTGTTTTCAGGAGATGAGTTAAAAACAAATAATCTGTTTTCGATTCATGCGTTTGGCCAGGAGATTCCGATTTCCGACACAATTGTGATGACGTGGATCATCATGGCGGTTCTGATTATTCTGTCCGTTGTGTTCACAAGAAACATGAAAAAAATACCTGTAGGAAAACAGAGTGTAACCGAAATAGTGGTGGAGGGAATCAATGGCGTCATTAAATCCACCATGGGGCACCACTGGAAAAGCTTTGCTCCTTATTTTGGCACGGTGTTTTTGTTCCTGATCGTTGCAAATATGTCGTCTTTGTTTAACCTGTTTCCGTCGGCGGAAACGCTGTACTTTATCACGGGCAACGAGTATTTTGAAAACTGCGCGCAGTTTTCCATTGTCCCGCCGACGAAGGATATTAACCTAGCGTTGGCGCTGGCCATCATAAGCATCGTGCTGATTCCGATTTCAGGGATCCGCTACAAGGGCCTGGGAGGCTGGCTCAAGAGCTTCCTGAAGCCTATGCCAATGATGCTGCCCTTCAACATCCTTGACTACGGAACCCGCATTTTGTCTTTGACCCTTCGGCTGTTCGGAAATATTCTGGCCGGCTTTGTTATTATGGAGCTGCTCTACCAAGGAGCGCTCTTCGTGAAGCCTTTAATTCCCATTGCCAGCGCATTCTTCGATCTGTTCGACGCAGGGTTGCAGTCATATATCTTTGTATTCTTATCATCTATGTATATTGCAGAAGTAATTGAGTAGGAGGAAAATGAAAATGGATTTAAGTGGATTGTATGCAATTGGTGCAGGTTTGGCTATGATGGCGGCTTTGGGTGCCGGTATTGGTCTGGGTGTCGCTTCCGGCGGCGCGATGCAGGGTGTTGCAAGAAACCCCGAGGCTTCGGGCAAGATTATGACCACCGGCCTGATCTTTGCCACACTGTCTGAGGTTACCGCGATCTTCGGATTTGTTATCTCTATCATGCTGATCAGCAAGATTTAAGTGTTTTTCCAAAACAGAGTGCGTGTTGGCTTGGTTGCACGCGATGTAAAAAAGTAAGCGAGTGATGAAGTTATGATCGAGAATATTAATAAATTCCAATTTATCATGGAAGTGCTGAACCTCATCATTTTGTTTGTGGTTTTGCGGAAGCTTTTGTTCAAACCTGTCACCGAGTTTATGGAGAAGAGAACGAACGCCATCAAAGCCTCGATTGACGATGCCGAAGCGCAGAAGACCGCAGCCTACGCGCTCAAGGCACAGTATGAGCAGCAGCTGAGCGAGGCCAAGGGCACCATGGAAAACATGATTGACGAGGCTACCGCCAAGGCGAACCGCAGGTCGGAGCAGATCATTGCCGCAGCCCAGGAAGAAGCCGGAGTGCTGCTGGCAAATGCCAGGGTTGAAATTGAGCGTGAACGCCAGAAAATGCTCAGGGAAATCCGCGTACAGGTGGTGGAGCTTGCCATTGGCGCCGCTTCCAAGGTTGTGGAAAGCAATATGGATACCGGAAGCAACAAGGTGATTGTGGATAAATTCCTGGATGAAGCGGGTGCTGCCTGATGTCGATTGTGGATAAGCGGTATGCGGAAGCTTTGTTCCGCATCGCCCTGCAGGAAAACGCGATCAACACATATCAGGAGGAACTGGTTGCGGTTTCCGGTCTGTATGAAACAAATGGCGAGTTCAGAAATTTTCTGCTTTATCCCCAGTATGACGGCAAGCTGAAGAAGCAGGTTCTGAACACCTTGTTTGAGCACGAACTCGGCAAGAATATGCTGAATTTTCTCATGCTGCTATTGGATAAAAATCGGATTACGCTTTTACCGACGATCAGCAGGGAATTTGTCAGGCTGGCAGATGAACATAACCGTGTGTTGAACATTACGATCTTCGCGGCAATTCCCATGGAAGCGGAGGATGTAAAAAAGGTCTGTGATAAATTCCAGGCGCTTTATCACGCTTCCGACGTAAAGGCCACCGTGGAGTTGGATTCGTCTCTGATCGGTGGAATTAAGGTAGCCGTCGGCGACAAGCTCTATGACGCGTCCATCAAGGGCAGGCTGTCGGAGTTGCTGTCGGCGATGTCGGTGTAGAAGCGCAGCGGATAGGATTGGTGAATGCTATGAATTTAAAGCCAGAAGAAATTAGCTCCGTATTAAAGCAGCAGATTGAAAACTATGGCACGAAAACGGTTGAGGAAGAAGTCGGAACCGTTCTCACCGTGGGTGACGGTATTGCCAGAATATACGGACTTCAAAAATGTAAATATGGCGAATTGCTGAAATTTGAAAACGGCGTATACGGCATGGCAATGAACCTTGAGGAAGAAAATGTCGGCTGTGTGCTTCTGGGTGCCGAGAAAGACATCAAAGAAGGCACTGTGGTGAAGAGCACGGGCAGAACGATGGAAATTCCCGTGGGTCCCAACATGATCGGTCGCGTGGTAAATCCTCTGGGCATGCCTCTTGACGGCAAGGGCGATATCAAAACCGATACCTACAGGCCTATCGAGTTTCTCGCCCCCGGCGTCATCGATAGAAAATCAGTCGATACCCCTATGCAGACTGGTATTCTGGCTATCGACGCCATGACGCCGATCGGCAGAGGTCAGCGTGAGCTGATTATCGGAGACCGCCAGACCGGTAAAACCGCCATCGCAATTGATACGATTATCAACCAGAAGGGCAATGGCGTGGTCTGTATCTACGTTGCCATTGGTCAGAAGGCGTCTACTGTTGCGGGGATTCACAGCACCCTGGAAAAAGTGGGTGCGATGGATTATACCATCATCGTGTCCTCTACCGCCAATGAAATGGCGACGGTTCAGTATATCGCTCCTTATGCGGGTTGTGCCATGGCGGAGTATTTTATGTTTACCGAGCATAAGGATGTGCTGATCGTTTATGATGATCTGTCCAAGCACGCCGTGGCATACAGGGCACTGTCTTTGCTGCTTAAGCGTGCCCCCGGACGCGAGGCATTTCCCGGCGACGTGTTTTACCTGCACTCCCGTCTTTTGGAACGTGCCGCAAAACTTTCCGATGAGATGGGCGGAGGCTCCATCACGGCGCTGCCCATCATTGAGACTCAGGCGGGCGATATTTCCGGATATATTCCGACCAACGTGATTTCTATCACGGACGGTCAGATTTTTCTGGAGTCAGAGCTGTTCTTCTCCGGTCAGCGCCCCGCAGTCAACGTTGGTATTTCCGTGTCTCGTGTCGGCGGTTCCGCACAGATCAAGGCGATGAAAAAAATTGCCGGTTCTCTGCGTGTGACTTTGGCCCAGTACAGAGAACTTGCGGTCTTTGCGCAGTTCGGCTCCGATTTGGACCAGTCTACCCGGAACATCCTGATGCAGGGTGAGCGTCTGATGGAGACTTTAAAGCAGGGGCAGTATTCGCCCGTGCCGGTTGAAGATCAGATCATTTATCTGTATGTGGCTATGAATGGTTATTTGATGGATATCCCCGTTAAGGATGTGCGGAAATTTAACATGGATGTTTTGGATCAGGTCAAGACCAAATATCCTCAAATTTTGGAGGGGATCTGCCAGACCGGCCAAATGAGCTCCGAGATGGAGGAACTTCTGAAGCAGGCGATCAAAGAGTGCCTGTCAAACAGAGCTTAATGATCCTATCCGCGTGGCCGGACGAAAGCACGGCGGCGGGTGGGGCCTGTTGAGACAATAAGGCGGTGAGACTAGAGTGTCAGGAATGCGTGAAATTAAGCTGAGGATCAAGAGCATTACGGAAACTCAGCAGATTACCAAGGCGATGAAGTTAATTTCCGCGGCAAAGCTTAAAAAAGCAAAGCAGCAACTGGAACAGACTCGTCCCTATTTTTTGGAAGTTGAACGAACCATGGCGGAGATCCTGTCCCACAGTGCCGGCGTTGAGCAGGGGAATGTCTATTTTGACAACCGGAAAGACAAGGCAAACCGGAAAACAGGTATCATTGTACTGACCGGCGATAAAAGTATGGCCGGTGGCTACAATCATAATATTTTAAAGCTGGCGGATCAGAAAATCAGTATGGTTGAGCATCCGGTCTTGTTTATTGCCGGTTATATCGGAAGAAATTACTACGGCAAAAAGAAGCACGAGATGTACAAAGATTTTGATTATCCGGTTCAAAATCCGACTGTCCGCCGGGCGGCAGAGATTACAAATATTATTTTGGATGAGTACAAAAAAGGTGAGCTGGATGAGGTTTACCTTGTGTTTACGGGAATGGTTTCCGCAATCAAGCTGGTGCCCCAGGCCATCAGGCTGCTGCCTTTGAGCCTTGAGGTTCTGGAGGCAGATATTGGGTTTAACGAGGGCAAACCGGCGGTGGATCGCAGCATGAACTATGAGCCGTCTCCGGAAGCGGTATTTGAAGTACTCATTTGCAAATATCTCAAGGGTGTTATTTACGGTGCCTTTGTTGAGGCATTTACCAGTGAGCAGAGCGCGCGTATGACGGCTATGGATAATGCTACTACCAATGCGGATGAAATGCTTCAGAAATTAACGCTGAGCTATAACAGAGCAAGGCAGGCTGCCATTACCCAAGAAATTACGGAAATTGTCGGTGGCGCGGCGGCGCTTTAACAATTAAAATTGCAGGTGCTTCGGTACTCATCGGTTTTGACAGGTGCCTGATGCATTTAAGGTGGGGAGCGAGTTTAAATGGCCCAAAATACAGGTTATATTGTTCAGGTTATCGGCCCGGTAATCGATATTCGGTTTGAAGATGGCGAACTGCCAAAGCTTTACAATGCAATTAATATTGATAACGAGGGCACGGAAACCGTTGTCGAGGTCATGCAGCATCTGGGAAATCAGACTGTCAGATGCGTTTCTATGTCCGGTACGGAAGGACTTCTCAGAGGTCTGCCCGCGGTAGATACCGGTGACGCGATTAAGGTTCCTGTCGGAAAGGGAACGCTAGGCCGCGTAATTAACGTCTTGGGCAAGGCGGTTGACAAGAAGGGCGATCTGGTTGGAGAGGACTATTGGTCCATTCACAGATCGGCTCCCAGCTTTGACGAGCAGCTGCCTGCCACTGAGATTCTTGAGACCGGAATCAAGGTAATTGATCTGCTGGCTCCTTACGCGAAGGGCGGTAAAATCGGTCTCTTCGGCGGTGCAGGCGTTGGCAAGACCGTTTTGATCCAGGAACTGATCCGCAACATTGCCACTGAGCACGGCGGCTATTCCGTGTTTACCGGTGTGGGAGAGCGTTCCCGTGAAGGCAATGATCTCTGGCATGAGATGAGCGATTCCGGCGTTATTGAAAAAACCGCGCTGGTGTTTGGTCAGATGAACGAGCCCCCCGGAGCGAGAATGCGTGTGGGTTTAACCGGTCTGACCGTCGCGGAGTATTTCAGAGATCAGATGCATCAGGATGTGTTGCTGTTTATTGACAACATCTTCCGCTTTGTGCAGGCGGGCTCCGAGGTATCCGCGCTGCTTGGGCGTATTCCCTCCGCGGTAGGTTATCAGCCGACTTTGGCCACTGATATCGGTGCACTACAGGAGAGAATCACCTCCACAAAGACCGGTTCCATCACTTCGGTTCAGGCCGTTTATGTGCCTGCCGACGACTTGACCGACCCGGCGCCGGCTACCATCTTCGCGCATTTGGATGCAACCACAGTTTTGTCAAGAGCCATCGTTGACGAAGGAATTTATCCCGCCGTGGATCCTCTGGAATCCAGTTCAAGACTGCTGGATCCTCGCATTATTGGTGAGGATCATTACAATGTTGCCCGCCGTGTGCAGGAAATGTTGCAGCGCTATAAGGAATTGCAGGATATTATTGCGATTTTGGGCATGGACGACCTTTCTGATGAAGATAAGCAGGTGATCTATCGCGCCAGAAAGATTAAGAAATATCTGTCCCAGCCCTTCTTCGTAGGTACCGTGTTTACCGGGCTGGAAGGCCGATATGTACCGCTGAAGGATACCATTCGCGGCTTTAAGGAAATTGTTGACGGAAAAATGGACGATATTCCAGAGGCTGCGTTCTTTAACAAAGGCGCCATTGAGGAAGTCTACGAAGCCGCCAAGAATATGTAGGAGGTGTGAGCATGGCAGACACATTATTTCTGGAAATTGTGACACCTGAGAAAAAGTTTTATTCAGATGATGTGGAGCAGATTATACTCAACACTCCGGAAGGCGAAATGGGCGTTTTAAGCAAACATATGCCGTTGGTTGTCGCGGTGTCCATTGGTTCCATCAGGATTAAGAAGGATGGGAAATGGCTCGATGCGGTTCTTTCCGAGGGCTTTTTGGAAATCGTGAATGATAAAGCGATCATGTTTGTCGACACGGCGGAATGGCCTGAGGAAATTGATGAAAACAGGGCAAAGGCGGCGGCTGAAAGAGCGCAGGAGCGTCTTCAAAGACAACTGACCAATATTGAAATGGTGAAGTCTCAGGCCGCTCTGCAGCGGGCGATGGCTCGATTGAAAATTAAAAATCATAATTGATTAAAAAACTTACAGGCGTTTATCGTCTGTAAGTTTTTTTGTTTTCAAGCAGCTAATGGTGGGTTGCTGTAAAAATTTTAAAGCCCGGTATGGTAGAAAACACTCGAAGAAACAGAATGAATCTCCCTTTTTTCGGAACAATAAATAAAAAACAAAGGGAGAATACTATGAAAAAACAGAAAAAAGGGCTTAAAGCATGGCAACTCGTCATGATGGCGCTGGGGACGATCATTGGAGGGTCATTTTTTCTTGGTTCCTCAGTTGCAATCCATGCGGCGGGGCCTTCCATTTTGATTGCATACGCTCTGGGCGGGGTTCTGGTCTATTTTATTCTCTCGGCGCTCTCTGAAATGACTGTGGCAAGCCCCGATTCTGGCTCCTTCCGCAGCTTTGCGGGAAAAGCTTTCGGAGAAGGTGCCGGATTTGTGGTGGGTTGGGTCTATTGGACCGGTATGGTTCTGGCAATGTCCAGCGAAGCTACAGCCATTTCTATTTTGGTGCAAAATTGGGTTCCAAATGCTTCGATTCCCGTAATGGGAAGCGGGATTATCATCGGGGTGACCATGATCAATCTGCTGGGTGCGACCAAATTGAGTAATTTGGAGAGTGTCCTGGCAGCTTTTAAGCTACTGGCGGTGCTTTCATTTATTTTGATGGCCTTGGGGCTGATATTTGGCTTTTTTTCTGGAACCATGCCCGTCGGACTGGGAGCATTGACGACGGAACCCTTCTTTGCTGGTGGCTGGAGGGGAATCGCGGGGAGTATGCTGATCGTTATGTTTGCCTATGCGGGATTCGAGATGATTGGCCTGGCAGCCTCGGAGGCGGAGTCTCCCCGTCAGACAGTTCCGAGAGCCATTCGTTACACGGTGTTCAGCATCGTCAGCCTCTATATCTTGTCAGCCGCCGTTCTACTGCCGCTGATTCCCACCGGTGAAATCAGCGCGAGCGCAAGCCCTATTGTGGCGGCACTCAACAGACAGGGCTTCTCCTGGGCGGGAACAGTGATTAATATGGTTCTTTTGACCGCGATTCTTTCTACCATGCTCGCGGCAATGTTCGGGTTAGGCAGAATGATGCGGTCGCTGGCGGATGAGGGACACGCGCCCAGCTGGCTGAGAGATTCTACCGACGTTCCTTATCGCGGTATTGTGGCCTCCGGCGCATGTATGCTGCTGGCTCTATGGTTCGGCCTGATGCTGCCTTCCGTTTATGTGTTTCTGATCAGCTCAGGAGGCTTTGCCATTCTGTTTTCCTATGCGGTGATTATGGCGACGCATATCCGCTTTCGAAAAATGGCTGGATCATCGCTGAAAGGCGGCTATCAAATACAGGGCTATCCGGTTACCTCTGTAGTAACCCTGATCGCACTCATTGCGGTGATGATCAGTATGCCGCTTGTCCAGGGACAAGGCACAGGACTAATCGCTGGGTGTATCATCTTGGCGTTTTATACGATCTGCTATCTGATTATCAAAGAAGTCCGCAGAGCGCGGCGCGTCAAAACCCCATTGGCTCGGGGACAAATGCTTGGTGAGCTTCGGGCGGAATGGTCGGAAGAATTGTCGCCCTTGGATGACAGTCAAACACACAAAGATGAATGAAAAGACAAGGCTAAAACACATTAACACTACAATACGCCTGAGGCCTGAAAAGCGCTTTAGGCGCATTTTACTATTAGAGTTGCATTTTTTTACAATTTACTGGTTTATTTCAAGTTTGTGACAGGCTTATCATAATCAATATTTTGTCGAAAATGGTGATAGAGATAGTGGCAAAATGGAAAAAAAAACAAAAAAACCTCTATAAAACGGGCTTTTTTTTTAAGAATCTTAGTAATATTGCTGATTTGTAGATCATGAAAACAGTTTCGCCACAATATGACCTTTTCCTTGTGGCGAATTTTGTATGATGTAATCAGTTGAGATTACTTAATAACAAATGAAAGGAACATGACCCATGCAGCCAGTTAGTAAGGAATACAGCGTGCTATTCAACGAAATCACTGACATATCCGAGGAGGTGATCCGGCTTTATAAGCGTTTGGTTGCAATTCAGCAAACAGCGGAAGAAATTTATATTTCCCAAGAGGATACATAATGTGGATCGCGAAGCGGGCAATGCCCGGAGCTGGGGTAAGCAGAAAGACGTACGGTTGCGTACGTCTTTCTTTGTTGGTTTGCAAAAATTTTGATTTTCTGCTATTCCGTCGGGCTATTTCAGTGTATAATGAAAGCAGCGGAATGAATGAAATAGAATTTGAAGGCGGATGAATGAAAAACAATCACGTAATTTCAGGCCATTTGATGACTTTTTACGGTCATGGTCTGGGGAACCACATTTACATCAACTAAAATTTGCTCACCGGTTTTTCGCCGATTGAACTGCTCCTGTTCAAATTTATCATGGGGCTGGCCGCACTGACACTGGCGTGCCCAAGGCGGCTGCGGCTGACGGACAAGAAACAGAATATCATCATGGTGTGTGCCGGTTTCTCCGGCATTACTTTATATTATGACAGGTGTCCGCTTCCAGCCGGAGCGGTTTGCCAATCCTGTTTATTTGCTGAATTTGCTGTACCTGGGTCTTGGAGCCTGCGCCCTTTGCTACGTCACATGGAATGTGGCGGTGAGGATTCTGGGCGCTGTCAGAACCAGCGTGTACCTTTATATGATTCCGGTCATTACCATCGTTACATCCGCAATCGTGCTGCATGAGCCGATCACGTGGATGACATGCTTGGGAACGGCGCTGACGCTGGCGGGGCTGCGGTTTGACGCTCCGCGCGCGGTTGGAAGGCACGCTGAACGGAATGCTGGCGCAATGGCGCCACAGCACAGAAAAATTTCGAAAAGAGATACCAAATTCCTTTTTGGTATGTTAAAATAACGTACTAAGTACTGAGTACTGATTGAAACGGTGAGATGATTCCGTTGCGAATGATATGGGGGATGACAATGAAGCGAATGGCCGTGATATGCTTGCTGTCCGCGCTGCTGTGCGGTTTGCTCTCCGGCTGTCTGCTGGAATCCCCCGATGAGCTGTACGCGCTGCCCAGCCCCGGTCAGGATTACGTCAATCTCAAAAGTAAAATTGACCAGGTCAGCGCGCAGCTGGGAGCGGAATATGCCGCGCCGCTTTCGGGGAGCAACACCCAGACGGTTCAGCTGGTGGATTTGGACGGAGACGGGATTCAGGAATCCGCTGTGGCGTTCTTCCGGGTGAGCAGTGCGGAGAAGCCGCTGAAAATTTATGTGTTCCAACAGGATCAGGACGGTAATTACAGTACTGCCTATAGCATTGAAGGAGAAGGCTCGGCCATTTATTCCATTGATTATGAGGATATCGGCGGAACCAAGGATAGGGAGCTGATTGTCAGCTGGCAGCTGAGTGAAAATGTCCACACGCTGGCGGCTTATTCTCTCAAGGACCAGGTGGAGCTGATGCGCAGCGGCTACACCAAATTTGAGATGGCAGATTTGGATGGTGACCAGCAGGATGAGATCATCCTGCTTCAGGTAGACAGCACGGAGAGTAACAACCGGGCGGAATATTACGATTATTCGGACGGCGTGATGCTGCTTTCCTCCAGCGCGCCCATGTCTCTTAATGTCACCGGGATTAATTCCCTGCGCAGCGGCTACCTAACGAATCATGTGCCCGCCGTGTTTGTGACCTCGTCCTTTGGAATGAATGGCGGCGTTCTGACCGATATTTTTGCCCTGCGCAACAATGTACTGGAAAATGTCACAATGCAGGAGACAACCAGTATGAGCAGCGATACCATTTGCTATTATTCCAAGGAAGATCCGCAGGATGTCAACGGCGATTCCATTTTGGAGGTGCCCAGTCCCGAGTTGGTTCCTGTTTACGGGGAGGATAGCGACGATACTGAAAATCTGTGGCTGCTGCATTGGTATCAATATGACAGTGAGGGACGGGCAACACTGGTTTACACAACCTTCCACAACGACAGCGAAGGGTGGTATTTTATCGTGCCGGACGCGTGGGTCGGTGAGATCACGATTACCCAGAGCAGTCCTTTGCTGGGGGTTCAGCAGACCACATTTGCCCATTGGACACAGGACGGCGAGGAGCCGCAGCCGTTTTTGTCCATCTATAAGCTGACGGGCTCCAACCGGTACAACCGCGCCCAACTGGATCCCCGGTTCCAGCTGCTGCCCGAGACCGACAACGCCATTTATGTGGCGGAGTTCAATGAGAACTCATGGCAGTGCGGGCTCGATGAGGACGGTGTCATTTCCCGGTTTGAGCTGATTCAATCGGAATGGAGCATCGAGGAGGGCTAACTATGAAAAAGGTACTTGTGCTGGAAGATGAAGACAACATCAGAAGCTTTGTCGTAATTAATTTAAAGCGGGCGGGCTATGAGATTATTGAGGCGTCCGATGGGGAACAGGCGCTGGCGCAGCTGCGCCGGAATCCTGATGTCAAGGTTGCCCTTCTGGATATCATGCTGCCGGGCAATATGGATGGGTTTGAGGTCTGCCGCCGCATCCGGGCCAGCGATTCCCAGATCGGGATCATTATGCTGACTGCCCGCACGCAGGAAATGGATAAGGTGACCGGATTGATGACGGGCGCGGATGACTATGTCACAAAACCCTTTTCCCCGGCAGAGCTGACCGCCCGGGTAGACGCGCTGTTCCGCCGGGCGGGCGGGGAAGCCTTCAATGACAGCGGCGAACTGGTCCAGCCGCCCTTTCGGCTCAATACCCGTAACCGCACCCTGGAGAAAAACGACCAGCGCATCAAGCTGACTCAGGTGGAATACTCCGTAATCAAACTGTTTATGGAAAATCCGGGGAAGGCATTATCCCGGGAGGAGATTCTGGACGCGGTGTGGGGGCGGGATTACTTCGGAGAGGTCAAAATCGTGGACGTCAATGTCCGCCGCCTTCGCATCAAAATTGAAGATGACCCCACCAATCCGTGCTATGTCACTACCGTGTGGGGGTTTGGGTATAAATGGGGAGTGTAGCGTGTCCTTGGAGGACGTAGCTGAAAGATTTCAGGAGAGGAGGGCCGCGGATGCTGAAGCTCAAGGGCATCAGGAAACGTTGGATGATGAATACCGTTTTGGTTTTGGTTGGGATTGTCTTGCTGGGTGTTGCGGCCTTTTCCATCGCAATGGCAAGCTATTATTACTCCAGTATGGCCAGCGGGCTGGAGGCCAAGGCGCTGATGGCGACGGAGTTTTTAAACTATTCCACGGAGAGCGAATTTTTAAGCAACGCCGCAAGCTATGTTTCCGGCTTTGAGGAAAAAAATATGCTGGAGCTTCAGTTCTTAAGCCGTACCGGGAGTATCCGTCTGTCCTCCTATGGACTGACCGCAGGCACATCACCGGGAACACCGGATATCTCTGAGGCCATCACCAGCGGCGTCACCACCACGTGGACGGGAAATTCTCCCGACACAGGAGAGCATATTATGGCGGTCTCGGCGCCAATTAAATATAACGATTCCGTGGTTGGGGTGGTGCGCTTTGTCACCTCCCTCAAGAGCGTGGATCAGCAGGTGGTCATTATCATCGCCATTGCCGTGGCGGTGGGGCTGGTTATTTTGGGGCTGATCTATTTTACCAGCATTTACTTCATCCGCTCCATCGTTGACCCCGTCCGCAATGTCACGGAAACGGCGAAACGAATCGCGGCGGGCAGCTACGGAATTCAGATGGATAAAAAGTACGATGACGAGATCGGCGATTTGACCGACGCCATCAACGATATGTCTGCCCGCATCAACCAGTCGGAAAAAATGAAATCAGAGTTTATCTCCTCGGTATCCCATGAGCTTCGTACGCCCCTGACCGCCATCAACGGCTGGGCCGAGACCATTGCCGGAGGGGAAGTCCATGATCCCGTAGAGGCAAAAAAGGGGATGGGGATCATCGTCAGCGAGGCGCGCCGCCTGACCAATATGGTGGAGGAGCTCCTGGAGTTTTCCCGCATTGAGGACGGGCGCTTTACCCTCTCCATTGAACAGCTTGACCTGAAGGCGGAGCTGGAGGACGCGGTGTATACCTACAGAGAGTTTTTTAGACGGGAAGGTATTACGCTCTGTTATCGGGATGACGGAGAGGAATTCCCGCCGTTTCACGGAGATTCCCAGCGGCTGCGGCAGGTGTTCTGTAATTTGCTGGACAACGCCGCCAAGCATGGCGGGTCAGGTAAGCGGATTGACATCGCGATTGAACGGCAGGGAGAGTCGGCGGTGATCACCATCCGGGATTACGGCCCTGGGATTCCCGAGGATGAGCTGCCTCATGTGAAATATAAATTCTACAAGGGCAGCTCCAAAGCCAGAGGCAGCGGGATTGGTCTGGCGGTATGCGACGAGATCGTGAACCGGCACAACGGAACGCTGGAGATCGGCAACGCCGAGGAAAACGGCTGTATCGTAACCATCCGCCTGCCGATTGGAACATAAGTTCTAAACGGTGTTGCATTTCATCGTGAAATTTGATACAATCATCGGGGAATGGTTTTGTCAGACATTCTGAATGAACGGAGATAACACATGTCGAAAGAACCTGAAAATCAGAGCAAGTTTAAGACAACCTGCGGAGGCCAGGCGTTAATTGAAGGCGTGATGATGCAGGGACCCACCAAACGGGCGGCGGTAGTGCGCAAGCCCGACGGCGGATTGGCGGTTACCGAGAGCGAGAGCCAGCGGAAGAGCGGCCTGTGGAAGGTGCCGTTTCTCCGGGGAGTCGGCGTTTTCGGCAGCTCCATGAAAAACGGGGTAAAGGCGCTGATGTGGTCGGCTGAATACTACCCGGAGGAGGAAAATGCGCAGCCCTCCAAATTTGATCTCTGGCTGGAGAAGCATTTTTCCGATGAAAAGCTTACCTCGATCATTGTCACCATCGGAATGGTGGTGGGAATCGGTTTCTCGGTGGGGCTGTTTTTTATTCTGCCCACCCTGCTGACCGGCCTCATTACGCCCTATGTCCAGAGCAATTTTCTGCGCAATCTCATTGAAGGCTTTATCCGCATCGGCCTTTTCTTAGGATATCTCATCGCGATCTCCAATATGAAGGACATGAAACGGGTGTTTTCTTATCACGGAGCGGAGCACAAGACCATCTTCTGCTACGAGGCCGGACTGGAGCTGACAGTGGAAAATGTCCGCAAGCAGCCGAAGCATCACCCACGCTGCGGCACCAGCTTCCTGTTTGTCATTATGATTGTCTCAATTCTGGTGTTTGCCCTGCTGGGCTTCAGTTGGTCCAGCCCTTGGATCCGCCTTGCGACGCGCCTTCTGATGCTCCCGGTGCTGGTGGCAATCAGCTATGAAATCAACCGCTTTGTAGGACGCTATGACAATCTGCTCTGCCGCCTGGTGCGGGCGCCGGGCATGTGGTTACAGAATTTTACCACCAGAGAGCCCGATGACTCCATGCTGGAGGTTTCCATCGAGGCCCTCAACCGGGTACTGCCTGAGAAAGAGGGCGCGGACCGCTGGTAACCGCGCTGCGCGGGTCAGAATCAGAGATCAGAAAACGGCCGCTGTGAGGTGAATGCCCTTGGCAAGTACTTATAATAATCTATACTTGGATTTGCGGCAGAAGCTGCGGGAAGTGGGTGTGGAGGAAGCGCAGCTGGAGGCGCGGGAGCTGGTTTGCTTTGCCACGGGAAAGACCAGAGACGAGTTTTACCGGGACAGAACCCTCTATGCTGCCCTAGAAGTGGAAGAACGGCTGGAGGAAATCACCCGCCGAAGACTTTCGGGAGAACCTGTGGCCTATATTCTGGGGGAGTGGGAATTTTATGGTATGCCCCTGGACATCTCTCCGGAGGTGCTGATTCCCAGGTCGGATACGGAGGTTTTGGCAGAACGGGCCATTGCGGTTGCCAAAGAAGCAGGGACGGATATCCGTGTTCTGGATCTGTGTGCGGGCAGCGGCTGCATCGGTCTGGCTGTTGCAGCCCACGTGCCTTCCACCCGGGTGGTGCTGGCCGATGTATCCGAAGGGGCTCTGCGAATTTGCCGTCAGAACATCCGCAGAAATAGTCTGGCCGGCCGGGTGACCGCCGTGGCGGCCGACGCGCTGGAAAAGCCGGTTTCCGCCATGGGAGAATTTCAGCTCATCGTCTGCAACCCGCCCTACATCGCAACCCGCGACATTGACGGGCTTGATGTGTCGGTGCGGGATTACGAGCCGCATCTGGCTCTGGACGGCGGCGCGGATGGG
This sequence comes from Oscillospiraceae bacterium, assembly GCA_017861365.1. GTDB lineage: Bacteria > Bacillota > Clostridia > Oscillospirales > Oscillospiraceae > JAGFXR01. Next base: position 18,201 of record JAGFXR010000014.1, on the reverse strand, counting down.
CTGGAATTTTACCGCGCGGTGGCAAAAAAATGGGACAAAGCCCTGTGCAAAGGCGGAACCCTCCTCTTTGAGGTGGGCCAGGGCCAGGTGGGCGATGTGGAAAAAATTTTGTTGGAACATGGCTACGAGAGTATTCAGACCCAACGTGATACCGCCCAGATCTGGCGGGTGGTAGAGGGTGTCTGTAATCATTAATAACGGGTGTTTTGCAGTTATATTGGGAAGAGAAGCCCCAACCGGAAAGGAACGTTGACAATGGCGGAAAAGAAAAAGCCGATTGAAAGTCCCGCACCCGCGTCGGACAAGAAAAAAGCGCTGGAAACTGCTATGGCTCAGATTGAAAAAGCCTACGGTAAGGGTTCTATTATGCGTTTAGGTGAGAACACCGGCGTCGTGGTGGAGGCCATCCCCACCGGATGCCTCTCACTGGATCTGGCGCTGGGGATCGGCGGTGTCCCTAAGGGGCGCATCATTGAGATTTACGGTCCCGAATCCTCCGGAAAAACCACTCTGGCACTCCACATTGTGGCGGAAGCACAGAAGCGGGGCGGCGAGGTGGCCTTCGTGGACGCGGAGCATGCGCTGGACCCCTCCTATGCCAGAGCGCTGGGCGTGGACATCGACAGCATGCTGATTTCTCAGCCGGACACCGGCGAGCAGGGGCTGGAAATTACCGAGGCTCTGGTGCGCTCCGGCGCGGTGGACGTGGTGGTGGTGGACTCCGTGGCGGCCCTGACGCCCAGAGCGGAGATCGAAGGCGACATGGGCGATTCCCATGTGGGGCTGCTGGCCCGACTGATGAGCCAGGCTCTGCGCAAGCTGGCGGGCTCCATTGCCAAAACCAACTGCATTGTGATTTTTATCAACCAGCTGCGTGAAAAGGTGGGGATTTCCTATGGCAATCCCGAGGTGACCACCGGCGGGCGGGCACTGAAGTTTTACGCCTCCGTACGGCTGGAGGTGCGCAAGATAGAGGTCATTAAAAATGGGACCGAGGTGATCGGTAACCGCACCCGGGCCAAAATCGTTAAGAATAAGGTTGCGCCTCCCTTCCGTGAGGCGGAATTTGATATTATGTACGGCGAAGGTATCTCTAAGGCGGGGGATCTGGTGGATTTGGGGATTAAGCTCGACCTGATGCAGAAGAGCGGCTCCTGGTACTCCATGGGCGATCTCCGGGTGGGACAGGGCCGCGACGCCGCCAAACAGTGGCTGAAGGACAATCCCGATAAGGAGGCAGATCTTGAAGCCGCCATTCGTAAGGACTCTTACAAGCTGATGAGCCGCCAGTCTCAGGTAGCGGCGAAGGCGGCGGGACGCGCCGTGGATGTTTCCGCTGAGGATTTTGAAGATGGCGGTTTTGATTCAGAGGATTGAGCGCTCCCAGCGGGTTAAAAACCGTTGGCTGATCCACTTGGAGGACGGAGCGATCCTGCGGGTCAGTGAGTCCGAGCTGGTGGACTTTTCGCTTTACGCCGGTATGGAGCTGGACAATCGCACGCTGGAGCAGCTGAGCCGGGCGGCAAACTGTTCGGCGCTGAAGGAGAAGGCCCTGCAGCTTCTGGCGGCGCGGCCTTTTTCCCGGCAGGAGCTGATCACAAAGCTGGCCGGGCGTGAGACCCCTTCGGAGGATGATGTGCAGCAGGTTGCCGACCGGCTGGAGGAGCTGGGGCTTTTAAACGACGGGGAATATGCGAAAAAGCTGGTGAGCCACTATGCCGCTAAGGGCTACGGGGTCTATAAGCTCAGAGATGAGCTCTATCGGCGGGGGGTTCCCCGGGAATTTTGGGAAGACGCTCTGGCGGAGCTGGAGGATTCCTCCGACGCCATAGACGCGTTTCTGCGGAAAAAGCTGACCTGCTCCAGCCCCGACCGCCGGGAATTAAAGCGCGTGTCCGACGCGCTTTCCCGGAGGGGGTACACCTGGGCGGAAATCAGCGCGGCTCTGCGCCGTTTGGGAGCGGACACAGAGGATTAAAGTTCCGTTCATTGGGATAAAATCAAAGGAGAATCATGTGAAAGTAGCATTTATTTCCCTTGGCTGTGCCAAAAATCTGGTCAATACCGAGCAGATGATGGCGCTGGTGGAGACCGCCGGGTATACTGTGGTGGCTGAGCCTGAGTCTGCGGCGGTGGCGGTGGTGAACACCTGCGGATTTGTGGACAGCGCAAAAAGTGAGGCGATTGACACCATTTTGGAGATGGCCGGACTGAAGGAGAGCGGAAGCCTGCAAAAAATCATTGTAACCGGCTGTCTGTCCCAGCGATATCAGGATCAAATTCTGGAAGAACTGCCCGAGGTGGACGCGGTACTGGGCACAGGAAGCTATCCTGAAATTGTCACCGCCATTGACCGGGTGATGGCGGGAGAGACCGTGGCCTCCTTTGGAGACATTGATCATACATTTGAAGAGGGTGCGCGTATTCTGGCGACGCCCACCTACACCGCTTATTTGAAAATTGCCGAGGGCTGCGACAATCGGTGTTCCTACTGTGTCATTCCCTCTCTGCGGGGGAAATACCGCAGTCGGTCGATGGAATCTCTTCTGGAGGAGGCTCGGGAACTCTGCAATAGCGGGGTGCGGGAGCTCATTGTGGTGGCGCAGGACATTACTCGTTATGGGCTGGATTTGTACGGAGAGCGCCGCCTGCCGGAGCTGTTAAGGCAGCTGTGCCAACTTGACTTCCGTTGGATTCGCCTCCACTACCTTTATCCGGATGAGGTGAATGGCGAGCTGATTTCGGTCATCGCGCAGGAACCTAAAATTGTAAAATATATTGATATTCCCATCCAGCATATCAGCGACAGGATTTTATCCAGCATGAACCGCCGGGGAACCGGCGCGGAAATCCGTTCTCTGATTCATGCCCTGCGGGAGAATATCGAAGGGCTGGTACTCCGCACCTCCATGATTGTAGGCCTGCCCGGCGAGAGTGAGGAAGAATTTGAGGAACTGTGCGCCTTTCTCCGAGAGGAGAAGATCGAGCGCGCCGGCGTGTTCTCGTTCTCTCCCGAGGAGGGTACCCCGGCCTCCGCCATGCCGGATCAGGTGGACGGAGCGCTTGCCCGCCGCCGGACGGAGCTGCTGGTGGAGCTTCAGTCCCGGGTGATGGACGCGTTTAATGAGAGCCGCCTGGGGGAGACGCTGGAGGTGCTCTGTGAGGGCTTCGACAAAGAGGCGGGCTGCTATGTGGGCCGCTCCTACGTTGATTCTCCCGATGTGGACGGCCACATCTATTTCACCGCCGGGGGCACGGTTCCGGCGGGCGCGTTTGTGAAGGTTCTGGCCACCGGTGTTAGTGACGGGGACTTAACCGGGGAAATCGAGGAGTGATACGATGAATACAGCCAATAAGCTCACCCTGCTCCGGGTGGTGATGATACCCGTCTTTCTGGTGCTGCTTTATCTGAATCATTGGTACGCCGCCCTGGCGGTGTTCATCCTGGCCAGTCTCACCGATTGGCTGGATGGTTATATTGCGCGGCACTATAACCAGACCACCGATTTCGGTAAGTTTATGGATCCGCTGGCGGACAAGGTTCTGGTCATTGCCGCCATGCTCTGGTTTGTGGAAGTGGGGCTGATGCCCGCCTGGGCGCTGCTGATCGTCGTGTTCCGGGAGTTCGCGGTCAGCGGAATGCGCCTGGTTGCGGTGGATCACGGAAAGGTGATCGCCGCCGGATGGTCGGGGAAGGTGAAAACTGCCTCCACCATGGTCTGCGTCTGCCTGATGCTGCTGCCGATCCCCGCTGTGCTCAATACCGCCTGCGTGGCGGTCATCGTGGTTACCACCGTCTATTCCGGCTGTGAGTATTTCGTCCGCAACCGAGCGGTTTTTTCCGGTACCATGTGACGGGGAAAGTGAATCGGTTGACACACCGGCAGGCTCGTGATAGTATACTATCGTGTGCTGTATAAGGATTGCTTCAGGCCAATTGAATATCGCGTTGAACGGGAGAAGTAACACAGAAAACCGATCAGAGAGGTTCCGTCCGGGCTGAGAGCGGAACCGCGGAGAACTGTGGGAAGTGCGCCTGTGAGCGAGAGGGATGCTGTTGCCCTCCGGCCGACCCCGTTACCGGTCTGAGTGATAAACGAGAGTGGAACCGCGATAACCGTCGCCTCTCATGCCGAAAGGCATGGGGGCGTATTTTATTTGCGCGGGAATGGAGGCTTTCCTGAAGGAGGAAGACGGAAGTGATCAGGTTATTCGAAACTTTGGGCGCTTATCAGAAACGCGACCCCGCCGCCCGCAGTAAGCTGGAGATTTTTTTGCTCTATCCCGGGGTACACGCAATTATTTACCATCGCCTTGCAAATTTGCTGTATCGGCATCATATGCTGTTTCTGGCAAGGGTTGTCTCTCAGTGGAGCCGTTTCTGGACGGGGATTGAAATTCATCCGGGAGCGAAGATTGGCCGCCGCTTTGTCATTGACCATGGAATGGGAATTGTCATTGGGGAAACCGCCGAGGTGGGCGACGACGTGCTGCTGTATCAGGGTGTGACGCTGGGCGGCACCGGCAAGGACAGGGGAAAACGCCACCCCACGGTGGGCGATAATGTGATGATTGGCTCTGGAGCCAAGGTGCTGGGACCCTTCAAAGTGGGAGATAACTCACGGATTGCCTCTAACGCCGTGGTGCTGTCCGAGGTACCGCCGGATTCCACCGCGGTGGGCGTTCCGGCCCGGGTGGTTCGCATTGGAGGGACACGCGTGGACTACGCCTCCGAGGTGGATCAGATTCATGTGACCGATCCTGTGCAGAAGGAGCTTCAGTCTCTGCTGTCGCGGGTTGAATTTATGGAAAAATTATTGGAAGACTGTAAACAGAAGGACTTCCTTCACCGGAAGGAAACGGAGACTGAAGAATAAGGAGTGGCCATATGAAGCTGTTTAATTCCATGACCCGAAAAAAAGAGGAGTTTGTTCCGCTCAAGGCGGGTGAGGTATCCATGTATGCCTGCGGCCCCACCGTCTATAATCTGATTCATATCGGCAACGCCCGCCCCATCATTATGTTCGATGTGCTGCGGCGCTATCTGGAATACCGGGGGAACAAGGTTACCTTTGTTCAGAATTTTACCGACGTAGATGACAAGATCATCAACCGTGCCAATGAGGAGGGCATTTCCGCCTCCCAGCTGGCGGAAAACTATATCGCCGAGTATTTTACGGACGCCCAGGGCTTGGGCGTCCGCCCGGCGAACTTCCATCCAAAGGCCACCGAGCATATGGGCGAGATTATCGAACTGGTAAAAACGCTCATTGACAAAGGGTTTGCCTACGCGGTGAACGGCGATGTGTACTACCGTACCCGCAAATTCGGCGCGTACGGATGTCTGTCCGGCCAGTCCGTTGAGGATTTGGAATCCGGCGCCCGCATCGACGTGTCCGCAATCAAAGAAGATCCGCTGGATTTCACCCTTTGGAAGGCGGCAAAACCCGGCGAGCCTTCCTGGGATTCCCCCTGGGGGCAGGGCCGTCCCGGCTGGCACATTGAGTGCTCCGCCATGTCCACGCGCTATTTGGGTAAGACGGTGGATATTCACTGCGGGGGTCAGGATCTGCAGTTCCCCCATCACGAGAATGAAATTGCCCAGTCCGAAGCCGCTAACGGCTGTAAATTCGTAAACTATTGGATGCACAACGGCTTTATCAACATTGACAATAAGAAAATGAGCAAATCGGAGGGGAATTTCTTCACCGTGCGGGAGGCCGCGGCGGTGTATGGTTATGAGCCGATTCGTTTCTTCATGCTCTCCGCTCATTACCGCAATCCCATCAACTACTCCCGTGAGTCGCTGGAGCAGGCACAGACCGCGCTGAAACGGCTTTATACCGCGGCGGAGCATCTGGATTTCCTGATGAAAAACGGAGAAGAAGGGGACATGCTGCCGGAAGAGGCAGAGTTTGTGGGCACTTTTGAAGGTTATCGTTCCCGTTTTGTGGACGCCATGGAGGATGACTTTAACACGGCGGATGCCATCGGCGTTCTCTTTGACCTGGTGCGTGCCATCAATACCGCCACAGAGGGTACGCCCACCCGCGACTTTGCCGCCGCCTGCGACAGGGAACTTCGGGAGCTGACCGGTGTTTTGGGGCTTCTTTATAACCGGAAAAGCGATGATCTGGACAGTCAGGTAGAGGCGCTGATCGAGGCCCGGCAGGCAGCCCGCAAGAGCAAGAATTTTGCCGAGGCGGACCGTATCCGTAACGAGCTCAAAGAAATGGGAATTGAGCTGAAGGATACCCCTCAGGGCGTGAAAGCGGTTAAGCTCGGCAAGTGAATGGCTTAAGCCGCGCTGGAGCTGCCGCAGGGCAGCCGGTACCTGAATTTGATCCAGGAGGTCAACCATGAAGCTGATGATCATCGACGGCAATTCCATTGTCAACCGGGCCTTTTACGGCGTGCGGGAGCTCTCCACCAGAGACGGCTTCCCTACCCATGCCATTTACGGATTTATCAATATCCTGATGAAGCTCATCGGTGAGGAGCAGCCAGACGCGCTGTGTGTTGCCTTTGACCTGAAGGCGCCTACCTTCCGTCATCTGCGGTATGAGCAGTATAAGGCGCAGCGTAAGCCTATGCCGGAGGAGCTGGCGGTGCAGATTCCGGTGGTCAAGGAGATTCTGGACGCCATGAACATCGCCCGCCTGGAGCAGGAGGGCTGGGAGGCCGACGACCTGATTGGAACCGTGGCCAGGATTGACACTGAGCATGGCTGGGAAACCGTCATCGTGACTGGGGATAAGGACTCGCTCCAGCTTATTGACCGCCAGGTGCGGGTGAAGCTGGTGTCCACCCGCATGGGGCAGAGCACCACAAAGGATATGACGCCAGAGGCATTTCGTGAGCAGTATGGCTTTGAGCCTGAACAGATGATTGACCTCAAGGCGCTGATGGGGGACGCCTCCGATAATATTCCGGGAGTGGCCGGGATCGGTGAGAAAACCGCCATGGATTTGATTGCGCGCTGTGGTACGGTGGAGCGGATATATGCTGGTTTTGACGCGTTGGAATTGAAACCCGCCGTGCGTAAAAAGCTGGACGAGGGGCGGGAGATGGCCAGGCTCTCCTATGAGCTTGCCACCATTCAGACTGATGCCCCCATCTCGTTTTTGCCGGAGAACGCCCTGCGCCGTCCCTTGGATAACCATACGCTCTATTCAATTTTCGCCAGGCTGGAATTTGCCAAACTCATTGACAGCATGGGATTGAACGCACCTCAGGGGGCTGTGGTCTCCCAGGCCGCGGCTGATGTCCTGGAGATGGAAGTGATGGACACGCCCGCCAGAGCGGAGGAGCTGCTGGCGCTTTGGAGGCAGCGGGAGCATGTTGCCGTTCTGGCTCTTCCCGGACTGGATGGAGTGGCCGTCTGCTGTGAGAAAAATGTGGCGGTTGTGCTGGGGACGAAGCTGGGCGCGGAAGGATACCGGAAGGTGCTGACGGCGCTGTTTTCCAGTGAGATCAAAAAGGTTTCCCACGAGGTTAAGGAACTCATGAGGCTGCTGCTGGATGAGGGACTGTCTACTGATGAGTTTGTGTTTGATACCGCTCTTGCCGCGTATCTGTTGGCGCCCACCGATGGCAGCTACGCGCTGGAGCGGCTGGCTATGAGCTATTTTAACCGGGAGCTTCCCAATCCGGCGCGTTACCGGGAGCCGGAGGCATTCAGCGCTCTGGGGGACTCCGCCGCCGCGCTGGAGGCCTTTGCGGAGCACGCGGCCATGGTGGATTGCCTTTACGAGGCGCAGCGGGTTCGCCTTGCAGAGCTGGGCATGGACCGCCTGCTGACGGAGCTGGAGCTACCCCTGTGTGCTGTGCTGGCGGAGATGGAGCGGATCGGCTTTCTGGCGGACCGAAAGGCGCTGGCCTCCTTCGGCGTGATGCTCAGCACCGGCATTGAAAGTCTGCAAAGTGAGATTTATGGCCTGGCGGAGGGCGAATTCAATATCAACTCCACTAAGCAGCTGGGGGAGGTGCTGTTTGACCGTCTGGGGCTCCCTCCCGTGAAAAAGACCAAGACGGGCTACTCCACCAACGCTGAAGTGCTGGAGAAGCTGCGGGGGCGGCATGAAATCATCGACCGCATTCTGGAATACCGGCAGCTGACCAAATTAAACTCCACCTATGTAGAGGGGCTGACCAAGGTCATCGCGCCCGACGGGCGGATTCACACCAGCTTTCAGAATACGGTCACGGCCACAGGGCGGCTGTCCTCCACGGAGCCCAATTTGCAGAATATCCCGATCCGGACAAAGCTGGGGGCGGAGCTGCGGCACATGTTCATCGCGCCGGAGGGCAGTGTGCTGGTAGACGCGGATTACTCCCAGATCGAGCTGCGGCTGCTGGCCCATATTTCGGGAGATCCGGTGATGATCCATGCCTTTGAGACCGGAACAGACATCCACACCGTCACGGCGGGGCAGGTGCTGGGAATCCCCCCCGAGGAGGTGACTCCCGCCCAGAGAAGCCGGGCGAAAGCGGTGAATTTCGGCATTGTCTACGGGATTTCACCATGGTCGCTGTCGGAAGATATCCACATCTCCGTGGAGGAAGCCAGACATTATATTGAACGTTATTTTGAACGCTATGCCGGGGTGCGCCGCTATATGGACTCCGTGGTAGAAACGGCAAAGAAGGAGGGCTGGGTCACTACCCTCTATGGCCGCCGCCGCTGGGTACCGGAGCTCTCCTCCGCCAACCGGAATACGCGGTCCTTCGGTGAGCGGGTCGCGCTCAACACGCCCATTCAGGGGACGGCGGCAGATGTGATCAAGCTCGCTATGCTGCGGGTGCACCGCCGTCTGAAGGCGGACGGCCTTGCCGCGCGTCTGGTGCTTCAGGTGCATGATGAATTGATTGTGGAGTGTCCGGAACACGAGGCGGAGCGGGTGAAGGCTCTGGTGAAAGAGGAGATGGAGGGGGCGGCAAGCCTCGTAATTCCGCTGACTGCCGAGGCCAAGGCGGGAGCGTCCTGGGGGGAGGCTCACGCATGATCCGTGTGATACCGATGGAAGCATGTCATCTGGAGGCCATCGCGGATATTGAACGGGAGAGCTTCTCCGACCCGTGGACAGTGCCCATGCTGGCAGAAGAGCTTCACAACGACTGTGCCTCCTACCTGGTGGCGGAGGATGAGAGCGGCCGGGTACTGGGGTATGCCGGGCTCCATGTGGTGGTGGACGAGGGTTATATCACCAACATCGCGGTGCGGGGCGACTGCCGGAGGCAGGGAGTAGCCGGGGCGCTGCTGGGGGTGTTTGAGCGGTTTGGCAAGGCGCATCTGTCTTTTTTAACACTGGAGGTGCGGGAATCCAATACCGTCGCTATCGGATTTTATTTAGACCACGGCTTTGTTCAGGTGGGCCGCCGGAAGGGGTATTACAGCACGCCCAGGGAGGATGCCATCCTGATGACGCTGGAATTTCAAACGGAAACTGCCCAGGCTGGCGCTTCGGGCGGATGACGGCAGAGCTCCGTCCTGTCCGGCGGGACAGGGACGGGGCTTATCGGTGCTCTGAATGATCTCAGAAGATAAAAGAGGAAATTAAAATGAATATTCTTGCCTTTGAGTCCTCCTGTGATGAAACCTCCGTGGCGGTGGTGCGGGACGGCCGAGAAATTTTATCCAATCTCATCGCGTCTCAGGCGGATATGCATGCCATTTACGGCGGCGTTGTCCCAGAGCTTGCGTCCCGCAAGCACATTGAGGCTATCACGGGCCTGACGGATGAGGCTCTCCGGCAAGCGGGGTTGTCCAAGGGGGAGCTTCATGGGGTGGCGGTGACCTATGCGCCGGGACTGATCGGCGCGGTTTTGGTGGGGGTTAACTTTGCCAAAGCGGTGGCTTTTGGGCTGAATGTGCCGTTGATACCCGTCCACCATGTCCGGGGGCATATTGCCGCCAACTATCTGGCCCATCCCGAGCTGAAACCGCCCTTTCTCTGTCTTTGCGTCTCCGGCGGCACCACCCTCATTGTGGATGTCAGGGGCTACACCGACATGAAGGTGCTGGGAGGCACCAGGGACGACGCCGCGGGGGAGTGCTTCGACAAGACCGCCCGGGTATTGGGGCTGGGATATCCCGGCGGAGCTCCGCTGGATCGGCTGGCCCGGGGGGGCAACGATCAGGCGTATCGGTTTCCCAGAGCCAGTGTGGATGATCATCCGCTGGACATGTCCTTTTCAGGGCTTAAAACCTCGGTGCTCAACCTGATTCATAACTGCCAGCAGAAGGGGGAGGAATTGAATCTTCCTGATCTGGCGGCCTCCTTCTCGGCGGCGGTGAGCGACTCTCTGGTTCCCCGAATGATGGAGGCGGCGCGGCTGGCGGGACGCACTCAAATTTCCGTGGCGGGCGGCGTTGCGGCCAACTCCAGAATACGGGCGGATTTGGAGACGGCCTGCGGTCAGGCGGGTTACCGCCTCTGGCTGCCGCCGCTGGCCCTCTGCGGCGACAACGCAGCCATGATTGGATGCCAGGGCTATTATGAGCTGCTGGCCGGAAACAGAGGGGATATGAGCTTAAACGCCTATGCCAATCGTTCGCTGGAGGCCGGATGAATGTCGGAATCCGTCTTGTTCCGCTATTATGCGCCGGAGTGCGTTATGTCTACTAAAAGCATGCTTTAGCGTGTGAGAAAGTCTCATTTCAACCCTGTGGAAAACATTGTGGAAAAGGTGGAAAACCCATGGGGGAGAAGGAAAACAGACCTGTGCAAAACTCTGTTGAAAATGTGGATAACATCCTGTAGAAGTAGTTGGCCGTAACAATTATGTCAATGCAATTAACCAGAGATACTATGCGAATCGTTTGTTTTTGTGTTGAAAACAGGCTGTTTATTTGGCAATAATGTCAAAAAAATTTTAATATCATGCATTTTTTATGAAGGATATACACCAATATACTGTTGGTATTGTTATGACGTATTTTCATTAACTGTTCCGCACGCGTCCAGCGGATGGGCGTCTGACAATGATTCAAACATGATACGCGCTCTTTCTTTGCGCCGGTTGGGAGGGGAGCCTATGGATGTGTTGAACTCATATATTGAACAAAAAATCAGAAAAAACGAGAGAAATTTAATCATTTCGACTAAAAATATATTTTCCCTTCGATTGCAGATTTTAATGATTGAAATTTAGCTGATTAATTGTTATACTCAAATTGTCTGCTATTTATGAATTTATTTATTTTGAAGAGAAAAGGTGAAACAAGAATGACTAAGAAAAGCAATATCGGCGGAGACTTTCTATGGGGCTTTATCCTGCTGCTCTGGATCGTCATGCTGGTAGTACCCGCCTCCAGAACCACGTTTCTGAGCATCACTGGCGCACATCCTTACTTGGGCGGATTTTTTAAGTTCGCAATCCTCGCCTCCATGGGCGACCTGCTGGGCGGAAGGATTCTAAATAAACAATGGGTTATTCCCCAGGGCTTTATTTTTAAGGCAATTTTATGGGGTCTGCTGGGTATGGCGATTAGCCTTGTATTTTTCGTCTATTCCGGTGGTGTTTCCTATGCGCAAGGAGCCGGAAAGCTTCCCTTTGCCAATGTGGCCTTTGCCACCGCGTTTTTTACTTCCTTTATCATGAATACGACGTTCGGGCCGATGCTGTTTATTTTCCACAAATTTGGCGACCTGTTTATTGACGCAAAGATTGAAAAGAAGGGCCATTCCGTCAAAGAACTGGTTTCCCGTGTGGACTGGCAGACCATGGTGGGCTTCTCCTGGCTGAAAACTCAGACCTTTGTCTGGATTCCTTGCCACACCGTTGTATTCCTGCTTCCTCAGGAATACCGTGTGCTGGCCTCCGCTTTCCTGTCCATCGTGCTGGGCATTCTGGTGGCGATTTCCAAGATGAAGAGCGCCAAAAAATAAACGTACTACATATCAGAAAAAAGGGGCCGCGGCAAAGCAAATTGCTTGCCGCGGCCCTTCTTTTAGAGCATCGCCATCAGGTCGTTCTTAATCTGCTGATAGCATTCTCTCAGGCAATTATTTTCATATTCCTTCGTAATTGCGTGGGAGGCCAGCTGCTCTGGGCTGAAATCAGCCTGATCCGCCAGAAACCGTCTGCACAGCTCCTCATAGTTTGGCTGCTGCTGCTGTTTTTCACGGGCGATGGCCCGCTCCAGCCGCGTAACGTCCGGGACCTTGATATAAATCGGGATCACCTGATTGGAGCCGAAGAAGCGCTTCAGACTTTCATAGGCCTGCAGCGTGGTGATCACCAGGTAATTGCCCTCCGACAGCCGGATGCTTCCGTCATCCACCGTGCAGTAATGCCACTCGCCGTGAACCGTCTGATAGGTCCGTTTTTCAATGAGCTTCCCGGCTTGCTCAAATGTGTGGAGTTCCTCCCGGGTGATAAAATGATAGTCGGCGCCATCCTGCTCATGCTGCCTGATGGGTCTTGTAGTGTAGGTAATGATAGGGTGCAGATCCAACTGCCCGTCCTGCTGCAAAAGACGAAACAAGGAGTCCTTTCCGGCGCTGCTTTTCCCGATGAGACAGATTATTTTTCCCATGCCATCCCCTCAATCGTTTTGATACCTCTTATTTTATTATAGCTTGAAGGGTTTTGCAAGGCTTGCCGATATGGCCCGGGGCGAATCGGGGACAGAACGTCCGGCCTGACAGGATTCACTGAAATGATTACACAGTTCCGGTTCCATCGGGCTGCTCCGCCGGTTTGGCCGTTTTCCGGTGATAGGATAACTTCACGCCGAACAGATAAATCAGGCCGCCCAGCACAGCCACATACAGCACGATGGGCAGAGGATGGAGCAGGAAGGCTGGAGCCTCCTGATAGAGTGTTACGGTTCCGAATACCAGGAAGATCATTCCGGCTGTCCATTTGATGTAGCGCTCCGGCACATGCTTTGCCATCCACGCGCCGCCAAGGATTCCAATTCCGTCTGCAATCAGCATACCGATGGTTGTGCCCATGAGGATGAACAGAGGCTGCGTGCTGTCCGCCGCAATGGCGATGGTCATGAGCTGCGTCTTGTCCCCCATTTCGGCAAGAAAAAACGCGATTGCCACCGTGATCACCGGACCAAACCGGCGTTTTGTTCCGCACTCCTCTTCGTCAAGCTTATCACCCCGCAGTGTCCACAGTCCAAATACGAGAAACGCCACAGCTGCTGCCAATTTAACCGCGTCCATGGGAATGAACGAGCTCAGATAAGTGCCCGCCGCCACCGCCAGCGCGTGATTGAGTAACGTGGCGATTAATACCCCCAAAATAACCTGCTTTGCCCGATACTTGCTTGCCATTGCCATTGCCAGTAGCTGCGTTTTGTCTCCCATCTCCGCAACCACAACCAGCAACAGCGCTTTGATCAATGTTGCCAAAATATTTCCTCCCAACTGATTGGTAATGCCTGCCGAATCAACCGTGGTTGTTTCGCGGGGCATTTGTCTGGACGACTCCGTTCAAGCGATGTCCTCAATCGCCTGAAAAGAGGGTGAACCGTATATATAAAAAAGACTTTTGACACAATGCGTGAATCGATTCCAGGCCATAGGGCGCGGAATTGCAGTCGCGTCATTGTGTCAAAAGTCTCACTTAGCTGAAAACAGCCGGATAAAGCCAGACCTTGCGGTCAGTATGTTGACTTTATCACCGGATCGGCAGTTACTCCCTTTTAACTTTCATTAAGAAATATTATAACATGAGATGAAACAAAAAGCAAGCAAACAATTAAAAATGAGCTGATCTCTGCCGACCGGGAAGCAGTTGCGTGATCCGCGCGATTGCCTGTTATGTTCGCAAAATGGAACGAGCCTTCATATAATGTTGTGGCAACGGTTGGAGGTGATTTTAACCATGGCGGACGACCATGACAGACTCATTGAAGCCGAGCTTTCCATTCGGGAAAATACGCGGCGCATCGAAAAGCTGGAGCAGCTGGAGACGACAATCGAGGAAATCTGCCTGTGTATGCAGGAAATGCGAAGCAATCAAAGCAACATTGCCAGTATACTGGATTCGGTCAGCCATAAGGTGGAGGTGCTGGAGCATATTCCGGCACGACGCTGGAACGGAATGGTGGAAAAGGCGCTGACAGCTGTCGTTTCTGCGTTGGTTACGTTGGTGCTCACAGCGATTTTTAACGTGTGGTCATAGGCTACCGGCGGCGGAAGCAGCTGTCTGCGGCTTTCGCCGCCGGCTCGCGCGGATTGGATTTGGAAGCGCTTAATGGCTTCTTAAGAAATTTCACTCTTGTGTTTTAAGGCGCAGCTGATATGATGATACAAGAGGTGAGGCTTTTGTATACTATTTTAGTGTGCGACGATGATCAGGACATTGTGTCGGCGCTGGAGATTTATCTGGGCAGCCAGGGCTATCGTACGCTTCGCGCCGGCGGCGGAGCGGAGGCACTTTCTCTGGTCAGGCAGCATGAAATACACCTGATTTTGATGGATATCATGATGCCGGAGATGGATGGAATCCACGCCACGGCAAAGCTGCGGGAAACCTGCAATATCCCTATCATTCTCCTGACCGCGAAAAGTGAGGATACTGACAAAATCCTGGGTCTGAATATCGGCGCGGATGACTATATCACCAAGCCATTTAATCCGGTAGAGGTGATTGCGCGGGTCAAAAGTCAGCTGCGCCGCTATATCACCCTGGGCGGGCAGGAGAAAAAGGAAGCCTGCCTGGAAAACGGGGGCGTTGTCCTGGATGACGGCGCCAAGGAGGTCACGGTGGACGGTGAGCCCGTGAACCTGACGCCCATTGAATATAATATTTTAAAGCTCTTGATGGAGCATCCCGGGCGGGTTTATTCCACCACGCAAATTTATGAGCAGGTCTGGAACGATCCCGCTGTTGGTGCGGAAAACACCGTCGCCGTGCACATCCGCCATTTGAGGGAAAAAATTGAGATTGATCCCGCCAGCCCCCGCTATATTAAAGTGGTTTGGGGACTTGGCTATAAAATGGAGAAGGCGTTATGAGACCGGCTTGGAACCCCAGGGCCAAGGCCATCGGCGCGCTGATTGTTCTTACCGGCCTTTTGGCGGCGTTCCTGATGCTGGCGGACTCCCTGGAAAATGAGAGCACCGCCGAGCTGCTTTGCGGCATCGGTGTATTGGCCGCCGCGACAGTGGTCTGGGTGCAGCTTCTGAGTCAGGCGGGACGCAGGCCGTCGCGGGAGGGAATTGTACTCAATTGGCAGGATCGCATTCCCTTTGATCTCTATCTCGCCGTGATCGCGTTTCCGTATGCGCTGCTTTTGTGCTTTGCCGCGGACAGTCTGAACGTCATTTCGTATTTTACGCACTGGGAGTTTACCCTTTATCTGCTGGTGATATATGCGCCTGCGGCGTCAATCACATTGGCGCTGTCATTCACTCTGGCCACCCGCATAAAAAGCAAGACACTGTGGAGCAATACGCTGCTCTGCCGGCTTTATCTGCACTGGGGAAGAATCTGGAGGGAAGTTATCCTGCGGCTGCCGCTATACTGGCGCAGCGCAGTGTTGTTCTGCGGGTATGTGATGGTCTCCGCGGGACTCATGTCGGTGATGCGCGTGGGGTTCCTGCTGTGTTTGCTGCTGCAGGTGACGGCACTGTTCTTTCTGCTGCGCTGGATAGCGCAATGGAGCGTCATTCGCGCCGGAACCGCCACCATTCTTAGTGGGGACACCGATTATCACATCGATACCCAGGGGATGCTGCCGGATTTGAGAGAGCATGCCAATCAATTGAATTGTCTGGGGCTTGCCATCAATCATGCGGTAGAGGAACGGTATAAAAGCGAGCATTTCAAAGCAGAGCTGATTACCAATGTATCCCATGATTTAAAAACGCCGCTGACCTCCATCATCAATTATGTGGATCTATTGAAAAAAGAGAATATTGACGACGAGACCGTTCGGGGCTATCTGGACGTGCTGGAGCGAAAATCCCAGCGTCTGAAAAAGCTTACCGAAGACTTGGTGGAGGCTTCCAAGGCGTCCACCGGCAATTTGTCGGTGGAGCGGGAGCGGCTGGATCTGGTTCAGTTGATTACTCAGGCAACGGGGGAGTATGAGGAAAAAATGACCGGGCAAGGGCTCTCCCTGCGGCTGACTCTGCCCACAAAGCCCGTCTATGTGGTGGCGGACGGGCGGCATCTGTGGCGGATTTTGGACAATTTACTGAGTAATTGCGTCAAATACGCACTGGAGAATACCCGGGTTTATCTGGAAATTTCCGTTTTTCAGAAGCAGGCGGCACTGGCCGTCAAAAATATTTCCAGAGAGCCGCTGAATATTGATCCAGACGCGCTGCTGGAGCGCTTTGTCCGCGGTGACACATCCCGGGCGACGGAGGGCTCCGGGCTGGGATTGTCCATTGCCCGCAGTCTCACGGAGCTTCAGGATGGCAGCTTCGAGCTGTCCATTGACGGTGACTTGTTCAAGGCGACCATTACCCTTCCGATGGATGCGCCGGAAGAACCGGAGCATCCTCTGTCGGACTGAATAGAAACCATATACCGGCGGTCAAAGGCGGCGGTCGGACTTGGGCAATCTGGCGTTCCCCCGGCAGAACCGGAGGAACGCCTTTATTATTTTTTACTAAAATTTCCATGATTGTTGTTACTTATCGACAGATATATTCAGCTGTTTTATGGATTTATTTGTGAAAAAGCTGTAGTATTCACAAAAAATTAGCATTTGATGAGCGCTTCGTGTTTGACAATCCCAGGCTGCACGGTTACAATAGAACAAATGGATGCTCAACAGCGCCCGGCGGCACTATGCTCAAACCGGAGAGATTATGGTCTCATCCACTAGCTGTTATCGCGTGCTCCACATCGTGAAATCATCGATGCGGAGGCACTGCACTCATTTTCAAAACTGATGTCCGCTGCCGGATACGCATCACAAAGGAGGCTGCCCAGCCATGTTATTTTCCAATCTTCCCCGTGTAAGCTATGAGAAAAACCAGCTGGTAGAGGTTATCTGCCAGCTCCGATTTCCTACTGTTCTGTCCATCGGCGTCAATGAGCCGGTGGAGTTCCAGGAGGCGATCCGGGATGAGTTTCCCCGATATACCGTACGCAATGAGCTGGTTCCCGCTCAGGTGGCCGCAAATGGAGCGGCAGGATCGGCCCCGGAACGCAAGCCCGTGACCAACTATCACTTTATTTCCGCTGATGGCATGTGGAAATTGAATGTCACCAACAGCTTTATCGCGCTGTCTACGCTGAACTATGAGAATTGGGAAGACTTTGCCCAGCGCTTTGACCAGCCGCTGGTCAGCTTCCTCAATCTCTACCGTGTCGCCCTGTTTGACCGTCTGGGTCTGCGTTACGTCAACGCCATTTCCCGCAAGGCCCTGAATCTGGAGGGTTATGCATGGAAGGAGCTGATTGCCGGGCCTCATCTCGGGCTGATGGCCGGCGATGAGATTTCCGAGGCTGACGTGGTAAAAGCGTCCACGGAGACGGAGCTGCGGCTGTCTGACGGCTGTCTGCTGAAGCTTCACACCGGTCCTGGGCTGGTCAATAAGATGGGACAAGCGGACAGTGAGGTCAAATTTATTTTTGACTGCGATGTATCTATGAAGGGAAATATTACAGGCGACCGGATCAGCGGCAATCTGGAAACGCTGCACAAACACGCCACGGAGCTGTTCCGGGGCGCGGTGAGCGACACACTTCACAATGCGCTCTCTCCTTCCGCTCTTTAAAAAACGGATGCCAAGACCGATTCAGAAAGGACGTTACTATGGCGAAAAAACACGATTTAGAGTTAATTGTCCATCACTACGCCGATCTGTGCAATGATCTGTGCAAAATTGATCCTGCGCTCTACGAGCGCTATGAGGTGAAACGCGGTCTGCGAGACAAAAGCGGACAAGGCGTTTTAGCTGGACTGACCAAAATTTCTCATATCCAATCCTTTGACGAAGAAGACGGGAAACGGATTCCCTGTGACGGAAAGCTTTACTACCGGGGTTATGAAATTAACGAGCTGACCCAGGGCTTTCTGCGGGAGAACCGGTACGGCTTCGAGGAGGTCGCCTATCTTCTGCTGCTGGGAAGTCTGCCGAAGCAGGCTGAACTGGAGCAGTTTAAGGAAGCTCTGGCGGCCTGCCGTTCTCTGCCCACCAATTTTGTCCGCGATGTCGTTATGAAGGCACCCAGCCATGACATCATGAACTCCCTGTCTAAAAGCGTGCTCACTCT
>JAGFXR010000013.1 GCA_017861365.1 Oscillospiraceae bacterium | reverse complement strand
AAGACTCCGCCCAAACCCAGGCTGCCGGGGCGGAATCCCAAACAGAAACTCAAACCGGTTCCACACAGGCCCAACCCTCCCCGACCGCCGCTGACGAAGCACAAGGGGAAGGGAAAACCACCGCAACCCAAACGGCCTCGCGGCTCCTCCCGCTGTGGATTGCGGCTGCGCTGCTGACAGTGGGTGTTCTGCCCGTCAGACGCAGGGTCATTCTCCGCGCCAGAGTCAAAAAAACCCACGGTTCCGATGCGAACCGGAACGCCGTCGCGCTCTGGGACTACTTTCAGGCGCTCTCCCGCCGTTATCCGGTAGCACTGCCGGAGGTGTGTGAGCGGCTGGCGAAAAAGGCAGCCTTCAGCCAGCACCGGCTGACACAGGAGGAGGTTCAAACCCTTCTGACCGCCGCCCGGAACGCGGCGGAACAGGTCCAAGAGGGACTGAACGCTTGGGGCCGCTTTGTGTTCCGTTTTCTCTATGTACTGGACTGGCTTGATTCGGTCGACCCATAGACATGGGGCCGAAAAAGGACTATAATGATGATTCTGCATATCCGCGCACCCGCGGGTGGAATACTGGTTTACGGGGGACAGCTATGAAGCGGCAGTCGTCAGGCAAGAGCTTCGCTATCTTAAGCGCGGCAAGCGTCATCTGCAAGGTACTTGCCTTTGTGTACCTTCCCATACAGGCCCTGCTGGTTCACGACAGCGGGAATGGGGTCATCAGCGCAGGCTTTAAGCTTTATGCGTTTATCTACGCCATGACCAACGCCGGCCTGCCGGTGGTAATCTCCAAATTCGTCTCAGAGCGGGACGAGCTGGGCGATTACCGGGGAATTCAGACTACCTTCCGGACTGCGTTTACCATGATGATGACCATGGGGATTATCTCCACCCTCTTCATGTTTTTTGCGTCGGGTTTTCTTGCCGACTGGTGCGGTATGCCGGAGGCGAAGCTGATGTTCATGGGGATTGCGCCCACCTTTCTCTTCTCCTCCCTCTCCTGCGCCATGCGCGGCTACTTCCAGGGCCGGAGGAACATGACTCCCACGGCAATCTCCCAGATCATCGAGCAGATTATTAACTCTCTGTGCACCGTGCTGTTCGAGGTGCTGTTTTTCCGCTATGCCCAGAGCGTCGGCGAGGATACCATCACCTATACCGCCATCGGCTCCGCTGCGGCCACGGTGACGGCGGCGGCGGGCTCGGCGGCCTTTCTCGCCGTCATGTACTTTGTGGTGTTCCGCAGGCAGCGGCGTGTTGAGCAGAGCAAGCAGACCTATCACGGCCCCGGCGTGACTTATAGTGATGTGTTCCGCAGAATGCTGACCTTTTCCATTCCCGCCATCATCGGCTGCATCGCCACCAGTGCCGGAGACATTATCGATACCAAGTCCTGTATTCCCCTGCTGATGCGCAACCACCTGACCTCCGACGAGGCGTATGCCCTCTTCGGCATCTATTCCACAAAATATCAGCGCCTGCTGACGCTCCCCTGCCTGTTTGCCGCTCCACTGGTGGCGTCGATGATCCCCTCGCTGTCCGCCGCCCTGTCCCGGCGGGATTCCAAATACTTCAGGCATAAAATCCGCGAGGGGTATCAGCTCAATTATATTGTGGTCATGCCCATCGCTATGGGGCTGACCTTTCTGGCACAGCCGATCCTGACCTTGATTTTTACCACGCAGAATGCCGGAGCCCCGGTGGTGATCTCCGGAATCTGGATGACACTGCTCATTTCCGCGTACTCCATTCAATCGGGTGTGCTGATCTCGCTGAACAGGCCGTTTGTCGCGCCTGCGGCACTGCTGTTGAGTATGGCGGCAAAAATCGCCTGCAACTACATACTGATTCCCATCGCGTCCATCAACATTTACGGTGCGGTGATCGGAAACGCTCTCTCCTGGCTGATCACCGTCCTGGTCAATCAGCACGTCATCGACCGGATTCTGCGCAAGCGGCAGGGCGCGTGGCGGTACGCCATCCTGCCAGGCATCTCCTCCCTTGTCATGGGCGCGCTGTGTGCCGGGGTGTTCGCGGCACTGGACTTTGTGCTGGGGCTGACACCGCTCCACGCGGTGGCGGCCAGCGACCTTGCTTTGCTGGTGACCATCCCCTTCGGCGCCGTCGTCTACTTTAAAATGATGATCAGGCTGGGCGGTATTACCGTGGGCGATCTGAAAAAAATCCCCATGGGAAATAAGTGCATCGCTCTGATGCGAAAAATCCCGTTTCTCCGCTCCGATCTGAAAGAAACATCCTCTTAAAACACGCTTCCAGGTCAAGAGCCCTTCCCATTCGGGAAGGGCTCTTGACCTGGAAGCTATTGATATGTCAGACTTGCGCCCGCTGCGATAACCGCCGCTATGGTTAGGAAAAATTGACAAAAAATCAGCCTGGTGATATGATGTAACATTAGTAATCAAATCATTCATTTCATTTTCGCATCAACGAAACCAGAAGGAGCGTTCAATCCCTATGCACCAGACTGTCAGGCCGCGTCTTTGGAGCGGTTATTTTGTCCTTCTCTGCCTGGATGCGTTTTTTATTGCCACGTCCATGCAGATGCTCAACAACACGCTGGCGATCTATTCCGCCAGCCTAGGAACCGGCACAACCTTCGGCGGACTGCTGGCGGTGGCGTTTTCGATTTCGGCTATTATTTCCCGGCTGTTAAGCGGATATCTGGCCGACCGGAGGGGCCGGTATCTCGTCATGATCGCGGGCAGCGTTGTGTTTTGTCTTGCAACCGTCGCGTTCTGCATCACGCCCGCTCTTCCCGCGCTGCTTCTGTTCCGGTTTTTGCAGGGCTTTGGGTTCGCCGCCGTCAGCACCGCGTCTGCGGCCGCGGCAACCGATGTGCTTCCGAAGAGCAGGCTGGGGGAGGGCATCGGTTATTTCGGTCTGGGCAACGCGCTGGCGGGGGCGGTGGGCCCGTCTCTGGGACTCATGCTGATCGCGACGGGAAGCTACAACCGCCTGTTTTTGTCCGTCAGCCTTGTCATTTTTACTGCGGCTATTCTTTCCGCCGCCTGCAGATATGAGCGCAACCCCCGCTACGGGGCGGATCGAAGCAGCGCGCCGTCCGCGGAGCATTCCGCAGGCATACTATCTCTGTTTGAGATGTCCGCTCTGCCCGCCGCCGCAGTGCAGTTTTTTGCTCAATTTGCCTATTCGGCCATCATTACGTTTCTTTCCCTCTACGCGACGGAGCGTTCCATTTCCAACGCGGGGCTGTTTTTCACCATTGCCGCGGTTACCATGATTGCATTCCGCCTGTTTACCGGGAAACTATTTGATCAGTACGGCCCCTTCAGCGTGCTTGTACCCGGAATGCTGGTGGGCGCCGTCGGGTTTACACTGCTGGCGTTTGCCCCCGGCGGGATGCTGTTCTTCCTTTGCGGCGGGCTTTATGGAATTTCCGCCGCCTGTGTCCTTCCGGCCCTCAATTCTCTGGCGGTCAGAAAATCTCCCCCCAGCAGAACGGGAGCCGCCAGCGCAACCTATTATTTGTTACTGGATCTGGCGATGGGCGCAGGAAGCTTCTTTTGGGGCGTGACGGCGGATTTATTCGGATTTGCTCCGGTTTTCGCGGGCGGCGGCGTGTGCCTCATCCTCGCCCTGTGTCTGAGCATCATCCTGTTCCGAAACGAGACTCCGACCATATCCACAGCGCCTGAGAACGCGGAGGAAGGTTCGTAACCGTCGGTTTTCCTTCCTTAGTTCTCCCGATGGCTGCGGGAGTCAGGCTTTGCTCTGCTGAAGCTTCTTCATTTTTCTGAAATTGATGGTTGAGAGAATCAGCGCTACAATGCAGAGTATGGCCGCCGCGATATACACACAGCGCATACCATAATTAAATATTTCTTCCTGGCCTGCAATGTAGTCGGTGACCTGGTATCCGGCTTTCGCGCTCATCCGGTTGTAGAGAATCGTGGTGGACAGGGAAATACCCAATACCATTCCGACATTCCGGGCCAGTGCATTGATGCTACCCGCGATGCCAAGCTGCCCCTTATCCACGGACGCCATGACCAGCGCCGTATTGGGGGACTGAAACAGGCCCGTTCCAACGGACATGATGGCGATAAACAGGATGATGATGAGCATAGAGGTATATTCCGTGAAGGTCGTCATAAGCAGCAGGGAGATGCTGACAATGAGAAGCCCCAGCGACGTTAACATTCCAGGTCCGATCTTGTCGGACAGCGCTCCGCTCAGCGGCGAGATAAACAGCAGCAGCAGAGGCGCGGTCATCAGAATCATGCCGGACAGCGACGCCGAATATCCTTTGGCATCCTGTAAATAAAAGGGTAGAATGATGTTGGAGCAGTACATAACCGCAAAGGAGATCATGCCGCTTATAATCTGAATGGTGAAGATTTTATTCCGAAACAGCTCCAGATGCAGCAGCGGGCTGGCCGCTTTCTTTTCCCGGTATACAAAGGCCACGAAAATCACAATGGAAATGGACAGCGGCAGAAGAATGCCATAGAGCTCCACCTGCGCGCTTTCCATCTGCTCCAGCGCGGCAAAAAAGCTGACAATCCCCCCGATCAGCAATGCAGCGCCCAGCAGATCGATTGATTTGCCTTTGATGGTGTTATCCTCTTTTGGCAGGTTTCTCAAGGCCAAAACCATAGCGATCACACCCACCGGAATATTGATGAGGAAGATATAATGCCAGCTTAGAAGGTCAATCAAAAAACCGCCCAAGGGAGGACCTGCCAGTGAGCCCAGCGCCACAAAGGTGCCTAAAATGCCCAGCGCCCGTCCTCTCTCGCCGCCGGGAAAGGTCTCGGCAATAATGCCCTGATTCACCGCCATCGCACCTGCGGCTCCAATCGCCTGCAAAACCCGGAAAACAATCAGCATGGGGAACGAGGTTGCAATTCCGCAAAGCAGAGAGCTGACGATAAACAACGCCGTGCCGAACTTGAAGACTCTGATCTTGCCCATGATGTCGCCCAGGCTCCCGAACAGCATAATCAGCGCGGATATGGTGATCAGATAGCTTGTTACCACAAGCTGTATCTTGGAGGAAGAAATACTTAAGCTTTTTGCCATGGTAGGCAGAGCGACATTGACAATCGTTCCGTCCAAGGTGGCCATAAACGTAAACAGCACACAGGTTAACAATACAATCCATTTATTTTTAGTCTGATTCATTTTATGTGTTCCTTTTTTGATGGTTTTGACTCTTCGGCCTCTTGTTCTCGTTCCATTAATGTCTCATATTGCGATAAAAAAAATTCCATGTTTCTTTTTTTTTGCTCTACACCGAGCTGGTACTCTCCCAGCAGCTTAACCCCCTTATCTGTGATGCTGTAAATTTTTTTGGGAGCCCCCTTTTCAGAGGTGTCCCATCGGGAGGTGACCGCCTCCTTTTTTTCCAGATCATTTAGCGTACGGTACACGGCGGGGGCGTCTGAACGGTCGTGGGGAATCGATTCCTTCATATCATGAACCAATTCGGAGCCATAGGCCGGTTTTTTCCATAGGAACAACAGGATAAAGGCAGGCAAAAATCTTCCGTAATTCTGAAAGGTCATAACATCAACCGCTCCTATTTTCAAAGATATATGATGCACAGTATCATGTAAGTTACATTATACTGCATTTAACATGCTGCGTCAACGCATATGGCAATGTCTCCTCGGATGCATCTTAAACAAATTACATCACCTCAGCTCGCTGACACTTGATCATTTCATCAAAAGGCCGCTGTCCATGGCTCGGCGAGGACAGCGGAGGCAAATTTTTTGCGTATAATATAGAACCCCCTGACAACAGGATCGCTCCTGCTGTCAGGGGGATGATTGATTGTCGTTTCAGCTTAACCGAAGTACCGATTCAGAAGACCCTCGAATGCCTTGCCGTGTCTTGCCTCGTCACGGGCCATCTCGTGTACTGTATCATGAATGGCGTCCAGGTTCAGCGCCTTCGCACGCTTGGCAAGGTCATACTTGCCGGCGGTTGCGCCTTCCTCGGCGTCCACACGCATCTGGAGGTTTTTCTTGGTGGAGTCAGTCACCACTTCGCCCAGCAGCTCCGCAAATTTAGCGGCATGCTCCGCCTCTTCAAAGGCCGCCTTTTCCCAGTAAAGGCCGATTTCCGGATAGCCCTCGCGGTGCGCCACACGGCTCATGGCCAGATACATTCCAACCTCGGAACACTCGCCTTCAAAATTGGAGCGAAGGTCCATCATGATATCCTCGGGAGAACCCTGAGCCACGCCGACCACATGCTCCGCAGCCCAAGCGCGCTCACCGGAAGCCTGCTCCTGGAACTTAGACGCTGCTGCGCCGCAGATCGGGCATTTTTCAGGGGGCTCATTTCCTTCGTGAACATAACCACATACTGTACAAACATACTTCTTCATACTTGTTACCTCCAAGATTCGTTCATTTTTTACACTCTGATCGTAAATTGCAAACAATGAGGACAAATGCCGCGGAAAACAAGCTCATGACCTTCCACCTGAAAGCCCTTTTGTGATACGGTGCGGTCCAAATCCTGATCCAGAGGTAAATCTTGGAGATCAATCACCGCATAACATTTGCTGCAGATAAAATGAGTATGCGGAGCCACATTGGCGTCAAATCGTTCCTCCCCGTCGACGACACCCACTGTGGTGATCAGGCCCTCCTCTTTAAAGCTGTTCAGGTTTCGATAAACCGTTCCCAAGCTCAGATCAGGATACTGCGATTTCAGTGTCTGATAAACCCAGTCCGCTGTGGGATGGAGTTTTGTTCCGCGCAGAACAGCTAAAATCGCTTCCCGTTTTTTGCTGTAACGTTTCACTTTGTCCATCGCCTCACCTCTTATCAATAATAATTATTGTTTGCATTATTATATTAGCACGAGACGTTTGGTTTGTAAAGAGGTTTTTTGAAAAAATTTTCGTGAATCCTCGCGCGGCCGCTTTGAGCTCCCTCCATTCAAAAAACAATAGATATAGAACAGGGTTATATGTTATAATGTTCAGGTATGTCCCGCCATATCCGACAAAACAGCCGCGATTGCAAGTTTAAAATGAAACGCAAAGGAAGGACGCAAGATGGAAAACACAACTCAGAACGCATTGTCTCCGGTCAAAAGCTGCCTTGACAACGGTATGGTTATGCTGGGCTTTCCCGGCTACGCCAGTTATGACGATTTTATGATCATTTACGATATCATTGGCCGTATCCTTACGCCCGACACCATCAGTTACAGTGTGGACAGCCTGTGTATTATGGGCAATTTTCGAAAAGACGGCATCCTTGTCCGCATCAGCGACGAGGGCATCACAGAGAATGAATGCGTATTCCTGTTTTACAGCAAGAATGACCTCACCGAGGCGGACTGTGAAACAGTGGATCAATGGGCGCGTCTCATCTTTGACGAGCTGCGCCGCACTGCGCCCCGGGGATAATAGCGGCCTGTCCAGCTTATATCCCCATGAGCCTGCAAGGCTGGCGCACATGTCGCAGACTTTTTAGGCAAACTCCCGCAGAGCCTCGAAAAAGGGAGGCCGGATGATCCCCCGCTCTGTCACGATCGCGGTAATCAGTTCGTGATCGGTGATGTCAAACGAGGGATTATAGCATTTGACCTCTGGCAGCGCCACCGGCCGTTCAAAGAATTTCTCCTTAATCTCCTCCGGGGCGCGAAGCTCAATTTGAATGTCGGCGCCCGTGCCGCAGGACAGATCAATGGTGGAGGAGGGACAGAATACGTAAAACGGGATTCCGTAATGCTTTGCCAGAATGGCCACCATACTGGTGCCGATTTTATTGGCCGTGTCGCCGTTGGCCGCCACTCTGTCGCAGCCCACGAAGCAGGCGTTGATTTTCCCCTCTCGCATGACGATGCTTGCCATACTGTCGCAGATGAGGGTGCAATCAATCCCCGCGCGCTGCAGCTCATAGGTGGTCAGCCGCGCTCCCTGAAGCAGCGGACGGGTTTCATCGCAGTAGGCGTGCAGCGTAATTCCCCGCTCACGGGCCAGAAAGAGCGTCCCCAGCCCGGTGCCGTAACGGGAGGTGGCCAGCGGGCCAGCGTTGCAGTGCGTCAGAATCCCAAAGCCGTCTGAGACAAGGGCAAGGCCGAACTCGGAAATAGCCCGGCACATGGCAATGTCCTCCTGCTGAATGAGTATGGCTTCATTTCGCATGGCGTCCAGAATCTCCGGAATGGGTTGCCGGGCGTTGGCCCGTACCACGCGGTCCATGCGGTCCAGCATAGCGCTCAGGTTGACCGCCGTGGGGCGGGAGGCGCCCAGGTAGGCTTTATTACTTAAAAAGTCCCGGTAGAATTCCGGAAAGTCCGCCGCTTTGCTTTGTTTTGCCAATACGTACGAGGCGTAGCCAGCAAAAATCCCGATGGCGGGCGCGCCCCGTACCCTGAGCTCATGAATCGCTTCAAACAGCTCCTCCCGCTCCCGCAGCCGGATATAATTCGTTTCGTTGGGCAGCAGACTCTGATCCAGAATGATCACCGCGTCCCCGTCTTCGCTGAAGCGCAGATGCTCCACACCCAGCCCGTCTTCCACCTTCATGGCAATTCTCCCTACCAAATTAAAACCCGCGGCATCCCCGAAGGGATGCCGCATCGGTATTGAAGCCATTATATCATAACATGAGCAGAGCGGCTATCGCCCTGCTCATGTTTTCTTATCCTCCGGCACGCGCGGCGGAGCCGGTTTTCCTTCCGGAACAGAGCAGCGCTTGCCGCTCTGCTATTTTTTACGACGCTCCACCGCCGCTACCCTTCGAAAATCCACCGCTGTTCCACTCCAATATATGAGCGCGTGCCGTCCTGGTTCCCGTAATCGCCGGAACAATTTTTTAAAAGAATACACAAACCAACCGGACTGGGCTCTAGCTGATCCGAAACAGGGTTCTTAGACTGACGCCCTGCAGCTGCAGCGTCAGAACGTAGAGCACCCCGCCGAAGCCAAAGGAGATCAGCGCGGCGTGAGGGACGGAGATACCCCCGTTGCAAAGGAAGGCATAGAGCAGATTGACACACAACGCCATGAGGATGGTGGCAAGGGCGGGGGCCACCATCCATTCAAATACGTTGAGCTTGATGTTTGTGGTTTTAACCACACTGCGCCAGTTGGCCACAAGGCCCACCACCGTGCTCACCGCGAAGCCGATGACAAACCCCAACAGGCCTACGCCGGGAATCCGGACCAGCAGGGCGGTAAAGACAAGCTGAATGACGTTGCACACAATGGCGTTGCGGGCCGCCGCGCCTTGGCGGTTGAGTCCGTTGAGGGCGGTTCCCAGAATCCCCTGATAGCTGGAGAGCAGCACCGGCAGCGAAAGCTCCCGCAGATAATTTCCTACACCGGGATCTCCGAACATCAAAACGCCCAGCGTCGGTCCCACCACGGTCAGCAGCGCCGTGAATGGCATTACCAGCACCGAGGTGCCCAGCAGTGCCCGGTGGATTCTCCGCCGGACTGCCTCGGGCTGCTTTAAGGCAATACTCTCCGACAGCTTGGGAACCAGCACCAGCCCCAGCGCAGCAATCAGCGCGGAGGGGAGATAAAGCAGGGGAATGGTCATGCCGAAGAGTACCCCAAAGGATGCAATGGCATCGTCCCGGTTCATCCCTGCAATCACCAGGAGCTGAGGAATTAAAACTGCGTTGGCGGAGGAAAGGATGGTACCCAGCAGAGACGTCAGCCCCACGGGAACCGCGATGGAGGCGATGCGGCGCAGGGATGCCGGTTCTGCGTCGGAACGGCTCTCCCGCCCCGCCAGATGCTTGCGGAAGAGCGCCACCAGGCAGGTGGAGGAGAATATTTCACAGATTACCATACCGGCTACAATGAGGCCGACGGTTTTTTCTTCACTTTTTCCCGCCGCAAAGAAAAACAGAAGGCCAAGCACTGCCGTCATACGCACCACCTGCTCCAGTGTCTCCACCGCGGCGGGAGGGCGCACATTTCCTACCCCGTAGAAGCAGTGCTTATGGATATTTTCAATTCCCGTAAAGAAAATGCAGGGTATGAGCAGAATCAGCCCCAGCTGAGTTCTGGCGTCCCCCAGCAGATAGACGGAAATAGGGTCGGAACCCGCGATTCCCGCCGCCCCAATGGGCAGAAATAGTGCAAAAAACAGCAGCAGACACCGGGAAAGGGTGGCCTGCACGCTCTTTTGGCGGCCCAGCGCATGATATTCCGCCGACAGGCGGGAGACTGCCACGGTCAGTCCAATCGCGGTCAGCGACATGACGACGGAATAAACCGGCATGATGAGTTGATAGAGCCCCATCACTTCGGCGCCCACCATGCGGCTCATGGCCACGCGGTATACAAATCCCAGACCCTGGGTGATAATTGCGGTAACGGTAAGCAGCACAATGCTGTACATTGAGGACGAACGATTCAATTTCAAGGCCATACCCCCCTCCCAGAACTATATGTGGGTGCGGGTAAGGACATACCTGAATTAGCGGCCCCGCCGGAAAAACCGGAAAAGCAGCGCGCGCAGCGAATTTGTCCGCCGCGCGCGCTTTGAAGCCTTAATAATGTTTATTTCGCAGTAACCACCACGCTGCCGGTATAGGTTCCCGGGGTGGTAACAACCGTTCCATCCACGGTGACGACCCCGTTGATGGTAGAGGCGGAATCGAAGGTGAGACTCGCCAGATAGCTGGTTCCGGTGACGTTCCAGACGGTGCCGTCGGTGACGGTGAGGTTCACCGGATTGTTGACCGCGGGATAGACCGTGGTGGCAACCCGCCCGAAGGCCAGATAACCGTCGCCGGTAATGTCAACCGTTCCCGCGAAGGGATTGCCGTCGGCGTCCACATGGGTCTGAATTCCGGAGCTGACCACACCGGTGAGGGTCATGTTGCTCAGCGTGACATCCAGCGCCTGATACACCTTGTAAACACTGTTATAGATGTCGCCGTCCACCGTCATGTTGGAGAAGGTTGCGGTGGTGGGGTCAACCGTCTGTGTGACGTCATAGCTCTTGTACTGGTCGTAGGTGGCGTTTTCAATGGCGCAGGAAGTCACGCCGGGATTGCCCGCGTCGTCCGACTGCATCAGCCGCAGCAGCACACCGCTCTGGGCGGCGGTACCGAAGAGATTGACCTCGGCTCCGTCCACACTGATATTGGTGGTGGTGTAGCTGCTGGCAACCAGGCCGCCTCTGATGCTGACAAAGGTATCCGCCACATCGTAGGTACCGCCGTTGATATACAGTCCGCCCGGCTCGCCCGTGCCGGGGTTGGTGGTACCCTGATTCTGGTGAATCATAAAGCCGATGCGGTCGGAGTAGCCGTAGCTGTCGTTTAAATACATGGCGGAGGAACCTGACGCGATGATACCGATGTAGTCGGGGGCATAGAAGAATACGCTATTAAACACGTCATACACACCCGCGTCGGCGTAGGTCACATATCCGGAGCGCTCACCCAGCTTGCCGATGGTAAAGCCGTAGTTGACGCCGTTTACCTCTTTGGTGGCGGTATAGGTCTTGCCCGTCTGGGCAACCTCCAGGGTTCCGATCCCTGCCAGAACGTTGCTGGCGGTGAGCGCCTTGGTTCCCTCCACGCCGCTGTCGGTGGAGAGAGCTCCCCAAACGTTTGATACCACGATGGAATCGCTGTAATTGGCGGTGGCGCTGCCCAGCACGTTGGTAGCGCGGATATCGCCGTTCATCCCCAGCACAAAGGGCGTGCGCTCCAGCATGGGCACCGCATAGTTATCCTCGTCGCTGTAGGCGGTGGCGCTGTCGTTGTTGTGGGCGGTGACAACTGTGTTTGTCACCTTGAGGTTTGCAGCGTCTCCTCCGGCCCAAATAGCGGTGCGAATGGTTCCGGTGGTGTCGATTACCGATTTGTCAACCGTAACATCGGCACCGTCGGTAGCCATAATACCCGCGCCCCAGCCCTGGAAATCGTCGCCGCCGTTGCCAACCAGCGTCATATTCAGGCCACTGATATCGTAGGTGGCTCCGCTGATATAATAACCGTTGAAGAAGCCCCCCTTAGAGACAATGGTGGTTCCGGTGGAACCGCTGCTGTTGGTGGTGCCGCCGTCCAAAACGTCCAGCACGGAATAGTCGCTGAGCAGTCCCTGGGAGGTGACCCATGCTCCGGCGTTAAAATAGTAAGTGATGCTTTCAGGCTGAGTCACCCCGTGGAAGAATTTGTTCACCCCCGTACCCGACTGGGCATCACCCTTGGTGGTCAGGGTGATACCGGTGGTTGCATTGTCGGTATAGGCGTAGCGGGTGCCATCCTCGTAGCTGGAGATCAGGTCGTACTGCACGCCGTCCACTGTGAGGGTGGCATTCTGAGTCGCCTGATCCACGGAGATGGTCTGGGTCTCGGTTCCCATACGGTAGGAGACGGAGGAAATGGTGGCGACCGCCTGGCTGTCCGTGGCGGAGGTGTCATAGGTCAGGCTTGTGATCTGAATGGACTGCCCCGCAACCACGATCTCTCCGGTGTAAGTCTTGCCCGCCTCCACGGTGGTGGCCACCCCGTTCACGGTAACGGTTCCGTTAATGGTACAGCCCTTGCCCACGGTGAGGGAGGAGATGGTTCCGGTGAAGGTGGGATTCCACACCGCACCGTCCTCCAGCACCACCGCGACGGCGGCGGTTCCGTTGTTGTAAACGCGGTTTTCCACATGGCCGAGATAGTAGTATTCTGCACTGGTAAAGCCGGTGTTCTGATCGCCATTCTCGTCCACATGCCTGGTTTCGGTCAGGGAAATATCGCCTGTGAGGGTAGCCCCGGCGCCCAGTGTCACGGTGAGGGTGTCGCCGGTCTGATTATAATAACCGGTACCGTTGAACACGTCGCCCTGATAATCGCCGTTGGTCAGGTTGAGAACCACGCTGTTGGCGGTATCACTGCCGGCCGCTGTAACGCTGCCGTTCTCGGAGGGCCAGCCCGCCGCCTCGCTGAAGGTAGTGTTGAAGGTTGGCATACCGAAGGTTTCGGACTCATACGCGCCCACGGTGGAATCGTCGTTGTCGATCATCTGGAGAATGACGCCGTTTCCGGAGTGGATAGAGGCATCATCCGCGTTGAAGGTGACGTCGCCCGCCTTGTACAGGAAGGCCGCGTCCTCGGTGTCCACGACGGTTCCGTCCTTGACGCTGATGGAACCGGAGTTGTGCGCCATGAAGCCAAACACGGAGTGGATGGTGGTGACCTTGCCCGCGCCCGTGACCGTGCTTCCGCTGGAGACAGGGCCGCTCTCCGATGCCTTCTTCAAGTCAATGGTGCCGTTGGAGGATTGGTAAACCGCGTCGCCGCCGGTGAGAATGGCAGCATAGGTGGTTCCGGTGTAGGTCGCGCCGTAAAAGTATTCCTGCGCGCCGCCGATGAGATAGGATCCGTAGCCCGAGCCGTAATCCTCACTGTAGGAGAAGTTTCCGGAGCTCATGCCGCCCTCGGATTCCGGCAGGATGGAGAGGCTGGAGTCTACCACGTTGATAACCGGGCTGGTGCAGGCGTCCACGGAGAGAACGGCCCAGCCGCCGGAGGTCAGCGTGGAGCCGATGACGTTCAGCGTGCAGTAGTCACCCAGCAGGTTTCCGGTGCGGGAGGAGCCGCTGATCCCCAGCACCCAGGGTGGTGACACCATCAGTGCCTGATTGGCGCTGTTCAAATAACCGTCATACAGGTCGGTGAGGGGGTTTGCTCCCGTGGTCGTGATGCTGGAATCCTGAATGGTGATCTGGCTGTTGTTGTCCGCGATAAACGCGGTGCGCAGAGGGCCGGAGGTAACGATGTCGGAGTCCTTCAGGGTCAGGGAGGCTCCGTTGATCGCGGTGAGCACGGAGTTGATGCCTGTGAAATCGCTGGCATCCTTGCCGTCGCTCTCGTAGCCCTCGTTCACCAGATAGGCGTCGCTGACTGTGACCGTGCTGGCGTCGGCCACCACGGAGGTAAAGCCCGAGACGTTGTCGGCAACCATGTTCAGCCCGTCGATACTGCCGCCGGCGTAGCTTCCGGCAACACCGCCCAGTACCAGAGAGGAGGAATCACTGCTCAGGGTTCCATCCTTGTAATACAGGCCGAAGATGTAATTTTCGCTGTCGTCCCGCATGGTAAAGGTGGTGGTATTTGAGCTGGACTGCGCGGGGGTGACAACGGTACCGTCGACCGAGGGGCCGCTGCTGACGGAGACCACGTTGGGCAGCGCGCCGGAACCGTCATTTTTAGCACTGGTCATGGCGTTGTAAATCATCTGGGCCGCGTCGTCCCGGGTAACGGCGGCGGAAAGATCAGCGGTAATCCCGGAGAACAGACCGTAACCCGCGGCATCGGCCGAGACAACCGTCTGCCAGTCGCTTCCCGTAAGACCGGTCACTCCCATGGCGGAAAGCAGCATTTTTGCCAGCTCGTAGCCCGTGACGACGGTATCCGGGGCAAAGGTTCCGTCCGAGAGGCCGTCTGCTATGCCCAGATCGGCGCAGTAGGCAATGTCGTCCGCAGCCCAGTGGGACGCAGTGTCAGAGAAGGAGGCCGAGCCGCTGATGGCTTCGCCGCTCTTGAAGGTGGTGGCTGCCGCCAGAATTTTGGCGGCCTGCGCCCGGGTAAGCGTCCCGGAGGGCTGGTACTTCACAACGGTTTGACTCTGGACAATTCCGTCAAGGATTCCCAGCGATACCAGCATGGAAACCGCAGCAGTGTGCTGAATGCTGCTTTCATCCGCGAAATCAGTGATTCTGGAGGCTCCGGGGTAGTCCGCCGCCACGGCGGCGGTGGTTTCCGTATTTCCCTCCATGCCAGTTCCTCCGCTGTCAGAAGCGGCAACCGCGCCAAAGGGAATCAGAGTTGTCACCATGGCCAGGCTGAGAGCAGATGCGAGTAATTTTTTCCGTAAATACATAAGTCCTCTCCTCCGTTTTGTGTTTGACTGATCCAGTCAGTTTATGGTGGATATGCGGAAAAACTTGCTTGTTCTCATACACGTCTTAACATTGACACAAAAAGGGACACTGATAGGGTGCCCCTTTTTGTCGTCTATGGTAAAAACGCTTGCTTGGTCAGCTTACGGTCAGCTCGATGGTCCCGGTGTAGGTCTTGCCGTCCTCCAGGGTGACTGCGGTTCCGTTGACCGTGACGGTCAGGGTTCCGGAAGCGGCCTTGATGTTGGCGGCCTTGTCAACCACCAGCTCGGTGAGCAGGGAGTTTCCGGTCACATTCCAGACCGCGCCGTCCTTCATGGTGACCTCAACGTCGTTAGCGCCATTGTAATAGTTGGTGTTAGCCAGATGGCCCAGATAGTAGTATTGATCGATGGTGAAATCAGTATTCTGCTTGCCGTTTTCGTCCACGTGCATCACGCCCGTGGCGGCGATGGCGCCGTTGAGAATAGCGTCGGCACCGAAGGTAAGCTGCATGGTGTTGCCGGTGTAGGCGCCGTTAATGGCATAGTTGCCGGTTCCGTTGTAGAAATTGCCATTGAGGGTGACATCCTCCGCGGCAAAGGTAACCGCCGAGCCACTGTTCACGGTGGTGCCCACAGTGCCCTCATGCCAGCCGGCATCCTCGTGATAGGAGGTGTTAAAAATGGGACCGCCGGAGCCCATGCTGCCCACGCCCACCAGCGAATCGTCATTATCCATCATCTGGAGAATCACGCCGTCCGCGGTGTTGAGCTGTGCGCCGTCGCTGACTTCGATATCGAAATCGCTGGTCTTCATGAGGAATACCGCGTTATCGGTGTTCACAATGGTTCCGTCCGTAACCAGCGCTCCGCCCGCGCCGTGAGCCATAAAGCCGAACGCGTCGGAATTGATGACAGTGTTCTGCCCCTTACCTTCCACGGAAGCCAGCGCGTCGGTGGTGAATGCATTGACCTGATTGCCTAAAAAGTCGGTGGTTGTGCCGGAGGTATCCATGGAATAGGCGGTCAGGGTGCCGTTGGAGGAGGCATAGGTGGCGTAACCGCCGGTGAAAATGGTAGCGTAGGTACCAACATTGAGGGTCGCGCCATAGAAGAATTCCTGGGCGTTGCCAATGGCGTAGGTACCGTAACCGGCGCCGTAGTTGGTGCTGAAGGGATCATCTGTCTGCCCCTCGCCCTTCAGGGTCAGGGTAGAGTCGGCGATAAACAGCTGCATATTGGAGCCTGCGTCGGTAGAGACAACGCCCCATTGGTTGGCATTCATATCGGAGTTCAAAACAATGGTGGAGGAATAATTGCCCTCCAGGTTGGTTCCCCGGGCATTTCCGGTGATACCCAGTACCCAGGGAGGCGCCACCATCACGGACTGGTCGGCACTGTTCTGGTAGCCGTCATAGACCGTGCCGCCGTTGACATTGACCTCGGAGTTTTGAATGACGGTTGTGGCATACTCATCGGTGAAGGAGGACAGACGGGCAACTCCGTCAGTGGTAATCTTCACATTATCCAATGTGACCTTCGCGCCGTTGAAGGCGGAGATAACCGCGCCGAGACCGGAGAAATCGTTGACCACGGAGCCGTCACTTTGGGAGAGGAAGTTAAAGACGGAATCCTTAATGGTGACGTTCTGGTCGCCGTTTACAATAATACCGTTGAAATTCTGGCTGGTGGAGTTCATAGTGATGCCGGAAATGGTGGTGTCGTCGTAAGTTCCGCCGGTAATCGCGCCGGTAACGGACAGATCCTGATCAATTCCGTTCTCATCAATGTACAGGCCGGTGCGGAAATCGTAGTCACCTTCCCCGCCGCCGCCGAAGGAGCCAATCTGGCCAATTGCGTCGGTGGTTACAAACTGGCAGTCGGCATAGGTTCCGGGAATGCTGTAATCAAATTCAGTGCCGTCCTTGACAGCGGTGAGAAGCTTGCCCTCCACGGTGGTCACCAGTGTGTTGCTGCCGACGGTGATGCTCTTCGTGGCGCTGTCGGAAATGACAATCACGTTGGGCAGCGCGCCGGAGCCGTTGTAGCTTGCGCTGGTCAGGGCGTTATAAATCAGCTGAGCCGCGTCGTCGCGGGTAATGGCGTCGGTTGCGGCGGCGGTGATGCCGGAGAGCAGACCATATGTCTCCGCGGAGGTTTCAGCCGCGGTCTGCCAGTCGGAGCCGCTCAAACCGGAAACTCCCATTGCTGTAAGGAGCATTTTCGCGGCTTCAATCACAGTCACCGTACCGTCCGGATTGAAGGTTCCGTCGCCCAGGCCGTCGATCACGCCGATGCCTGCGCAGGCGGTAATGTAGCTCTCAGCCCAGCTTGCTGACGTATCGGTAAAAGTGTCTGATGACGAGAGTGTCTGAGTATTCACCAGATTAAGTGCCGTGACAATAATTTTGGCCATCTGCGCCCGGGTCAGGCTGCCGGATGGCTCAAAGGCTACAGTATTGTCCGATTGAACAATGCCGTTAATCAGTCCCAGCTTAACCATCAGGCTCACGGCATCCTGATGTGTGCTCTGGGAAAAATCCGTCAATGCAGAACTGGTAGAGGCGCCGGTGGAAGCTGAGGCCGATGCGGATGCGGCACTGACGCCTGTGGTCAACAGGCTGACAGCCATGCTGAGACAAAGGATCAGGGCAAAAAATTTCTTTGCTTTCCTCATTTTCGTTTGTTCCTCCTTTATAATACCTTCCGGTATATTCAATAGGATATCTTATTTATTGTCGTTTTGCACTATTCACAATGCACAATAAAATTAAGTTTTCTTTGGTTATGATAATAGTTCTTTCCAGTTTGTTCCTGCCTATTTTATTTTTTCAACAACATGATATCTATACTTCTAAGTTAAGCCTCCCGTTTCTTTTCAAATTTTTTCGGCTGTCCCGCGCAAGGGGGACGAGTTTGCCGCATACCCTTTATCCATGGGAGGTGATTGGATGGCTCACATGCTGGGACGGCAAAAAATACGGGATCTGATACTGGGGATTGTGTTGTTAATCGCAACCATGGCTCTGCTGCTCTTCCCCAAAGAGGCCATAGAGGCGGGAAAAACCGGACTCACGCTCTGCTATAATGTCATCATTCCATCCCTGTTTCCGTTTTTCGTCCTGTCCTCTCTGGTGGTGGAGCTGGGACTTTCGGGATATCTTGGGCGCGCACTGGAGCGGGTGATGCGTCCGCTCTTTAACGTACCGGGCTGCTGCGCCTCCGCCGTGGCGCTTGGCTTTGTGGGTGGGTATCCCGTGGGCGCTCAGACCGCCATTCACCTCTATGAAAAAGGCTCCTGCACCAAGGAGGAAGCGGAACGGCTTCTGTCCTTCTGCAATAATTCCGGTCCCGCCTTTATTTTGGGCGTGGTGGGAGCCGGTGTATTTTCCAACAGCAAAATCGGTATAACCTTATATTTTGCTCATGCGGCGGCCTCTATCTGTGTGGGGATTCTGTTCCGGTTTTATCACCGAAGCAGCGGCCGTCACCGCGGCCGTCCGGTGCAAAACCGCATTGAGGTAACTCATTTTACAGCCGCCTTTGTCAATTCCATCAAAAGCGCCCTGAATTCCGCTCTGAACATTTGCGCGTTTGTGGTTTTCTTCACAGTGGTGCTGCGTCTGCTGTTTTTATCCGGTGTCATGGGCGCGCTGGCGGGCGCGCTTGCCGCTGTTTTTTCGCCCATCGGTTTTACTCAGGAGTGGGCGGAGCGTTTTCTGACCGGAGTGTTGGAAATTTCCTCCGGCGTCTGGTCCGTATCCGGTACGGGTTCCCTCTCCGGACGCATGTCCATGGCTGCCTTTATTCTCGGCTGGGCAGGAATCTCCGTGCACTGTCAGGTACTCTCCTTTCTCGGAAGCAGCGGTCTGTCGCCCCGCAGCTATCTGATCGGAAAACTGCTCCACGGCGTCATCTCGGCGGCTTTGGTATTTGCCGTCACCCATATTTTCTCCTTTCAGGCTCCGGTGTCGGTTTATCTGGCGGATCAGGTGGACGCTATCAGCTCGATGGAGTTCAGCGCCGCCATCGCCATTTCTGTGGTGGCTGCCTGGGTGGTGTTTCTCATTTTCTTTTTCATCGCCGCGCTGACAGGGCGAAAAAAGAGTGGAAAGCGAACGGCATCTGTGATATCATCAATGATAAAGTAGAAGGAATCATGTGGCTTTGTCTGGGGAGGGATTGCCGTGCTGTTTCGCAAAAACATGGAGCCGCGGTGCGGTTACTGCCAAAATTCCGTCATGCTGGATTCGGAGACTGTGATGTGCACGCGAAAAGGCGTGATGCCGTCGGAAGGGCACTGCCGCGGCTTTCGGTATGATCCGCTCAAGCGTGTCCCGCCCCGCCCCGCGGCTCCGGATTTCAGTAAGCTGCGGGATGAGGACTTTACCCTATAACCTCCGATTGCGCGAAGCAGTATGGTTTGTTTCGGGGTGTGCTCCGGCTCAAGCCGTTGCTGTTCACGACATTTTCATCAGGGAGATACTTCATGGGGCTTTTGCTGATTGCCTGCGACCTGCGGCGGGCCGGGCTCACTGCGGACGACCTGCTCCTATATGGCCTGAGGCGATTCTGCGGCCGGGATACGCTGCCCGCTATCGCCCGGGCATCCGGCGGCAAACCGTTTTTTCCCCAATGTCCGGAAATTCACTTTAATCTTTCCCACAGCGGCCCATTCCTCCTGCTGGGTCTTGCCGACACGCCTGTCGGCGTAGATATTGAGGTGGTTCGGCCCCGCCGCCCGTCTCTGCCCCGCTTCGCCCTGACGCAGGAGGAATATGCTCTGTTCTGCCAAAACGGCGGCGGCTGGAAGGAATTTTACCTCCTCTGGACGGTCAAGGAGGCCTATTGCAAATATACCGGCGACGGACTATCCCGCCCGAGCCGCCTGGTGGTTCCAGATGATATTCCCCGTAAACCCTTCTCGGATGGAACTTTCTGCGCGGCGGCAGTCTGCGATTCGCTGGAGCGCGGTTCACAGCTGTGCTGGATTTCTCCGACGCCTGACGGCGGCGCCGGGATCGAGGATAAAATCAGCCGCGCTTGTCCGCAAATTCGCCAAACAAAACCGAACGGTCCCGGCTCATCCGCCGCATCGGGGAGGACACTGAAATGATCCGTAAGCTGCGTCGAAAATTCGTACTGGTCAACATGCTTTTGATCAGTCTCGTTCTGATTATGGTGTTCGCGATCTTGCTGATTACCTCCTATCAGAGTAATGTCAGAAAAAGCACCGAGGCCCTGCATCAGGCTGCCAGCAGTCCTGGCCTGATGCAGCTGCCTATTTTGGATCGGCAGCCCTCGGGAGCCATGGGAAATACCCCTTCCGGCAATGACATCGAAACAGGTTCCTCTGAGGACAGCAACGGGAAATCCGACAGCAGCGGTTCCTCTTCCGCGTCAGATGCTGGAGACGCTTCCAAAAACGGCACAGGTGCCGACAATAAGCCCTCTGGCGACAGCGGCAAAAGCGATACCTTTCAGAATGATGATGCCGACGGCCAGTTTACGACCATCATACCGGTTTTCTCCGTCATTCTGGATTCCTCCAACCAAGTCACCCAGGAGACCGGCGGCAATGTGGATATGAGCGATGAAATGGTGTCCTCCGCCGTATCCGAGGCTCTGGCCACCGGCAAAAAAGACGGTCTGCTCTCAGACTTGAATCTGCGCTTTACCATCAGCAACGGCCCCACTCAGACGGTCATCGCCTTTGCCGATCAGACCTGGGAGCTGGACGCCATGAGAGACCTGATTCTCAGCTCTCTGCTGGTGGGCGGCATCGCGCTGTTCTGCTTTTTTTGCATCAGCGTGTTTCTCTCCGGAATCTCCGTCCACCCTGTGGACGAGGCGTGGCGACGGCAGCAGCAGTTTCTGGCGGATGCTTCCCACGAACTGAAGACGCCCCTCACGGTGATTCTGGCCGACACGAACATCCTTCTGACCCATCAGGAGGATACCATCGCCCGGCAGGTAAAATGGGTGGAATACATCCAGAATGAAGCCGAGCGCATGAAGCAGCTGGTGCAGGACATGTTGTTTCTGGCAAAGGGCGATGCGGCCAAGCTGGATAATCATCTGACCCATACCACGCTCTGCCTGACCGACCTGATGTGGAGCAGCCTGCTTCCCTTTGAGTCGGTGGCCTTTGAACAGGGCGTCTCTCTGGACGCCGATATTTCACCCGGGCTGCATATCTGCGGCAACGAAAACCAGCTCCAGCGGCTTGTCATCATTCTGGTGGACAATGCCTGCAAATATGCCGGGAAACCCGGCGCCGTCAAGGTGTCCCTGAAGCGGGCGCAGGATAAAATCAGCCTTTCCGTCCACAACACCGGGGAGCCCATCCCGCCCGAACGGCTGCCTCATGTGTTTGAACGCTTTTTCCGGGCCGACACCGCCCGCACCCGGGAGACGGGGGGATATGGACTGGGGCTGGCCATCGCTCAATCCATTGTGGACACCCACCGGGGTAAAATTTTCGTGGAAAGCACACAGGAATCCGGCACCACCTTCACGGTACTTTTCCCTGAATCCAAAGAGATCAAAAAAATGGAACCGCCCGCGTCATAAGCAGCCGGGTTGCAGGGCTTGACAGCAAGAAACGGGAGCGGCATTATGAAAAGCATCATTGTTGGCGGCATTGAGATTTCGGTTGAAAAAAAAGGAATCAAGCATATGTATCTTCGGGTGAAGCCGCCCGACGGAAGCGTAAAGCTCACCGCGCCGCGGCTGGTACGGGATGAGCTTCTGCGTGCCTTCGTGGAGGCAAAGCTCCCCTGGATTAAAAAGCAGCAGGCCGCTTTTCTCCAGCGCCCGAGGCTGGAATCTGGCGGCGGGGTTGAATTTCTTGAGCTTTGGGGCAGAAGCTATCCAATGGAAACGATCCACGGCGGCGGAAAGAATGGCGTGCTGCTCTCGGAGCAAAGCGCGGCGCTGCGGGTACGGGAGGGCAGCACGCCCCAGCAGTGCGCGGCGGCGCTCAACAGCTGGTACCGCCTTGAGCTGAAGGCCGCGATTCCCCCGATTCTGGAACGGTGTCAGCAGCGGGTGGGCGTGGCGGCGGACGAGTGGCACATCAAAGATATGCGCACGAGGTGGGGAACCTGTAATGTCGCCAAACGGCGCGTCTGGCTGAACCTGCAGCTGGTGAAAAAGCCGCCCGAGTGCCTGGAATATGTCATTATGCACGAGCTGGTGCATTTGCTGGAACCAAGCCATAACCATATTTTCAAAGGGTATATGGACCGCTTTCT
Source organism: Oscillospiraceae bacterium (assembly GCA_017861365.1). Lineage (GTDB taxonomy): Bacteria > Bacillota > Clostridia > Oscillospirales > Oscillospiraceae > JAGFXR01. The sequence continues at coordinate 20,348 of JAGFXR010000013.1, read as the reverse complement.
TCCCGATTGGAGAATGATCCGAAAGCGGCTCAACCTCGGAGATCGGGGGCCTTCCGTGGAGAGCGGCGCGCCCGGGAACCGGAAAGACCTGGATGCCGAATAAGTCTTGGCGGCTCACCGGTATTTATGTTATAATGGGTGACGAAAGAATTCTGTTCCCATAAGGAGATCTCTGTTATGACCGAAAACGTAAAGCAGATTTTGGAGTTTAATCAGACGTTTGTATCGGAAAAGCGATATGAGCATTACAAATCTACCAAATATCCCACTAAGAAGCTGGCGATTCTCTCCTGTATGGATACCCGTCTGACCGAGCTGCTCCCCGCCGCATTGAACGTCAAAAACGGAGACGTCAAGATCATTAAAAACGCCGGCGGTGTGGTCAGCCACCCCTTTGGAAGCGTGATGCGCAGCCTGATGGTTGCCATTTATGAGCTTGGGGTCAAGGAAGTTCTGGTCATCGGGCATTACGACTGCGGCATGCAGAGGCTTGACCCTGAACGGATTATCGACAAGATGCGTGCCCACGGCATTCAGCCCGAAACCATTGATCTGGTTCGCTACTGCGGTTTTGACCTGGATCACTGGCTCAGCGGCTTTGACGATGTCAAAAGCTCGGTCATCTCCACAGTGGAAACCATTCAGAGCCACCCCTTTGTTCCCCACGACGTGGAGGTTTCTGGGTTAATTATGGATCCGGAGACAGGAGCAGTCACCCTTTTGGACGCGTAACAGGCAGCCGCAGGGCAAACCCCACGGGCCGCCTGAGTTTCATCTGCCGTCCGGCAGGCATCATTAAGTAAGGAGTGAATTAGGATGGGGATTTTTGAGACGCTTCACGGAGTCAGCTCCACCATGCTTGAGGCGGACGGAACCTTGGAAAGCTGTATGCTGACCGAGGAGAATACCATTGAGACCGGTTATGGCCCCGTCATTCCCAAGTGGCAAGAAGATGTTCGAAAGAAAAACATTCCAAGTATCTCCTTCTATCCCGACGGAACGCTGAAATCGGTGGCTCTGGAACAGCAGCAGCTGATTTCCACGCCGCTGGGAACGCTGCCTGCGGAGTTTATCACCTTTTATCCCGACGGGGCTCTGCGGCGCGTCTTCCCCTGCAATGGAAAAATAACCGCCTATTGGTCGGAGGAGGAGGAAGCTGCACTGTGCCCGTCCCTGTCTTTTTCTCTGCCTGTGGCCGAACTTCAAGCTAAGCTGACCGCCATTCACTTTTATCACGGCGGGGCGCTGAACTCTATGAGTCTCTGGCCGGGAGAAACCGTGAGTGTGCGTACACCCCAGGGTTCCATGCCCACCAGAATCGGCTTCTCCCTCCACGAGGACGGATCGCTTCAGTCGATGGAGCCGCCGTATCCCATTGATGTCACCACGCCCATCGGGGTCATTCCCGCCTTTGACCCAGACGCGCTGGGGATTCACGGTGACTCCAATTCTCTGTCCTTTCTCCCGGATGGCTCCATTCAGACCGTTACAACTATGGACACCCGCATTGAAATCATTCAGCCCGGCGGGCAAAGCGTATTCTTCGGCCCCACCGCTCAGTCTGATCCCCTGCTGGATGATCAGTTCATTACTATCCCTGTGCGCCTTTCCTTTGAAGCCGACCATGTGACACCGGAAAACGCGGTGGGGCAGAAACGCTTTTCCTTGACCGACTGCGGCTTTCGGGTGATTCCCATCGAGGGGGACCTCACCGGGGCACGCCGGATGAATTGCGGCGACTGCTCTACCTGCAACAAATGCGGATGAATTCCCCTCCCGCGCCAATCCGACGCGTCCCGCAAACAGGAAGCGTCGGATTTCTCATTTTCATTTTTTCTGTTGAAAAAATGGGGTATATCATATATGATAAGGCTGAACACCAGCAGACCGATGTGACATCTAACCGGAGCAACCCAGAAATTCCGCATCAATTCGCATTCTTGACAGGTTATAATTTAATAAAATCGCCATTTCGTGGCAAAGATTTTGATTTTCTGTGACTTAGAGTGTACGGCTGGTTGAGACGACCCATTAGTTTTGAACATTTTCCACAAACTTTTCCCCAAAGGTCGACATCATGTGAATCGGCATTGCCGCCATGTGCCTCATCTCCCATGTCCGGACATGCTCCACCACTGCGAAAGGATTGTTCATCAGATATGACAGACACCATTGCGGCCGTTGCCACGGCGCCGCTCCGAAGCGCCATCGGCATCGTCCGTCTGTCCGGGCCCGGTTCCGTAGAGGCGGTGGAAGCTGTATTTCAGACAAACAGCGGTAAAAAGCTGAGAGACTGCCGGCCCCGCCGTCTGGTTTACGGCACACTCCGTGACCGTGAAGGAAATGTCATCGATTCCGCTCTGGCTACCTATGCCCGGGCGCCCCGGAGCTTCACCGGAGAGGACACCGCCGAGCTCCAGTGCCACGGCTCACCCGCGGTGCTGGCTCTGGCGCTGGAGGCGGTGTGCGCTCACGGAGCGCGGCAGGCGGCGGCGGGAGAGTTTACCAAACGGGCCTTTTTGAACGGCATGCTGGATTTAACCCAGGCGGAGGCCGTCATCGATCTGATCGACGCGGAAACCGCCGAAGCCGCCCGTAATGCGGCAAGTCAGCTGGGCGGTGCCCTGTCACGGCGGGTGGAGCGGATTTATGAGGGGCTTGTGGATGTATCCGCCCATTTCTGTGCCGTACTGGATTACCCGGACGAGGATATCGATCCTTTTACCGCCCGGGTGCTGGAGGAGACGCTGAGTACGGCGGAGGGTGAGCTTCAGTCCCTGCTGGGCACTTACCGCCGGGGAAAGCTGCTGGCGGACGGGATTCCCTGTGCCATCGTGGGCCGTCCCAACGCGGGCAAGTCCTCCCTGCTCAATGCGCTGCTGGGTTACGAGCGCGCCATTGTGACCCCCGTTGCGGGTACCACCAGGGATACGGTGGAGGAGCGTCTGCGGGCGGGTGGCGTGCTTCTCCGACTCATTGATACCGCCGGACTGAGGGACACCGACGACACCGTGGAGCGGGCAGGGGTGGAGCGCAGCCAGGCGGCTTTGAAGTCCTCCGAGCTGGCTCTGCTGGTGCTGGACGGCTCCCGCCCGCTGGAGACGGAGGACATGGCGGCGATTGAAGCCGCTTTATCCGCCTCTAGGACCATATGTGTGGTAAATAAATCAGATTTGCCCTGCCGTCTGGAGTTAGAGCCGCTGAGATCACGTTTTTCCCATGTCTGCCCGGTCAGCGCACTGACGGGTGAGGGACTTGCGCAGCTGGAGGACGCTATCGCCCTTTTGTTTCCGCCGGGGGAGGGAGAGCTTGGCACCCTGCTGACCAATGCCAGACAGGAGGACGCGGCGCGGCGGGCACTGGCCGCCGTCCGACACGCGGCAGAGGCAATGGCGGCGGGGATGACACCGGACGCGGTTCTCTCGGATGTGGAGCAGGCAATGGAATTTCTGGGCGAACTGACTGGCAAAACCGTCCGGAACGATGTGACCAACCGGATTTTTCAGCGATTTTGCGTCGGTAAGTAATGTGTCTGGATAAGTCTTAAAATGGCATGCTCTTTACCATGGAGCGCAAGCTGACCGCCATGCGGAATGATCTGAAGCTGGACTTTGTGTTCCCCCGGGACGAGCCCCCGGGAATATGAAGAAACGGCTGAGGACCGCCCGTTCCGGCGGTTCTCAACCGTTTTCATCGTTTTGTGGCGGACATCAGGATTTTTCCTGAAACGCAGTACCACAGGCCCGGCAGGTGATGGTGATTTTTCCTTTTCCCCGGGGAACCCGGAGGCGCTGTCCGCAGTTGGGGCATTTAAAGTAGCTGTGCTCACGATCCCGGTGGACGGCCCGCCGTATCCGGAACCAGTCGGTGATGGGTTTCACCAGGTGAAGAAATTTCATGTTTTCCATGCGGCGTCTCTCCAGATTACGGGAAAACATGCGAAAAAACCCCGCCAGAATCAACACAGTACCGATCCAATTGAATACAATCAGCCCCGTGAACATGGCAATCAGATAAAACAGCACATAAATAGCCAAAAGGAAAAGCGACAGCTGATCGGTGCCGTATCGCCCGTACATCATTCGCTGTATAATATGCATAACGCGTTCGACTCCTTATGATGGGATATTCTATAATCCTAATATAGCGGTTTCCGCCCTCCGCGTCAATGGATGAATGGTAAACATATTGTGAATTTGTATTGCCTTCGGACTTGAGATTCGTTATACTGTTTAGGAAACATTTTGGACTGAAGAAGGGTCTTTCATGGCAAGAATTGATCAAACAAATTACTATTTGGATATCGCATCCACCGTGGCCGGGCGTTCCACCTGCCTTCGGCGGTGCTACGGCGCAATTCTGGTCAAGCATGATGAAATCATCGCCACCGGATACAACGGAGCCCCCCGGGGCAGAAAAAACTGTGTGGATTTGAGCTATTGTACGCGGGAGGCGATGCAAATCCCCTCCGGGGAACGGTACGAGCTGTGCCGTTCTGTTCACGCGGAGGCAAACTGCGTGATTTCCGCGGCACGGCGGGAAGCGCTGGACAGCACCCTCTATCTGGCCTGCCTGCATCCGAGGGACGCATCCCTGATCCCAGATTCCTCGCCCTGCTCCATGTGCCGCAGACTGATCATCAACGCGGGCGTCCGAAAAGTCGTGGTGCGGGACACAAAAACGCAATACAGAGTGTTCCAGGTTCAGGATTGGGTTGACGGGGATGATTCTCTTCCAGCTCAGATGGAACAAAGCTCGATATTTTTGTGTAAAACGCCGAATAATCCGTAATTTTTCTTGACATTATGCCGTATTTATCTTAATATAAGAAGAAGTGTACAAAAGAAAGCTGAGGTGTGTGAAAATAGGTCCTTTTATGAATATACTACTCGGTGTCGTCGTGTTTCTGGTCGCACTGGTCATCGGGTTCCCTTTGGGTATCGCGTACCGCAAAAATGTCGCGGAGAAGGAAATTTCCAGCGCTGAAGAGGAAGCGAAGCGAATTATCAACGAATCCATCAAGGCGGCGGAGAGTAAGAAACGGGAAGCGCTGGTAGAAGCAAAGGAAGAGATTTTAAAGGCCCGCGCGGAACAGGAGAAGGATGCCAGAGAGCGCCGCGCCGAACTCCAGAAGCAGGAGCGGCGGCTGCAGCAGAAGGAAGAAAACCTGGACCGCAAAACCGAAAACATGGAGAAAAAGGAAGAGCTCCTCTCTGCCCGTCTGGCAGAGGTGGACACCCAGAAAACTGAAATTTCTTTGATTAAGAAAAGTCATCTGGACGTGCTGGAGCGCATTTCCGGCTTCACCTCTGAGGAGGCGAAGCGTTACCTGATTGATCAGCTGGAGGACGAGGTAACCCATGAGGCTGCCATGAAGGTGAAGGAAATTGAGACCCGCTTTAAAGAGGAAGCCGAGACAAACGCCCGGGAGATCATCTCGTTGGCGATTCAGCGTTGCGCCGCCGACCATGTGGCGGAGGCGACGGTCTCCGTGGTTCCCCTGCCCAACGACGAAATGAAAGGGCGCATCATTGGCCGGGAGGGCCGCAACATCCGCACGCTGGAGACTATGACCGGCGTCGACCTGATCATTGACGACACCCCCGAGGCCATCACCATTTCCTGCTTTGACCCCGTCCGGCGGGAGATCGCGCGGCTGGCACTGGAGAAGTTAATTCTGGATGGACGTATCCATCCGGCCCGCATTGAGGAAATGGTGGAGAAAGCAAAGCGTGAAGTAGATGCCACCATCAAGGCGGAGGGCGAGCGCGCGATTTTCGAAACCAACGTCCACGGACTTCATCCCGAAATCGTCAAGCTGCTGGGCCGCCAGCGCTACCGCACCAGCTACGGTCAGAACGTCCTGAACCACTCTATCGAGGTATCCCATGTGGCAGGACTGCTGGCCGCCGAAATCGGCGCGGACGTGGCTCAGGCCAAGCGTGCCGGACTGCTCCACGATCTGGGAAAAGCCATTGACCACGAGGTGGAGGGTTCCCATGTGGCCATCGGCGTGGAGCTAGCGCGCAAATACAAGGAAAATGAAATGATTGTACATGCCATTGAGGCACATCATAACGACGTGGAGCCCCGTACAGTGGTCGCCTGTCTGGTGCAGGCCGCCGACGCGATCTCAGCGGCACGCCCCGGTGCCCGGCGCGAAAATCTGGAAAACTATATCAAGCGTCTGGAAAAACTGGAGGAGGTCACAGCCTCCTTCCCCGGTGTGGATAAATCCTATGCCATCCAGGCTGGCCGCGAGGTTCGCATTATGGTGAATCCCGAGGCGATTTCAGAGGATCGGATGATTCTCCTGGCCCGGGACATCGCGAAGAAAATTGAGGACGAGCTGGAATACCCCGGACAGATTAAGGTTCATGTCCTGCGGGAAACCAAGGCAATTGAATACGCGAAATAGTCGACATCTCCCCGCTCGGACGGCGGGAGACCTGTCAAACGATTGAACAGGACAAGTACCATTTCACAGGTGCGATATTCCCCTTCCGATTCCGAAGGCGGGGAATATCGCACCTGTCGTAAAAACAAGTAATCGTGAACTGAGAATGGAGTATGCAATACATGGAGACGCTGCAATTTGCAATCCCAACCTTATTTGGGTTGGAGGCCCTGGCTGCCGAGGAGCTTCGCCGGCTGGAACTGCCCGGAGTTCAGACCGAAAACGGCCGGGTACTCTGTGAGGGCGGTATGAAGGATATCCCGCGGATCAACGTCAACCTTCGCACCGGGGAGCGGGTTCTCCTTGTGCTGGGGCAGTTTCCGGCGGGTGATTTTGACGCGCTGTTCGAACAGACCAAAGCTCTGCCGTGGCATGAGCTGATTCCCAGATCCGGCGCGTTTCCCGTGAAGGGCTATTCTCTCAATTCCGTGCTTAAATCTGTGCCCGCGTGTCAGTCCATTATCAAAAAGGCGGTTGCCTCCCGGCTGGGCGAGGCCTATGGACTGGAAACACTTCCCGAAAACGGGGCGCTGTATCAAATTCAGTTTTCCATTATGAAGGATACCGCCACGCTGATGCTGGACACCTCCGGGCCGGGGCTCTACAAGCGCGGCTACCGCGCCGCGGGCGTGGAGGCCCCCCTGCGGGAAACCCTCGCGGCCGCCATGGTGCTGCTCTCCAAATACCGTGGGCGCGACCCTTTCTGCGATCCTTTCTGCGGCTCCGGAACCATTGCCATTGAGGCGGCGCTGATTGCGAAGAACCGGGCGCCGGGCTTAAATCGCAGCTTTTCGGCTCAGAAATGGGAGTGGGTTACAACGCAATCGTGGATGGACGCGGCGGAAGAGGCCATCGACCGGGAATTTGAAGGCACCTACGACATTTGGGGCGGCGACATTGACCCCAAGGCAGTGGAGCTGGCACGGCACAACGCCGGTCTCGCGGAAGTGGAGGATCTGGTTCGGTTCGACGTGGCCGACGCTATGACATTTCACAGGAGCGAACCCCATGGGCGCATCGTAACCAATCCGCCCTATGGCGAACGGCTGATGGAGCACCGGGAAGCAGAGGAGCTGTACCGCGGCTTCGGCAAGGCATACCGGACGCTGCCCGAGGGATGGAAGCTCTTTCTGCTCTCCTCCCACACCGAATTTGAACGCACCTTCGGTTCACAGGCAGGGAAAAAGAGAAAGCTTTACAACGGAATGATCAAGTGCGACCTGTTTATGCTTCCCTGATCATCCTGATCCATCCGTCTGGCAGCAGGAACCGGATCACGGGAGAAATTGAACGCTCCTGCCAGCAGTGTGCCAGAAAACCGTCTTTTTTCGCTCAGTTTAAGAATTTGACAGGCCATGAATCAAACGAAATACGAGAAAATTAAAGAACGGCTGCGTCAGAAGAAGTAATGCAAAGATATTCATTTATTTTTCGAATTATTCGCAAAAATATGGGCATAATTGCAGTTGCATAATTGGAAGAAGGCGGTTATTATAATATTTGCATTAGCACTCAAAATATATGAGTGCTAACATAAAATCAGTTAAATCAATGATCAAAATATAAGGAGGAACTTAAGTTATGAATCTGAAGCCCTTAGCCGACCGCGTCATCACAAAGATGGTGGAGGCGGAAGAAACCACCAAGAGCGGCATTATTCTCACCGGCTCTGCCAAGGAAAAACCCGAAGTTGCCGAGGTGGTAGCCGTTGGTCCCGGCGGACTGGTGGATGGCAACGAGGTCGAAATGACCGTAGAGGTGGGCGACAAGGTAATTACCAGCAAGTACTCCGGCACCCAGGTCAAGGTGGACGGCGTGGAGTATACCATTGTCCGTCAGTCCGATATTCTCGCAATTGTTGATTAATAAATAAGGAGGTTTATCATTTATGTCTAAGCTGATTTGCTATGGTGAGGATGCCCGCCGCGCGATGGAACGCGGCGTCAACCAGCTTGCCGATACTGTAAAGGTTACCCTTGGCCCCAAGGGCCGCAACGTGGTTCTGGACAAGAAGTTTGGCGCGCCGCTGGTGACCAATGATGGTGTGACCATCGCCAAGGAGGTCGAACTGGAGGACCCGTTTGAGAACATGGGCGCCCAGCTGGTCAAGGAGGTTGCCACCAAAACCAACGATGTGGCCGGTGACGGTACCACCACCGCAACCCTGCTGGCTCAGGCCATCATCCGCGAGGGTTTGAAGAACCTTGCCGCAGGCGCCAATCCCATGGTCATGCGCAAGGGCATCGCAAAGGCCACCGAGGTGGCTATCACGGAGATCAAGGCAAGCTCCAAGGCCATTAACGGCACCGAGGATATTGCCCGTGTCGGCGCGATTTCTTCCGGCGACGACACCATTGGTAAGCTGATTGCCGAGGCCATGGAGAAGGTCAGCCACGACGGCGTCATCACCGTTGAGGAGTCCAAGACTGCCGAGACCTATTCCGAGGTAGTTGAGGGCATGCAGTTTGACCGCGGCTATGTCACCCCCTACATGGTCACTGATGCCGAAAAGATGGAGGCCGTGATGGATGACGCCTTCATCCTGATCACCGACAAGAAGGTTTCCTCCATTCAGGATCTTCTGCCTGTTCTCGAGCAGGTGGTGCAGAGCGGCAAGAAGCTTGTGATCATTGCCGAGGATGTCGAGGGCGACGCGCTCTCCACCCTGATTGTGAATAAGCTCCGCGGCACTCTGAACGTGGTCTGCGTCAAGGCCCCCGGCTTCGGTGACCGCCGCAAGGATATGCTGCAGGATATCGCCATTCTCACCGGCGGTACTGTGGTCTCCTCCGACATGGGCATGGAGCTGAAGGAAGCCCAGCTGGGTATGCTGGGCCGCGCCCGCCAGATCAAGGTCTCCAAGGAGAACACCATCATTGTTGACGGCGCAGGCGACTCCGATGAGATTAAAAAGCGCGTCAACCAGATCAAGGCTCTCATTGAGACCACAACCTCCGAGTATGACAAGGAGAAGTATCAGGAGCGTCTGGCCAAGCTTTCCGGCGGCGTTGCCGTCATCCGCGTCGGCGCGGCTACCGAGTCCGAGATGAAGGAGAAGAAGCTCCGTATTGAGGATGCGCTGAACGCTACCCGCGCAGCCGTTGAAGAGGGCATTGTCGCCGGCGGCGGCGCCGCTTATGTCAACGCGATTGCCGCGGTTGAGAAGCTGCTGCCCAAGGTTGAGGGCGACGAAAAGACCGGCGTACGCATCGTTGCCAGCGCCCTGACCGAGCCCATGCGCCAGATTGCCGCCAACGCCGGCATCGACGGCTCCGTGGTTCTGGAAAAAGTCAAGTCCGCCAAGAAGTCCGGCTATGGCTTTGACGCTTACAACGAAGTTTATTGTGATATGATTAAGAGTGGTATCGTAGACCCCACCAAGGTGACCCGCTCCGCTCTGCAAAATGCTGCCTCCGTGGCTTCTCTGCTGCTGACCACCGAGTCTCTGGTCACCGACAAGCCCCAGCCTCCCGCGCCCGCGGCGGCTCCCGGCCCCGACATGGGCGGCATGTATTAATCGACTGATTTCCTCCCAAGGAACCAAAACCGCCCGCTTCACACGAAGCGGGCGGTTTTGTACTGTCGGAAAAAGGCATACTTATTTTAAAATCAGTGACTGAATCTCTTCCATGCTCCGCACAGATCAGGCAATTTTGTCATAGATATAAGCAAAGCGATTTCCCGCAAATCAGAGGAGTGGAGAACGACATATGGAACAATATTCTCAATTTCACACCGTACGTGGTTACCAGCAGCTGGAACGGCAGGACAAGAGCCTGACCCCGGCCATGGAGGATTACCTGGAAATGATCTACCGCCGCAGCCTGACCGGCGGATTTCTGCGCGTCAACACCCTTTCTGAGCTGTTGAACGTCACGGCTCCCTCCGCTACCAAAATGGTACAGAACTTAAGCAAGCTCGGTCTGGTGGATTACAGACGGTACGATCTGATTTCCCTGACGGAACAGGGTCGGGAGATGGGAGCGTATTTACTGGCCCGACACAACATGATTGAGGATTTTTTAAAAAACCTGGGTGTCTCCGAGGAGGTCCTGTCCGACACAGAGCTCATTGAACACGATATCTCAGCCGTCACGCTTCAAAAATTTGCGCTGCTCAATCGATTTTTAGAGGTCCACCCCGATATATTGGAGCAATACCACGCGTTTGCCGCGGAACCCGACAACGCCTCACGCCCATGTTCCTCCCCCTGACAGAAATGCGCTGAGGCGCCGCTCTCCTATCAAAGGCATTCTCGCAGGCCAATCAAAATTGGTCTGCTTTTTTATGCGCAGGAGGTGTCTGCTCTCACGCAAATGATTGATCATCCGGTCAATACGCGGGAACATACGGATTACAGTTCCAACACATATTGACAAACGCCGAATCCCACGATATAATTTTCCTGAACTTAGATCATACGACGATTTAAGCGTGTTATCGGAGGGCTTATTAGAATCGAAGCCGGATAAGATGTCGGGAAATTCCCGGTATTTTATCCGGCTTTTTATTGCCCTGAATGCACATAACGCAGATCGCTTAAGGGAGGAACTTTTCGTATGCAGACTCGGCAAATCCATCAGCAGTTTGTCAAATATGTGATTCCAGCGGTCGTTGGAATGGTGGTACAGGCTCTTTATGTAATATTGGACGGCATCATTGTAGGCCACGGGATCGGTGAAATCGGGCTTGCCTCCGTGAATATTGCATTCCCCTGCACCATGGTGGTGATCTCACTGGCCATGCTGATTGCAATCGGCGGAGCGAATGTTTATTCGTTCTATAAGGGACAGGGAGAAGCCGCCAAGGCGAATCATATCTTCAATCAATGCCTCACGATGTCCGCTGCCATTGGAGCCATAATGGCTTTGTGCAGCTTTTTCTTCCGGGAGCGGCTGGCTGTGTTTTTCGGAGCAAATGACGCGTTGCTGCCCTCCACCGTGGCATATCTGACCTGGTTAACGCCATTTTTCTTCTTTCAGATGCTCGTTTGCCTGTTTGCCGCGTTTGTACGCAATGATGCTTCTCCGAAACTGGCCATGCTGGCATCCGTGACCGGAGCGGTCATCAACGCCGCCCTTGACGTCATTTTCATCCTCATTTTAGGTTTCGGCATCGAGGCCGCGGCCATCACAAACGGGATTGGAATGCTGATAGAGCTTACCTTTTATGCCGTTCACTTCACAAGAAAGCAAGGTACTCTGCGAATCCATGCGCCTCATTTTGATATCGCCGATATCAGGCGTATCCTCAGGAACAGATTTGCTACTTTCCTGATGGAATTCAGCCTGCCTGCCGTCACGTTTTCCTTTAACCTGGCAATCATGCACACGCTGGGGACACTTGGCGTCACCGCCTACTCCATCGTGGGGTATGTTTGTTCCATCATCAATATGACGCTGGTCGGCGTGACACAGGGCGCTCAGCCCCTTATGAGCCTTTACCACGGAAGCGGGGACACCAAGTCCTTTGACCGGGTATATCGTCTCGGCGTCTGTACCAACGTAATCGTCCCTACGGTGCTGGTAAGCCTGTGCATCATCTTCAGCAGCGGTATGGTATCGCTGTTTCGGGCAGGCAACCCGGAGCTGACAAGCCTGACAACCCAGATGCTCCGTCTCTACTCGATTGCACACATCGCGATCGGTACTACACTCATGAATATCCTTTATTTTCAAACCACAGAGCGCAACGCTTGTTCCACCTTGATCTCTTTATTACGGTGCATCGGCTTTGTCCAGGGCTTTCTGCTGCTCTCCCTGTTTGTTTTTGATGGGAAAGGCCTTTATCTGACCTTCCTTGCAGGGGAAGTGTGTCATCTGCTCATTTCAATTATTTTAGTCAATCGGGCAAAACAATTGGAGAGCAAGACGGCGCAGCAGTCGCCAGAAACCGTGGATGCGCCTGAATGATAGACGCAGTCAACAGAATATGGTAAGATAAATCGAACACAGCTGATTAGCTTCATTTTGAACAGCCCGCCTCCTTGCAAAGCCGGCCCATGATTGCCTTGAGTTTCCCGCATCGAAGCCGCCAACAGTATGAAGTCATGCGACAGGAGGGTTTTATGAATGGCAGAACATCGTTCCATCAAGTCGGTTACACTGGCCTATTTCTCCGGCACAGGCGGTACCAAAGCAATTGTATCCTGTTTCCAAACCCTGTTTACCAAACTGGGAATCACAGTAAATATTGCAGAGATTTCTGTTGACAACCTCCGTCATGAGGCACCCCCATCGGAGCTGTTACTCGTTTTCTCTCCTGTATACGCATTCAGATTAGCTTCCATCGTGGAACGCTGGATTAAAAAACTGCCTCAAACTCAGAATACGCTTGCGGCAGTGATCTCGGTTTCCGGCGGAGGGGAAATTTCTCCTAACACCGCCTGCCGGGTTCACTGCAAGCGGTTACTGACGAAAAAGGGATATCATCTGATTTATGAAACTATGCTTGTCATGCCGTCCAATTTTGCCGTTCAGGCTGAGCGCCAGCTGAATCTACAGCTGATTCATGTCATGCCGCAAAAGGCAGCCCGGATCGTCACAGAGATCTTATCCGGGAACATAAACCTTACAAAGCCTCGGCATCCCGACAGGTTTTTTGCTTTTATGGGAAACGCGGAACATTTCGGCGCCAAAATGTTTGGCTTATTCATCCGCGCGTCAGAAGGCTGTACTCAATGCGGCCTGTGCGCGCAACAATGTCCGATGAAGAATATTCAAACACAAAACGGCATTCCGAGGTTTGGCTTCCATTGTATATGGTGCCTGAAATGTATCTATGGTTGTCCGCATAATGCTCTTCGCCCGGGAATTTTAAAATTTTCTGTTTTAAAAACCGGCTATCATTTAACAGAAATGAGTGAGCAGGCGAAATCCCTCTGTGATATGGATGATACCCCCTCCAAAAGCATTCTCTGGCAGGGAGTCATTGATTACCTGCAACAAGGAAGTTCTGCCGAACCGGATTGATGCCGCCAGTAAACTCACAGTTAACATAATCCTCATGATGAACTGGGTAGGATGGAGAAGTATAGCAATGAAATGATTGTTTTTTCGATATTTTTAAATCCGTAACGCATGTTACGGATTTTTTTTATTTGCCTTGTTATGATGAACCTGTCGGGAAAACAACCAAACAGAGTTGAGGAGGATATACCATGGAGCATCAAATGTTTTGCTATCAATGCCAGGAAACCGCCGGCTGCACCGGCTGCACCCAGGTGGGCGTCTGCGGAAAGAAACCGGAGGTTGCCGCCTTGCAGGACCTGCTGGTATACGTCACAAAAGGGCTGTCCGCCGTCACATCGCAGCTGAGAGCCGAAGGGAAGCTCGTGGCGCGGGAAGTAAACCATCTGATCACGCTGAACCTGTTTACCACCATCACCAACGCAAATTTTGACGAGGATGCCATTGCCGCCCGCGTTATTCACACATTGGAGATCAATCAAGCGCTTCTGGCGCAGGTGACCGATCAGGGCAAGCTGCCGCAGGCCGCGCTCTGGAACGGCAGCCGCGACCAATTCGCCGCCAAGGCCGCGGAGGTCGGCGTATTGTCCACTAAGGATGAGGATGTCCGCAGCCTGCGGGAACTGATTACCTACGGTTTAAAGGGTCTTTCCGCTTACAGCAAGCACGCCAACGCCCTGCTGCAGGACGATGAGGAGCTGGACGCCTTTCTCCAAAACGCCCTTGCCAAAACCCTGGACGACTCCCTGAGCATCGGCGACCTAATCGCTCTGACGCTGGAAACCGGCAAATATGGCGTAACCGGTATGGCACTTCTGGACAATGCCAACACCACCGCTTACGGAAATCCGGAGATCACCGAAGTCAATATCGGTGTGGGAACACGTCCCGGTATCCTGATCTCCGGCCACGACCTGCGCGATATCGAGCTGCTTCTCAAGCAGACCGAGGGAACAGGAGTCGACGTTTATACCCACTCCGAGATGCTGCCCGCGCACTATTACCCCGCGTTTAAGAAGTACTCCCATTTCATCGGAAACTACGGCAACGCCTGGTGGAAGCAGAAAGAGGAATTTGAAAGCTTCAACGGCCCCATCCTCATGACCACCAACTGCATCGTCCCTCCTAAGGACAGCTACAAGGACCGCCTTTATACCACCGGCGCGGCGGGATTCCCCGGCTGCAAGCATATTCCCGGCGGAATCGGGCAGGAAAAGGATTTTTCGGAGCTCATTGCCCACGCAAAGCGGTGCGCGCCTCCTGCTGAAATCGAAACCGGCAAGATTGTCGGCGGCTTCGCCCACCATCAGGTACTGGCTCTGGCGGACGCGGTTGTTGGCGCGGTGAAATCCGGTGCGATCAAACAGTTTGTGGTTATGGCGGGCTGTGACGGACGGGCCAAGTCCAGAAATTATTATACCGATTTTGCAAAGGCACTTCCCGGGGATACAGTCATTCTCACCGCAGGCTGCGCCAAGTATAAATACAACAAGCTTGACCTCGGCGACATCGGAGGCATCCCCCGCGTACTGGATGCCGGACAGTGCAACGATTCCTATTCGCTGGCGGTTATCGCGCTGAAGCTCAAGGAAGTCTTTGGCCTGGACGATATCAACGATCTGCCGATTGTTTATAACATTGCCTGGTATGAGCAGAAGGCGGTGATTGTACTGCTGGCGCTGCTTCACCTGGGCGTAAAGAACATCCACCTCGGCCCCACTCTTCCCGCGTTTCTTTCTCCCAATGTGGCAAAGGTCTTGGTGGAAAGCTTCGGCATCGCAGGAATCGGCTCGGTAGAGGACGATATCGAGCTGTTCTTTGGACAGAATGCGTAACGGCAGGCAGCCGTGCGGCGTCTATGCTTGATAAGCCCAAACAGGGAGCGAACGCTCCCTGTTATTTTTTTCTTGACAATGAATCAGCGCTGAGTATGCTTATACTCAGCGCTGATTCATAAAAAAATTTCTTCGGCCTGCGCCAGGACGGTCAAAAATAAGCGGCCCGATCTGTAACAGGCGCGGTTCATCATCGTTCAAAATTGCCTTGAACCGTAAGGTAGCCTCGAATCATTTTTCTGAATGAAATCTCGTTCTTGACATACCATTTTGATTCGGTTACGCTTACACTACAAGATGATGTCATTTCTCAGTCAAGAAAACGGAGCGCACGTGATACGTCCGGATACAAAAAAGGGCGCTTGCTGCTGAACCAAGGCAGAAAACAAAGGAGAACACTCAAATGAACTATGCCGCTCTTTTCAGGAGTCTCAACGTCGGCGGAAAAAACATCGTCAAAATGGAGGATTTGCGGCAGTTCCTCTTGGATTTGCAGCTGGATCGGGTTAAAACCTACATCCAGAGCGGCAATGCCGTTTTTCAAAGCAGCCTTGACGAAACAGCGCTCCGGCACGCCATCGGGGATGGGTTTCACCAGCGCTTTGGATTTTCAAGTGACGTGCTCATCCGGAGTGTGGATGAACTGCTGCTTCTCATCGACCTGCTTCCGTTTTCAAACGCCGAGCGCTTGGCGGCGGAGGCCGCCGACCCCAAAGCGGAGCATTTCTACGTCTATTTTCTGGACTATCCACCGGAGCCGGCGCAGCTGGATACGCTCCGCGGCGCTTGTGTCGGCGCTGATCAGGTGTGTGCCGGACAGCGGGAGCTTTACCTCCTCTGCGATCAGAGTATCCGCAAATCAAAGCTTGCCGCCCGCGCCTCTAAAACCTTCGGCACAGCTACCGTACGGAACTGGAAAACTGTCTGCAAGCTGCACGAACTGATGTCCGCGCTGTAATCCTTTTAGAATTTTCCACAGCGACTCTGCTCGTTTGCACGATCCCCTCATCCACAAGTGAACACAAGCCGATTCAAAGAGTTGTGATATCCAGCGTTATTCAGAATAATGGGTGGAGAAAGATGAATATTCAGCTTATTTATGAAGCGCCTGCGGCGCAGGATTACGTGAGTCTCCGTCTGCGCTCCGGCATGGGTGAAAAAAACTTGGATCGGAGCCGGATTGCGCTGGAGCATTCCCTGTTTACCGCTTGTCTCTATGACGGCGGGACGCTCATCGGATTCGGGCGAATTGTCGGCGACGGCGGAATCACTTACGTTGTGAGCGATATTATGGTGGACAAGGATTATCGGCGCAGAGGCTTTGCCGAGCAGATTATGAAGGCCATTGACGCTTATTTGGATGCGCATGCCCACGAAGACAGTTATATCTGCCTCATCGCAAACCGTCCGGCAGACTTGCTGTATGTAAAGCATCATTTTGAATACCTGCCCGATCACAAATGCGGCATGCTGCGTGCTCAAATCAAAGAAAAAGACCACGGGAAGCCATGACGCGAACAGCAGCACGGCAGGGGATTACTCCACCGGCCTGCCCGTTTCATCTTTGCTTTGTTTCAGTATATCTCTTATTTCAGTCAGAAGCCGCTCTTCATTCGAGGGTGTTGGCAAAGCTTCTGTCTTTTCTTCCTTTGGCTTTTGAAATTTACTGATCACTTTTACAACAGAAAAGATTGATATTGCAATGATCAGGAAATTCACAACGGTCTGAATCAAGGACCCAATCATGATTGGGGTTCCATTCACGTTAAAGGAAAGCAGTGAAAAATCTGGAACGGTAAAGATCGCTCCGATGAGCGGCATAATCAAATCGTTAACCAGAGAAGTTACAATCGCACTAAACGCGCTGCCGATGATGACCGCAACGGATAAGTCGATCACATTTCCCTTAATGGCAAAGGCCTTGAATTCCTGCAAAAATTTCTTCATATTCCTATCTCCTATCCAGCATGTTACTACAACTTGGCTTATTTGATTTTAACATGCTGCGATGCAAAAAAGCAAATCCTCTGTCAATGTTTATGACCCAGCGCTTTATTTATGTTAAATCAATAATAAAGTCTGTTGAAAAAAGGGTGCACGAAACCGAAACATCACGGAAAAGGATGACGTAATATGACAACTAAAGTTCTCGCTTTACTGCTATCGCTGGCAGGGCTGTTTTGTCAGGGTACCGGTACGGCGGCCACTAATACTGCCGCTTCAACCTATTATGTCTCTCCATCAGGCAGTGACAGCAATAGCGGGCTTACAGTCAGCGCCCCCTTTAAGACCATTCAAAAAGCCTGCGATACTGTTTCTCCCGGCGATACCATTGATATCATGGGTGGTACCTATAATCAAACGTTCAATATTACAAATTCCGGTTCTTCTTCCGGTTATATTACCATAAAAAATTATGATAACCAGAGAGTTGTGATTGACGGTTCAAAGATGGATGCGGCGTGCCTGATTTACCTGAATAACGCTCAATATATTAAAATCGAGGGGCTTGAGCTTTGCAACGCCACCG
This sequence comes from Oscillospiraceae bacterium, assembly GCA_017861365.1. Classification (GTDB taxonomy): domain Bacteria; phylum Bacillota; class Clostridia; order Oscillospirales; family Oscillospiraceae; genus JAGFXR01. The sequence goes on along the minus strand of JAGFXR010000013.1, from coordinate 2,558 downwards.
GTGACTGGGCTGCAGGAATCTATGTGGAGGGGTCCGGAAGCCATATTCAAATCGTGGATAACAAAATATATCATATTGACTGTGACAACCCCGGTGAGGCAGGGAGCAATCCTATCCTGATTGCGGGGACAGACAGCGTCACGCCCATCAGTGATCTGGTGATTGACGGGAACCAGGTATATGATTGTACCGTCGGATGGTGCGAGGGCATCAGTCTTGACGGGAATGTCAGCCAATGGGAGATCACAAACAATATCATCCACGATATTGGTAATATTGGAATTGACGCACAGGGACACTGGGGAACCTGTGCCGACGAAGAAACGGATCAGGCGAGATACGGATTGATTGCAGATAACACCGTATATAACTGCAATTCGCCCAATGAAGACGGAACTGCGGCAGGGATTTATATCGACGGAGCGGCAACCGTGACGATTGAACGGAACACAGTTTATCAGACCCAGCATGGTATTGAAGTGGGATGTGAAAATGACGGATACACCGCCGATCAAATTACAGTGCGGGATAATATTATTTATCATAATTCTAAGGGCGGAATTTACATAGGCGGTTATAGCAGTGAGGACGCCGGCAGCGTGACCAATTCTTCTGTTATTAACAATACTTGTTTTGAAAATGATACTGAATATACGGAAACGGGCGAGCTGTCTGTTGAAAAAGTAGATCATCTCACGGTAGCGAATAACATTTTCTATAGCACGGATCAAAATATTTTAATGTCCAACTGGTTTGATTCGCAAGAGACAGCACATGTGACCATGAACTATAATGATTGGTATTGCCCTGGCGGAATAAATGCTTCACAATTTGTCTGGCTCAGTGAAGAGTATTCGTTTAGCGGCTATCGCAGCGCTTCTTTCCAGGATCAAAATTCACTATTCAGCAAGCCGCTCTTTCTCAATGAAACAGCTTTTGATTTTCACCCTCAAGCTTCTTCGCCATCCATCAATGCGGGAAATCCAGCGTATGTTATAATCGATGATGAAGCGGATCTTGATGGCAATCTGCGCATATCTGACGGGCGTATTGACTGCGGCGCCTTGGAATATGTAACCGCCGACTGAGCCTTCTATGCCCACTTCCCGATCAATTAGACGTGCAGCTGTGTCATCCGTTCGGTTCCGCGGAGAGGATAACGATGCGGTTGCATGAAATAAATTAACCACAGCGAGACTTGAAAAAAACGCCCCAAAGGGCGTTTTTTTCTCTGTATTGAAGTGTTTGCTGTGGTCACAGCGCCTTTTCTGCAAACCGCTGTCCCATAGTAAAGGCCGAGTCGCAATCCTTGGGGAACTGCGTGTCTCTTACCTGGGCTTTAAGCTGTTCATCGAAAATTGTCACAACGTACTTGTCGTAATTGTCAAACTGGTAGGTATCATAGGCAAACAAGGCTTCACAATGACCAAAGGTATTTTGCAGATAAGCTTCAATCCAGCTTAAGGTCGGTCGGAACCCCCGCTCCTCCATCCGCTGCGCGGTCACATTCATCGTATAAATAAATCCGGTTTTTATGGTTCGCCCAAAGATAGACTTGTGTGCTTCCGTATAGGTTAAATACGGGAACACCAGCCGTTCCAGAAAAGCATGCATTTGTCCGGTCACGTCACACAGATAGATGGGCGATCCCATAATGATAGCATCGGCCTGTTCAATTTTTTGCAGGATGGGGGTCAGGTCATCTCTCCAGGCACATTTTCCATAGCTCTTGCCCTCCTTCCGTTTACAGGCAAAGCAGCTGGTACATCCCTTATAATTCAGATCGTACAAATGCACAAGCTCTGTCTCAGCTCCGTTTGCCTGTGCCCCCTCCAGTGTCTTACCCAGCAGCGTGGCAGTGTTATTATTTTTTCTTGGACTGCCGTTGATTGCCATGATATTCACACCAAAAACCTCCTTCTTGATTTTATTCATCTATATTATACATCCATATAACCAAGGAATAAAGTATGCACATAGTTGTTATATACTATCCTTTTGGGTAGTAGTCGTCTGCTGGCGCGGGGCTTATTTAATGTCCACTGAACAATGAAAAAATGCTTACACCGCAAGACATAAGGGTTCATTTTTGGTATTATACGTGTAAAAAAGCAGGAAAATGAGCAAAAAATCTTGCACTTGGAGTGATTTGGATGTATAAATTTGGGGACAGACAGATCAGTCTGACTGATTTTAAACAGCCGGTTGGAATGAAGATGAATCCGGAGAACCGGTGGGTGAAGAAGGCTGAAATCATTCCTTGGACAGAGATTGAGCAGCGCTGCGCGAAGCTGTTTACGAACAAGAAGGGCAACGCAGCAAAACCGCTGCGCCTTGCGCTGGGCGCCTGCATCATACAGGCCGAATATAGGTTTTCGGACGAAGAAACCGCGCAGATGATTCAGGAACATCCCTATTTCCAATACTTCTGCGGCTACCCCGGCTATGATGACTCCAAACTGCCCTTCGATCCATCGCTGATGGTCTATTTTCGGAAGCGGCTGACACCGGAAATTCTGGGAGAAATCAACGAAATGATCCTTTTTGCTGAACGAAGC
>JAGFXR010000025.1 GCA_017861365.1 Oscillospiraceae bacterium | reverse complement strand
GGAAGATAAGCTCTGCGACGCCTTCGAGGCCGCTCAGGCGGTTGCGGGTGTTCACGGCGGCGGTTCTCCCCTGATGGAAGAGATCACCCTGATGAGCCGTTATGACCTGGAAGAGCTCAAGAAGATCGCCAAATATCTGGCCGGTCTGAAGGGCTACGAGACCTGCCCCCGCTACGAGCGTGCCACCGCGACTCCCCGCGCCATGCTGGCAAAGTTCGACGCCACTGCCGCAAAGAAATAAGTCAAAGTTCCATTTCCCGCCGTGGCATCATGCTGCGGCGGGCTTTGGGATGTCCACGCATATTTCATTGATAATTCTAAGTTAAGGAGCTGTATGACACAATGGCAAGACAATTAACCATGCCGACCTTCGACTTGACCGGCAAGACCGCAATTGTTACCGGAGGTACCAAGGGACTTGGTATGGGGATCGCCGCCACGCTGGCTCATTATGGAGCCAATGTGGTGCTGACCGCCCGTACCGCTGCAGACTGCGATACCATGGCAGCCGAAATTACGGAACGCTATGTCCATGGCAGCAACAAGGTAATCGGCGTTCCCGCCGACAGCGGTAAGCAGTCTGATATCGACAATGTCATCGCAAAAACACTGGAGAACTTTGGCGAGCTGAACATTCTGGTCAACAACGCCGGTATTTCCGGTAAGACCGCGAAGATTCTCTCCGACGAGTGCGACGAGGCAAACTTCGACAAAGTCATCAGCACCAACCTCAAGGGCGTGTTTCTGTTTGCCAAGGCGGCTGCAAAGCAGATGGTTGCTCAGGGCAAGGGCGGCAGAATCATCAACGTTGCCTCCGTTGGCGGTATTGTGGGCGGCCCAGGCGTTGTGGCTTACGGTGCTTCCAAGGCGGGCGTGATCAGCCTGACTAAGACCATGGGCAACGAGTTCGGACGCGATGGCATCAATGTGATTGCTGTATGCCCCGGCTACGTGGTAACTCCGCTCAACGAGGACGTGTTCATCGCGGAGGACGGCTCCCACACCAAGGTTTATGACATGTCCGCCAAGAACACAGCGGTTCGCCGCCTGGGTGAGATCGAGGAGATCGCGGGTCCTGTCTGTGCGCTTTGCTCCGACTGCTTCTCCTATATGACCGGCACCACACTTGTCATTGACGGCGGTCAGACCATCGGCCGATAAAAAGTTCCGCTGGGAATGATGAAAGGAAAACAGTAATGGAGTTTGCAAATATCATTTATAAAGTGGAAAGCGGCATCGCAACCATTCAGCTGAACCGGCCAAAGGCGCTCAATGCCCTTAACAGCGAGATCAACAAGGATATCATGGAGGCTCTGAAGCTGGTTCAGGCCGATTCCAGTGTCCGCGTACTGATTTTGACCGGCAGCGAAAAGGCTTTCGCGGCGGGTGCGGATATTAAGGAGATGGCTGACGCCACACCTCGTTATGCCAAGGAGTTCTGTGGTCTCGCCATTGAGATTAACAATCTGCTGGAGAGTCTTCCCATCCCCACCATCGCGGCGGTAGCCGGATTCTCCTTCGGCGGCGGCTGTGAAATGCCCTTGGCCTGTGATTTCCGCGTGGGCGGTCCCCGCACCACCATGTCCTTCCCGGAGGTGGGCCTTGGCATCATCCCCGGAGCCAACGGCTGCGCCCGCGCAACCGCTATTCTTGGTCCGGCCAAGGCAAAAGAACTGGTCATGCTGACCCCTATGATCCCGGGTGCGGAGGCTTACAAGCTGGGGCTTCTGAACTGGTATGTGGATTCCCCCGACTGTGCCGAACTGAACGAGGCTGCCGGAGCCGCCAAAAAGGCGCTGAAGGGGGCCAAGAAATCCGGGGACGACCTTGCCATTGCGGAAGCCAAAAAGGCGTTTAACGCCGCGGAGAGCGCCGCTGCCAAGTGCGAGTTTGAGACGATATATGCTAAGGCTGTATCAGTTGCAAGACAGCTGATGGAAAAACCGGCCTGCGCTCTGGCGTCCGCCAAGGCTGCCATCAACAAGGCCGCTATTGAAACGGTTGCCGCCGGTAAGGCTCAGGAAACCACAGAATTTACTCTTCTCTTCAATACCCATGACCAAAAAGAAGGCATGGCGGCAATGATGGAGAAAAGAACACCGGTTTTTACCCATAACTAATCGGAAATCAGTTGCTTTCTCTGGAATATGCCCTTATGATCGGCGCGAATGTGCCGAAAATGACCGGAATTTACTTCCGGTCATCGGCATGTCCAAGTCGGAGCGTCTCTCGGCGTTTATGCCATGGAGCGGCAGTGATGATGGAGAAAGGGACACTGGTTTTCATCCGCAACAAATAGATTTTCATGAAACTTTAACAAAAAGGAGATAATACAAATGGCAATCAAAACCATTGGCGTTCTGGGCGCAGGCCAGATGGGTTCCGGAATCGCACAGATCGCCGCTTCCAACGGTTACAAGGTGATTCTTCGTGATATCAAGCAGGAGTTCTGCGACAACGCTCTTAAGAAAATGAAGGCTGGTCTGGAGAAGCGCGTAGCGGCAGGCAAGGCAACCCAGGAATCTGTTGACGCGACCATGGCGAACCTCAGCACCACCGAGAATATGGCCGACCTGAAGGACTGCGACATGGTCGTTGAGGCGGCTGTCGAGGTACTGGAGATCAAGCAGAGCATCTTCCAGGAGCTGGGCGAGATCTGCCGCCCCGACTGCATTATGTGCACCAATACCTCTTCAATGTCCATCACGAAGATCATGGCCAACTGCAAAAACCCCGAGCGCTGTGCCGGTATGCACTTCTTCTTCCCTGTGACCGCCATGAAGCTCGTGGAAGTCATCCGCGGCGCCAAGACCAGCGACGAGACTGTCAAGGCCGTTTATGAGGTTTCCGCCGGTATTGGCAAGGTTGCTGTGGAATGCAAAACCGATACTCCGGGCTTCATTGTCAACCGCTGCCTGTTTGCCTTTATGCTGGAGGCCATTCACTGCTATGAGGAGGGTGTGGCCACGACCAAGGATATTGACACCGCCATTAAGCTTGGCCTGAACCACCCCATGGGCCCCTTCGAGATGATGGATATGTCCGGTCTGGATACCTTCCCCCACGTGACCGAGACTCTGGAAGCTCTGCCTGTGACTACTTGGAAGTGCCCCGAGGCCGTGCAGCAGCTGGTCAAAGACGGCAAGTTCGGCCGCAAGAACGGCCACGGCTGGTACGATTACGTCTAATTGCTTTTTCCGGTATGCTTAGGGATTCCTGACATATTGGAGTGTTGATTTGGTCGGTCCCTTACCATGCCAATGATCAGGCTGTGAGGTAACTATATATATATGGAAAGGACGTTTTTTCATGAATGTAAAAGACATTAAGACAATTGCCATGTATGGCGCAGGTACCATTGGCGGCGGTTTTGCCGCTTACTTCGCACTGAAGGGTCTGAATGTGAACGTGTTTGTGCGTTCCGAGGACTCCAAGGAGCGCGCTATCCCCAAAATCCAGGAGCCCATTGACTCCTATGTGAAGTACGGCATCATCGACGATGGCAAGAAGATCTGGGACAAGATTAAGATCACCACCGATCCCGCCGAGGCATTCACCGGCGTTTACTTTGTGCAGGAGAACGGAGCGGAAAATCTGGAGCAGAAGCATGAGATGGTGGCTGTCATGGAGAAATACATGCCTGCAGACGGAATCATCGCCTCCTCCTCCTCTGGAACGAAAGTTACCGACATTGCAGCCAAGGCCGCACATCCTGAGCGCATTATTGTCGGTCACCCCTTCAACCCCGCCTATCTGCTGCCCCTGATCGAGATTTCCGGTGGTGACAAAACCTCCAAAGAGGTGACGGAGCAGGCCCGCGAATTTTACCGCATGTACGACAAGGCTCCTGTTGTCCTCAACAAGGAGAAGAACGGCTTCATTGCCAACCGTCTGATGCACGCTCTGTGGCGTGAAGAGATCGCCCTGGTTAACGAAGGTGTGTGTTCCATGGCAGACGCAGACGATGCCTGGACCTTTGGACCCGGCATCCGTCTGGCCGCGTTTGGCCCTGCCATGAACTATGAGCTGGGCGGCGGCGCATTGGGCCTGAAGGGCTGCGCGATCAAGTTCGGCGCCATGACCAATGCTGTGTTTGCCGACATTTCTGATATGAAAGAGGTTCCTGCAAGCTGGGCTGATCAGTCCGGCGATGAGATTGGACCCCTCATGGAGAATTTCCCCAAGGTTATTGGTCATTCTAAACCCGAGATCGCTTCCTTCCGCGATAATCTGATCATCAACGTGCTGAAAATGCACGAGAAGATGTAATTAGAACAATAAACAAATAATATATACAAGGAGTAGATTTATTATGGCAAAGACAGTTATTACCGCAGCTATGACTGGTGCTGTTACCCCCGCAGGCTTCAACATCCCCGAGACCCCTGAGCAGATTGCAGAGCAGGTCTATGAGTGCTGGAAGCTGGGCGCCTCCGTTGTCCATCTCCATATGCGCGACGCCGACGGCGCCGGTGTGATGGACCCCGTTAAGTTCTATGAGACGGTTAAGCACATCCGCGCCAAGAAGGACTGCGATGTCATTGTCAACTGCACCTCCTCCGGCGATAACCGCGTTTCTGACGACAGCCCCTATGGCAACGCCTGCCGTCTGCTGCATCACCAGACCGTTCCCGGTATTGAGATGGGTACGTTCGACGCCAGCTCCTTCAACTGGGGCATCCCCGGCGGCGTGTTCCACAACAGCCCCAACTTCCTGACCACCGCTGGCAAGATGTATCAGGAGCGCGGCATTAAGCCTGAGTTCGAAATCTTCGATTTCGGCGCGTTGCGCGCTGTGGGCATTTACTGCAAGAAGGAAATCGTAAAGGCTCCTCTGCACTTCCAGTTCTGCTTGGGCGTTGTAGGCGGCATGGACGCGACACCCAAGTCCCTGCAGACCCTGATCAACGAGATGCATGACCTTCAGGCCGACGGCCTGCTACCCAAGGAGTGCACCTGGAGCGCCTTCGGTATCGGCAAGGGCCATCTGCCTGTCATGTTCTCCGCGCTGGCAAACGGCGGACACATCCGCGTCGGTATGGAAGACAATGTCGTTTACGGCGTGGGCCAGGACGGCAAGAAGATCATGGCTACCAACATGATGCTGGTGGAGCGCGCTGCCAACGCCATCAAGGCTTTCGGCAATGAGATTGCCACTCCTGCCGAGGCTCGTGAGCTGCTGGGCCTGAAGCCCCTGGATCACGACGCAGTTGTCACAGCGCTGGACAAGGTTACTGTTGAGTATCTGGAGGGCGAGAAGGAGAAGCTTCACGCTCTGGGCACCACTTACACCGTAGCTAAGGGCATGGGCGCAAAGTAATTTTTTAAAACGAAATAAACACAAGCTTGTGAGAGCCGGAAAATCATTGATTTTCCGGCTCTGTTTTTATGGATCTGTGAAAAACGGTGAAGAAGGTGTAAACCCAGGCCGGAGTGTGAACTTCGCCTTTACAAATTATTACCGGTCGGGTACAATAGATCAAATAAGAGCGTTTCTTCAACCATCCCGGCTTTTGAATGATACTTGAGTTTCCGTAGGCATAAGCCGAAAAGTGAGGTGCGACAGTGGCATCCGAGCAGCAGTCAAAATCAGATAAAAGCAAATGGTACCGCCTGGACAACGCGGCTCTGATGTATTCCGCCATCCAGCGCAATACCTATTCGGCGGTGTTCCGTTTCTCCGCCGTGATGACCGGGAAAGTAAATCCGGATGTGCTTCAACGCGCCATAGCGCTTACCATACCTCGTTTCCCCACCTTTCGGGTCAAAATGAAACGGGGAGTATTTTGGTATTATTTTGAACCAAATGATGCGCCAGGTCCCTTTTTAAAGGCGGATATCTCAAATTTCTGCCAGCCCATGCGGGCTAAGGAGGATCATGACTGGCTGATCCGTTTTTTTTATTATGAAAACCGCATTTCCATAGAATGCTTTCACGCACTGGCGGATGGAGCGGGAGCGCTGACTCTGTTTCGTACGCTCCTTGCCGTTTACCTCCGGGAGCTGGGATACCGGATTCCGGCCGAATGTGGTGTATGTGATATGAGTGCGTCTGCTTCCGCGGCGGAGCAGGAGGATGCGTACCAGAGATATGCGGGGAGCGTGGCCGCTCATGGAGGAATTCCGAGAAAGGCGTATTCCGCGGGGGGAACGCCGGAACCCTTTTATACGCTGAATGTGACCATGGGGCTGATCCCTCTGGACGCATTGGCGGCCAAAGCGAAAGAGCAGAAGGTCTCTGTGACGGAATATCTGGCGGCGGCGCTCATTTATGTGCTGCTGGAACGACAGAGGCGGGAGGGATTTCAGAAGAAGCTTCCCGTGGCGCTGGCCATACCCATTAATCTGCGGGGATGGTTTCCCTCGGACACACTGAGGAATTTTATTCTGACTGTCAGCCCGTCGGTTGACCCCAATTTGGGTGACTACACCTTTGAGGAAATCGTCACGCAGGTGCATCATTACATGCGGCTGAACGTCAACCGTAAGCTTTTGCAGGCCAGACTGACCGGCAATGTCAGATTTCAGCGCAATCGGCTGCTTCAGATAATACCTTGCGTATTAAAGAATCCGATTTTAGGGTTTTGTTATTGGTTTGCGGGGGTCTATCCCGTTTCCGCGACCTATACCAACCCCGGTGCGTTTACGGTTCCAACCGAGATGCAGCCCCATATCCAGCGGATGGAGGTTATTCTGGGACAGCCCTACGGAAACCGGGTAAACTGCGCCTCCATTTCATACGGCAACGTGATGGAGCTCACCATTGCGGGTAACATTCGTGAGAGGGATATTGAACGGGAGCTGTTTCGCTTTTTGGTCCGGCAGGGTCTGAAGGTTAAAATGATCAGTAACCGGGAGGAGTGACTTATGTCCTATTGTGTCAACTGTGGTGTCGAGCTGGATGAAACCGCTGGTGTCTGCCCGCTGTGCGAAACACAGGTGTACCATCCGCGCTATCCTGTCAACCATACGGCGTCAAAGCCCTTTCCGACGAACCGGGCGGAGGTGTCTATGGCCAGCAGGAGGGAGGTGGCTCTGCTCATAACCGTCATGTTTGTATCGGTGGCGCTCTGCTGCGGGCTGTTGAATCTGTTTCTGCGTACGCAGCGCATCTGGTCGCTCTATATCATCGGAGCGGTGCTTACTCTCTGGGTTTGGAGCGTTCCGCCGCTTTTGAAAAATATTCCTCTCTGGTTTCGGCTGTTTCTGGATGTGATCGCCGTGGGTACCTACGTGTTTCTGATTGCCGTTGATCTGGATGGCATCAATTGGTTTATGGGGCTTGCCCTGCCGATTTTGTCGCTGCTGATGGCAGTAATGCTGTTTTTAGGTATATCCATGGGCGGCGGACGCTCTATTCTGTCCGGAATGACGCTGGTCATCGGGACCATCGGCGTTTTTCTGTTTGGCGTGGAGCTGTTCATTGATTTCTGGATCACCGGTGCGTATCATCCCACCTGGTCCATTGCTGTGCTGGCGACCTCCGCGGCGCTTGTCGTTCCGCTGATAGTGGTGCGGCGTGTTCCAAATTTGAGAGAGGAGGCCCGCCGGAGATTTCATTTATGAAGGTTGCATCAACATAAGCAGACGATAGAATATGCCGATTGACGGAGGCGGAATAGGAATAGAATGTCCATTGCCTGAGTAAAGATGTTGTAAGCGGGAGATGGAATGGTTGCAGGCTCCTTGCGGCGCGTTTCAGACACATAGCAGGATGGAAACGCGCGGTTTCTGATTTGAGAAAAGCAGGAGGCGTTACCATGGAATCAACCGTGAACAAGAGGCGAAACGTGAAAACCGCGCTGCTGGCCATTCTGGCAGTGATAGCGGTGGGAGCAATTATATTCTCATGGCTTGCCGGACAGACAAGATACTCATACACTTACGGCAGTGCGGCCTCGCAGGCATTGGTGACATATCCTGATGCCAGTTTTGCGGTGATTAGCGACCTCCATTATTATGATACCTCTCTCGGAACAAGCGGCTCCGCCTTTGAAGCGGCGCTCGCTTCCGACCGAAAGCTCCTGAAGGAGAGCGCGAGCCTCATCGAGCTTGCTGTGGATACGATACTGAATTCAGGCGTCAGCTTTGTATTGGTCAGCGGGGATCTCACCAAAGATGGGGAGCTGATCAACCATCAGAAGCTGATAGAACAGCTTCAGCGTCTTGTGGATAAAGGTATTAAGGTTTATGTAGTGCCCGGCAATCATGATGTCAGCAATCCCGGCGCAGTTTCCTACGACGGAGACGAGACTCATGCAGTACAGAATGTGTCCCCATGGGATTTCTCTGTGCTGTATCGGAACTTCGGATATGGCGATGCCGTGATGCGGGATGAAAACTCCTTGAGTTATGTGGCGGAACCACAGGACGGCCTTTGGATTGTGGCGATGGATTCCTGTGAGTATGAAAAAAATCAGGAAGGCAAAGGGGAGACCGTGGCGGGGGAGCTGACCCAGGATCAGATTGACTGGCTTGAGGAGGTTTTGCAGAAGGCCAATGAGAACAACAAAGCCGTCATCCTGCTGGAGCATCACGGAGTTGTGGAGCACTGGGCGGGACAGAGCAAGCTTCAGCCCGATTATCTGCTCAGCGATTACAAGCATGTGGGGAAGCTGCTCTCCTCCTATGGCGTGCGGCTGGCGTTCACCGGTCATTACCACGCCCAGGATATTACGCTGGAGGATAACGGTGATTTGGGATTCCTCTATGATGTGGAGACCGGTTCTCTGATTACCACGCCCTGTGCCATGAGATTTTGCACCATTTCCGATAACAAAATTACCATCAGGACGCAAACGTTGGCGGATCAGTTTTTCGGCAGCGCGGAATCTGTGAATGAGGCGTTGGACTTCGTGAAAAGCACCGTTTATCACGATGCGTATCGAACCCTGAAACGGTATTTTTTGTCTGATCATGATGCAGATGCCATTGCTATTGCCGTATCCCAAGCGTTTCAGAGTCACTATCAAGGTGACGAGAAGTCGTCTCAGCGGGTGGATGTGGATGAGAGCCAGTTAAATCTTTGGGGCAGGATTGTTTACGCGCAAGAAAAGTATGTGTTAGACGGACTGTGGAATGATCTGGTGCCCGGTGACAACAACGTTACATTGCCGCTCTCCGCCGTGTCGTAAATCTATGGTACATTACGTTGATGAACCATGATGGAAACAAATGATTTTTCAGACATGATAAAAGGCGCGCCGCAAATGCTTGCAGCGCGCCTTTTGTATGCTGTGTCAGGTGGTTGGGGCTTGAATGGTCTTGGCTGTTGTCCGGTCTCCAGTGGCGGTTACTTCAGTATAGCTGATGGTGCCATCCGCATCCCAGGAGGTGACGGCAAACGGCCCATAGGCGTTTGTTTGCTCCAAAAGTGTGGCGGAGCTGCCGGTTTGAACCGAGTACACAATCAGATATACGGTGCCGCTTCCATCCTCTGCCTCAACCGACAGGGCGAGACTTTGACTGTCGGGACTCCAAACCGGCGGTGAAACGGAGGAGGTTGTAATATTGGAGTCAACTTCCTTCAGGCTGTCCGCGTCAATCAAGGTAATGGTAATAGTTCCAGGTCCCATGTGCCCCACGTCGACTAAGAAATAATTGCTGTCCGGAGACCACAAGAAGCCGGAAGTAGTATCCTCGGCGGCATAGAGGAGAGCCGCTGCGCTTTCTCCTGTCTTCCACACGTAAATATTGCTTGCCTCCGTATCCTGTCTGATAAAAACAACTGCCGCGTTGTCAGGAGACCAGGTAACGTCATATACCTTGTTGCCTTCGGCGTCCAGACTGCTTTGAATTTCACTTTGGCTCATGGATTGAGCAGAGGAGGACGAAGTGTCCGTTTGACTGGAGGCGGATTCTGTGGTGCTGCTGATCTCCGTTGCCGTGGTCAGGTCGGTTTCGGCTGCGGAACCGGCACCCGTACATCCGCCCAGCAGAGAGAGCATCAGTGCTCCCAGGAAGACGGCTTTTCCATAATTCATCATAAAAATTCTCCTATATGCGGATTGTGGTTTCCTTTTGCGGACGGACATGCTATAATCATGCCTGAAAACCACTGGATTTATGTGGCGGCAATGCCGTATGATCTCAATTATGAATGGGGAAATGACAATGAAACCATTGCATCAAGGCATTTCAGTACCGGATATGGACGCTTCCATCGCATGGTATCAAAAAATCTTTGGCTGTCAGGTCTGTTCCGACGTACAGGTGCCGTTTTTGAACGCCAGAATTGTGTTTCTGACCATGGGGGAATTTCAACTGGAGCTGTTTCAGTACATGGGAGGAGATCGCCAGCCGCTGCCGGTGGAGCGCAGGGAACCCAACGAGGACATTAAAACCTGCGGAACCAAGCACGTTGCCTACGCGGTGGACAATCTGGGAGAGCTGGCGGGGCAGTTTGCCAGAGAGAACGTGGATGTGGTGAAGGAGCCCTTTCCCATGGGTGGCGACTTGGTTTGCTTTATCCGGGATAACTCGGGCGTGCTGATTGAGCTGATTGAAGTTGGGGGAGCGGTTTAGGCTGTAAAACAACGGGTTCCATTACGGATCAAAACGCCCCCTGCCGCCTTGAGTGCGGGAGGAGGCGTTTTTTCGGCCGCAGTCACCGCTTTTTTCGTTTGTGTTGGTGTTTATTGGGGATCGCTGCCTGTTTCTTCAGCTCCTCCTGGATAATTGAATCGATCATTGGCTTCACGGTTAAGAAACGCGCAAAATTCCGCGGTGGAGCTGTTGGTGAGAAAAGTGCGGAAACTGTCAGAGGATTCGCATGGAAGATAGGAGCGGAAATCCGCAGCCGGGCCAGAGTCGGAAGGGGAGAGAGAAGAGCTCTCTTGGGAGAGGGGCTGTTCAGCCGACGGAGACTGCTCCGCCGCAGATCCCTCAATATTGCTGTCCGTAAGCGTGAAATCCTGTGGTTCCGCCGCTTCGGTATCCTCCACGGAGAAATCATCAGATTCAGGCTCGAATTCAGCGACGGAAGTATCCTCCACGGAGAAATCATCAGATTCAGGCTCGAATTCAGCGACG
>JAGFXR010000012.1 GCA_017861365.1 Oscillospiraceae bacterium | reverse complement strand
CAAAAATGCTTCAAAAGCCAGCATTCGCCAAGCAATTTCATCAAAAAATCGGGTTTGTGTTTCAAAATTCTGATACACAGCTGTTTTGTGCCACAGTGTACGATGAAATTGCCTTTGGACCCAGGCAGATGGGCATGGACGAGCCTCAGGTAAAGGAACGGGTGGAGGATTGTCTTGCGCTGCTCGGTCTGGGAGGTTTTGAAGAAAGGCAGCCCTACCATCTCAGCGGAGGGGAGAAACGCAAGATTGCAATTGCCTGTGTCCTGGCGCTGAATCCGGAGGTGCTGGTACTGGATGAACCCATGAACGGGCTGGATCCCAGAACGGTCAGATTTCTCTCAGAGCTGCTGGTGCGGCTGAATGATGCGGGAAAGACGTTGATTACCTCCACGCATCGCCTGGAGCTGGTACGGGAGATTTCAAGCAGGGCGGTTCTGTTTCAGGAGAATCATAGCATTGCGGCGGACAGGCATACAAGTGAGATTCTTGGTGATATTGAACTGCTTAAGCAAACCAATTTAGTGGATGAATATTATCATGCCCCCTGAACATGGCAGTGGAGATGATTTGTGAAAGCAAAGGAAAAGGACATCCGGAGTATTACTCCGGATGTCCTTTTTATCATTTTATGAAGGAGAGAATCATTGTTAATCCGCAAACATGGGGGTGGAGAGATAACGCTCACCGGTATCCGGGAGAAGGGCGACAATTACCTTGCCCTTGTTCTCAGGACGCTTCGCCAGCTGAGTGGCGGCAAATACCGCCGCGCCGGAGGAGATGCCTACCAGCAGACCCTCTACACGGGCCAATTCTTTGCCGGTGGCAAAAGCGTCTTCGTTTTCAACGGCAATAATTTCGTCATAGATGGAGGTGTTCAGAGTATCAGGGACAAAACCAGCGCCAATTCCCTGGATTTTGTGAGCACCGGGGGTACCCTTGGAGAGTACGGGAGAGCCCGCAGGCTCAACGGCAATCACCTTGATATCCGGGTTCTTGGATTTTAAGAAGGCACCCACGCCGCTGATCGTACCGCCGGTGCCGATACCGGAAACAAAAATATCAACCTTCCCGTCGGTATCGTCCCAAATTTCGGGACCGGTGGTTGCCAGGTGAACGGCGGGATTGGCGGGATTGGTGAACTGGCTGGGGATGAAGCTGTTCTCGGTGGAAGCGGCAAGCTCGTTGGCCTTGGCGATAGCGCCCTTCATACCGAGTGCTCCTTCGGTCAGCACCAGCTCGGCTCCGTAGGCCTTCAGCAGATTGCGGCGTTCAACGCTCATGGTTTCTGGCATGGTCAGAATGACGCGGTATCCTCTGGAGGCTCCCGCGGCGGCTAAGCCGATACCGGTGTTGCCGCTGGTAGGCTCAATGATGATGGCGCCGGGCTTGATCAGGCCCTTTTCCTCCGCGTCATCCAGCATGGCCTTGGCAATGCGGTCCTTAACGCTTCCAGCGGGGTTGAAATATTCCAGTTTGCCGATGACAGTCGCGGATAATTCGTATTTCGCTTCATAATTGGCCAGTTCCAGCAGAGGTGTCTTTCCAATCAAGTCGGTGATTTTCTGATAAACGCTCATAATAATAATCTCCTTTTTTAATTGTAATGAATTAATTGAATTATGTGAATAATAGAATTCTTAACATTGAGAATCACTGCCGGGAGAGCTGTAGCAGCTGAACAATAGATGATGTTGCATGACGCCCGCCTCCTTATAATTGACCTGGATAATACCTATGTATTTAGTATGATATGATAATACAGCAATCCAAAGCGTATGTCAAGGGGAAACAAAAAAATTTTTCATGGACTGTTTTCAGCCGCAGGACGCAGTGGCCAAATGCTTGTCTTGGGCCGGTTGGTGCGCACGGTCAGAAAGACTGCGGAGGGGAAAATGGAAAAATGATATGAGTGCAGTTCTTTTACGATCAAAAGTCCATTTAATTCAACATAGCATTCTTTCATTCATATGATAATGCTGAGGTGATTTGATTGGAACAGAATGATTTATGCACACAACTGGCGGCTATCTTGGGGGGAGACGCGAGACAGGAGGATAATGTCTGCACGGTAACCATTCGCAGAACGAATATGAACGCCACCATTGCCAAGCATCCCATGCAGGCGGTCAACCATATATTTTATTTCGGAGCCCCTGATCGGGACGGCAACACCCTGATTACAGGAGAGCTGGCGTTGCTGGACGATGAGGTTCCCAAGACAGTGGATCGGGTTACCACCACGGGGATTATTGTCAGCGCCGTACATAACCACTGGATCTATGATGATCCAAAATTAATGTACATTCATCTTGAAACCTATACCAATCCGGTTACGTTTGCACGCATGATGGCACCGATTGCCAAGGACTTGAAATAATATGCTGATACGGCGGCAGAATACGGGAATTGCGTTACCTTCCGTTTTCTTGCTTGGTGGTTGTGGAGCTCCGGTTCGTATTCCTCCAGAAAAAGCCCTCACGGAACTTCCGTGAGGGCTTTTGGACTGTCAAAAAGGTTACACGGCAACCATAGAATCAAAGTGGTTGGTATGAGTCGCAGTGAGGGCGTCGGTCAAGCCGTCAAGCCATGTTTGAACATCGTCTGAGCGAAGGGACGAGTCAGCGGAATTTTTCCAGACGGGATTCTCCCAGCTCTGGAAATATACCACATGCCAGCCATACTGGCCGCTCTGGGTATTTTCAATGAGTGTAGTGTCGCCGGGCTGACGGGAGGAGTCCATAATCCAAGTGTTAAAAGCGTCAAACATCTGACCCTCTGTAACGTTTTCATAGAGTCCACCGTTGGTGTTGGAGCCTGTATCTTCGGAATTTGCATCGGCAAGATCACCAAAGGATTCTGCGGTTTGATCGCCTGATGTCCACTGATTGAGAAGGTCTGCCGCTTTGTCATGAGCTGTTTGCATTGCATCATCGGTGGGGGTGTCGGAGGACTCGTCTACGTCAGTGGTAGAAGTGTCGTCCGTGGGCAGCTCAGCTTTGATCAGAATGTGGCGGATGTCAACAGTGGGAGTTTCGTCCTGATACCGGTTGGTAAACAGCATGACGTAGTAGCTGTAAGAGGTATCACCGCCGTCGTACTCAACGATATCAGAGTCGCCAGCGGTACGGGACGAATCTTCCAGCCATGAGCTGTACAGAGAGGAGAGGCTGCTGCCAACAGTGGCTGAGTCGTCACCGGAAGAGGTGGGCGAATAGGTGGTAATCAGATCTGCAATGCTGGTGCCGGACTGAAGGGCGGCAAGGGCTGCCTGCGCGTCAGACTGTGCAAAAACCTTCTCTTCCTCCAGTGAAGTGGCAATTTCGTCATCAGTGAGCGTATTGCCGTCCGCATCCGTGGAGTCAACCGAAGCGGTGAAGCAAAGGTAGGAATATTCATAGGTGTCAAGGGCGTCCTTGTTTTCGCTGTAGTAACTATTATAGTCGTCATCCGTATAGGAGAGAGAGTCCTGATAGGTGCTATAGTATTCGCTTGCCAGCTCGGCCCGGGTCAGGCACTGCTCATAAGCGCTCTTGGTCATATAGTCGCCATAGCATAGCTTCAGATAACCGGAATAGCTGTAACCGTCGGAGCGGGCAGATGATTTCATGGAGTCAATGCTGGACTGAACAGAGTCTTTACCATCCTGAGAGAGTGTGTAGCCAGCCTCATTAGCCGCATTGACAACAGCGGTCACCTGCTTGAGGTTGTCCTCCGCCGTGTTGATGAAATACTGCCTGTAGGTCATGGTTTCCCCGGTATCGGAATCCGTGTAGGTCTGATCCGCCGGTGATGTCTCATAATCAAAGGTGGTGATGCCGTAGGCGGAATAGTTTTTTGAATAGTTGTATTCCTGGTTATATACCTGATAGTAATAATAATCGAAGTCGGCAGCAGTATAGTTGGTATCGCCCACCGAGATCACGGTATAACCCCGCTGAACAATGCCGGAATTCCAAATCAGCAGAGCAGCTACAGCAATCACGCTGATAACGCCGACAATGGTATAGACAATTTTTTTATGCCGGCGTTCAGCAGTTTCCTTTTGACTTTTGCGCTGCTTCTCGCTGAGCCCAGCAGGAAAAAGATTTTGTCCATCTTTTTGTTCTCTTGATGCACTCATTGGTAATTTCAGTCCTCTCAAGTTGTGTGTCGTACCGAAGCATTATACTAAATTGTAGCGTTTGTTGCAAGAGAAAAATCATACTTGGTGGGGAGCATTCCTAAATAATTAAAGAATCGTTCATAATTGATTGTGATATGCCGTATTGTGTCTAACCGTTCTGGAGTTACCTTGAGCGGCGCACATGGCCATAAAAAGAGGTGCTGCTGAAATTCAGCAGCACCTTTGCAAATATGGGACGATGCAAACCCCGCTGTGGCCGTGTAGCCCATAAAAACCTGCACAGACGGCAGGTGGGTTGCCGCCGCATCGCTTCTCTGCTTCCAACTTCCGGTAAAAACCGGGAGGCCTGCAATCCACGATGCGAGAAAGGCATCCCTTTTTAGAAATGTGGGTTTTATAGAGCTCATCACGTACCGAGCAGGGAGCGGTTATTCCTCTTCCGCGTCGTCCGATTCTTCCATACGGGTCATAAAAATCTCATAAATGCGGTTTAATTCATCTTCATTATCTACATCCACCAGGACTTCTTCGCCGTTTTCCTCTTCCACCCTGAGTATAATGATTCCAAAGTCCGGATCATCCTCATTCATATCTGCGGGAAGCAGCGCGAGGTAGGTTTTATCATGTTCAATGATGCTGTCCAGAAGCTCAAGCTCATGGTCCTCACCGTTTTCATCGGTCACGGTGATAAAATCGGGGCCAAATTCTTCACTCACTGCGGCACCCTCCCGTTTCAATATTCTTATCCTGCGTTGCTATTGTACCTTGGATTGAAGAAAAAATCAAGATAGAAAAGTGTGGCACAGTTAGAAATAGAAAAATAAGGAAATTATAAAGATGAAGGGTGGACAAATGATAGTTTTCTGTTATAATAAGGTCTATTGGATAAGCTGATCTGCGGCTTATTTCTGCGGCAGCCGCCCGTTTTTAACAGGAGTGAGAAACGTCAAAGCGGCTGCCGTATTAATGCGCTGAAACGAAACGACATGTATTGCGGCCGTTTGCTGAACCTGAGGGAAACGGTTTTAGCGGGGTTTTTAGGTTGTCCGCACAGTCCTGTTGAACGGATAATCTGTGCTGTTGGAGATCCCGGTCTGATAGGAGGTATCATTTTGACAGACGCAAATAAAAATCGTCAGGAAAACCAGCCCGAACCGCGCAAAAGGCGCTACCACCGTTCGGCGACTATGCGTGTCCTGTTCCGGACGATGCAGGTGCTTGGAACCGTTCTTTTAATCATGATTACAACAGGCGCGATTTTTGCCTGCTTCGCGGCAGTTTACATTAAAACCGTCATTATGCCCGAGGTTGACATGAATATCAATGACTTTGCGCTGGGAGAAAGCTCCATTGTCTATTATACGGACAGCGAAACTGGTGAAGACGTGGAAATGCTGTCTCTGAATCAAGGGGAAAACCGCGTTTGGGTGGACTATACGGATATTCCTGAAAATCTCGTCAACGCGACCATCGCCATTGAGGACAAGCGCTTTGAATCCCATCACGGTGTGGACTGGATCCGTACGCTGAAGGGGATGCTGTTTATGATCAACGGTGAAGACATTCAGGGCGGTTCCACCATTACGCAGCAGCTTATTAAAAACATGACCTCGGAAAATGAGGTGACGGTAAAACGAAAGATTCTGGAGATTTTCAGAGCTCTCCAGTTTGAAAAAAGCTACTCCAAGCAACAGATCATGGAATGGTATCTCAATTACATCTATTTGGGAGAGAAATGCTACGGAGTGGCAACCGCATCGCAGACTTATTTTCATAAAGATGTGAGCGAGCTGTCTCTGGCTGAATGTGCCGCCCTGATTAGTATAACCAACAACCCATCCATGTATGACCCGTTTTATAACCCGGACGCCAACCGCGAAAGGCGGGAACTGGTGCTGCAAAACATGCTGGAGCAGGACAAAATTACGCAAAGCGAATATGATGTCGCCATGGAAGAGAGCAGTCAAATGACCTTTACCCGTGGTGATTCCGACACAACTGATAGTACCGGAGGAACTGTGTACACCTGGTATGAGGAGCAGGTCATCACCGACGTGCTCAGTGACCTGGAGAGTACCTACGACTGGTCTGAGGAGCTTGCCAGTCAGGTACTGTACAACGGCGGACTGCGGATTTATACGGCATTTGACCCAACTGTGCAGGCCTCTGTGGATGAAGTATATGAGAATACCGACAATCTGAACTATACGTCGTCCTCGGGTCAGCAGATGCAGTCTGCGATCACGGTGATTGACAACAGCAGCGGGTACGTGGTGGCGCTGTCGGGAGGAATGGGAGAAAAAACCTCCAGCCTGATCTGGAACAGGGCCAGTCAAACCAAACGACCACCCGGATCATCCATTAAGCCGCTTTCAGTCTATTCGCCCGCCCTAGAGATGGGGCTGATTACTCCGGCCAGTGTCTTTGATGACGTTCCCTATAAGCTGATCAACGGCTCGGCATGGCCGGTTAACTCCTATGACTATTATAAGGGACTGCTTACCGTCAACGAGGCGGTGGAGGTTTCCTCCAACCCTGTGGCGGTCAAGGTTCTGGCGGATCTGGTTACACCCAAGAAGGCGTACGAATACCTGACTGAAAAATTTGGGATTACCTCCCTGGATGAGAGCAACGACATTAACATCGCGCCTATGGCCTTGGGCGGATTGACCAATGGTGTTTCGACTTACGAGATGGCGGCTGCTTATGCCACCTTTGCCAGGGACGGTATGTACGCTAAGCCACGCACTTATACAAAGGTGCTCAGCGCAGATGGCGATGTGCTGCTGGAGAACAGCGGCACAGGCAACTATGTACTCAGTGAAAACACCGTCTTCTATATCAACGAGCTGCTGGAAAATGTGGTTTCCAGCGGCACTGGTACCGGCGCGAATTTCTCCGGACAGCAGATTGCGGGCAAGACCGGTACGACTTCGACCAATTATGATAAATGGTTTGTGGGCTATACACCCTACTATACGGCGGCTGTATGGACCGGTTACGAGAGCATGGAGAAAATGAAGGTCAGCAATAACCCGTCCGCCACGCTGTGGAAACTGGTCATGCAGAAGGTTCACGAAGGACTGGAATATAAGGATTTCGACGAGCCGTCGGATTTGGTTACGGTCAGCTATTGTCTCGACAGTGGAAAACTGGCAACGGAGGCGTGCTCGGAAGATCCGAGGGGAAGCCGGGTCGTGACTGGTACGTTTGTCAAAGGAGATCAGCCGACGGAATACTGCACGGTACATTCCAGTGTCAGTGTGGATACCAGTTCGCCCATTCTTGACTCAAGCGGCAGCGAAACCGGCTATTATTACCCAGCCACGGACTCTACCGACAGTGAATCACTCAAAACCGTAAGCTTTTTGGATTATCAGCGCAATCGGGTGGACAGCTCGGTTGTGACAAGGGACGATTCCTATTTGCTGAGCTACTATGAGAACCTGATTGCCGAATATCCCCAGGGTACCAAAGAAACTACGGAGGACTTTAACCCGGAAGATTCCTCCACCTGGCCTACGGATGACGCTGATTTCAACATTGACGATTGGCGTACCTGGCCCGACGCCGGAGTCAACGAAGCAAAAGGGTTTGACAGTGAAGATTATACCACATGGCCGTTGGATGACCCTGACTTCGATCCGTCCGATTCCAGTACATGGCCCGAGGAATCGAGCGAGACGAACCCCAATTCAACGCAGGCCGAAACTGCCACAGGAACCGTGGCTGCGGGAGCGGCAGGAATCGGAAGCGGGACAAGCACCGAAACGGATACCGGAAAAGGAAAAACCTCCGCTTCCGAAGAAAGCGGAAATAGAACGTAACTCGCAAAAAATACCTTTATCATACGAAACCGGGAGTTTCATTTGCAAAAGTCCTGATGGGATGCATTCCAAAACAAACTGGGGAGCCTCTGTAAGCGTCCAGTCCACCGCGCTCTCGTCGGTTTCGGCGGGAGCCGGCGGACGGGCAGTCTTACGGTGGCTCTCCTTATTTTTTGATGCCGGGTTGATAAAATTGCGCGTTGGATGAAAAATTGCTTGCGGTTTACAGACAGCTGTGTTAGAATGAATGCCAATGACGCACAAACGACCGTTGTACATGGACACTGCCGGGGAGGACTGACATGGCCAGTAAACCGAAATACTTTATTGTTGAGGCGGAGGCTTTACCCAAGATCTTTTTAAAGGTTGCGGAGGTAAAGCGCCTGCTGGATGTTCATGAGGTTGGCACGGTCAACGAGGCCACCTCCAAAGTCGGAATCAGCCGCAGCGCATTTTATAAATATAAGGATGCGGTGCGGCCGTTTCAGGATATGCACAGCGGGCAGATTGTCACCTTTAATCTGACGCTGCGGGATGAACCGGGAAGCCTGTCCAAGGTTCTGGAAACATTTGCGAAGAACGGGGCAAATATTCAAACCATCAACCAGAGTATTCCGGGCAACGGGTTTGCCGTGGTGAATCTCGGAGCCGAAATTTCCGGACTGAGATTGACATTTGAAGAATTTATTTTAACGATAGCTTCCCTCACGGGCGTTTTGCGCTATGAAATCGTGGCAGGTTAATCAGAAGGAGAAATGAATATGGTAAATGTGGCAATATTGGGATATGGTGTTGTTGGCTCCGGCGTTGCCGAGGTTTTAACTAAAAACAGCGACAGCATTTCCCGCAAGGTAGATGACTTTATTACTCTGAAATACATTGTGGATGTGCGGGAGTTTCCGGACAGCCCTTTTTCGGAATGCTTTGTCAAGGATTTTTCCGTGGTGGAAAATGATCCGGATGTCAATATCGTTGTGGAAACCATCGGTGGAGCTACCATTGCGCTGGAGTTTACCCGGCGTGCTCTGATGGCGGGAAAAAGTGTAATTACGTCCAATAAGGAACTGGTGGCGACATATGGATACGATCTTCTGCAGCTTGCCAAAAGCAAGGGAGTCAGTTATCTGTTTGAAGCCAGCGTAGGCGGCGGTATCCCCATTATCCGGCCTATTTCTCAGTGCCTCGCGGCCAATCAGCTCTACGAGGTTTACGGAATTCTCAACGGAACGACCAACTATATTCTGACCAGAATGATTCGTGCCGGTCTTTCTTTTGAGACGGCGCTGAAGGAGGCGCAGGCCAACGGCTACGCCGAACGTGACCCGTCCGCGGACATTGAGGGGCATGATGCCTGCCGCAAGATCTGCATTCTGGGTGCCATCGCGTTTGGAAGGCATATCTACCCCAATCAGGTGCCCACGGAGGGCATTACGAAAATTACCCTGGCGGATGTGGACTACGCCGACGGCGCAGGAAAGAAGATTAAACTGCTGGGCCGGGCCATCCGCACAGAGGACGGCAGAATCTGTGCCTATGTTGCACCCCATCTGATCGGCAATGAGAATCCGATTTCCGGTGTGGAGGATGTATTCAACGCGGTCACCGTGCGCGGAGACGCCATTGGAGACGCGATGTTCTACGGACGCGGCGCGGGAAAGCTGCCCACCGCCTCTGCTGTTGTGGGAGATGTTATTGACGCGGCGAAGCATATGAAGGCAAAAAAGTATTTGGACTGGGCACCAGGCGGGGATGACGTTACCGTGTCTCCCGATGGACTGGTCATGAGCTGGTATGTACGTGGAAACGCGGGCACGGACGCGGTGCGCGCTGCCTTTGGCGAGGTGGAATTCCTGGCACGTTCCGGTGCGCCTGCGGGCGAGGTCTGCTTTATCACTAAGCCTATGAAGCAGGAAACGCTGGAGGAAAAACTGAAACCATTTCATATCTCAAACATCATCCGCGTTTTGGACTGATACGCTGATGAAGTATGGCATAGCGGAGAAGCCGATTAAACTAAAAGCTATGTCCGATCAAGAATAGGGGGAACCTGTTGCATGGGACTGATTGTTCAGAAATTTGGCGGAACCTCTGTGGCGAACGCAGACCGCATCCGCAATGTGGCGCGTATCATCACCGAGACCTATCAGAAGGGTAACAGCGTGATCGCGGTACTGTCCGCTCAGGGGGACACAACAGACGATCTGATTGAAAAGGCGGCTGAAATTAATCCGAAGGCATCAAAGCGGGAAATGGATATGCTGCTGTCCACTGGGGAGCAAATCTCCTGCGCGCTGTGTGCCATGGCGATCGAGGCGTTGGGATATCCCGTCATTTCCCTCACCGGCTGGCAGGCGGGAATGAAAACCAACTCCGGTTATGGAAACGCCCGTATCAAACGGCTGGAGGCCGAGCGGATCGGGGCGGAGCTGGATAAAAAAAGCATTGTGATTGTCACGGGCTTTCAGGGAATCAATAAGTTCGATGATGTTACCACGCTGGGACGGGGCGGCTCCGATACCTCGGCTGTGGCCATTGCCGCGGCGATGCACGCGGATCTTTGTCAGATTTATACCGACGTGGATGGCGTTTACACCGCCGACCCCCGCTTGGTGAAAAACGCGAAGAAGCTTGAGGAAATTACCTTCGACGAGATGCTGGAGCTGGCGACACTGGGAGCGCAGGTGCTGCATAACCGCTCGGTGGAAATGGCGAAGCGATATAATGTCAACCTGGAGGTCATCTCCAGCTTTTCCGGCCAGCCCGGAACCAAAGTCAAGGAGGTAGTCAAAACCATGGAAAAGTCACATATCAGCGGCGTTGCGAAGGATAAAAATATTGCCCGCCTGGCCTTGGTCGGTCTGGCAGATGAACCGGGCATCGCGTTTCGTATCTTCTCTCTGCTGGCAAAGCATAGCATTAATGTGGATATTATTTTGCAGTCAATCGGACGGGGAAATACGAAGGATATCAGCTTTACGGTTCAAAAAACCGATATGGAGGATGCCAAAAAGCTCCTGGAGGAAAACCGCAGCTCCATTGGTTTTCAGGAAATTGATGTCAACGCCAACATCGCGAAGGTTTCCATTGTGGGCGCCGGTATGATTAATAACCCCGGTGTTGCCGCCAATATGTTTGAAGCCCTCTACGACGGCGGGATTAATATTCATATGATTTCAACCAGTGAAATCAAGGTCTCTGTTTTGGTCGATATCGAGGATACGGATCGCGCGGTTCAGGTCATCCATGATAAGTTCTACGGAGAATTTAACAGCGACCGCTGATTTGATCATTTGGTCTGACAATCCGAAATAAGATTCCGTCAGACCGTAAAAAGCCCCGCCGCGTGATAACACGGCGGGGCTTTTTACGGTCGTGAAGGGGAGCGGAATCCGTGGCATGCGCCAAACGGTGCTGAGCCGAAGGGTTGACTTTTCGCAAGAAATGGGATAAAGTTCAATTCTAATGATTGATGACAGAGGAGTGATGCTGGACGTGAAAAAATGCGCCGTGTTGGTTGCCGCCGTTTTAATTTTTTGTATTCTGTCCTCCTGCGGAAAGGCGGAGGAGAGCGCTTCTGAGGATACTCTCGTGATTGCCGCCACCACATACCCCGTTTTCTGCTTTGCGGAGGCGGTCACCGAGGGCGTGGAGGGTGTTGAGGTAAAACAGATCGTTACAGATTCCGTCAGCTGTCTCCATGACTATACGCTGACGGTAAGCAACATGCGGATCATAGCCGAGGCGGATGTGATCGCTCTCTCCGGCGCGGGGCTGGAGGATTTCATGGACGACGCGCTGGCTTCCTCTCAGGCGGACGTGATTGACTGCTCCCAGAACATCACTCTGCTGCCCGGCACGGAAGAGGGAGAGGAATATGACCCGCATATCTGGCTGGACCCTGATCGGGCTGCCCAGATGGTGGAGAATCTATCCACCCGCATGGAGGAAATTGACCCGGAGCATGCAGACGCCTACCGGAAGAACGGGGAAGAAACAGCCGAGGCCTACCGGGGGCTGGGCGACACACTCCGTCAGACGCTTCAGACGCTCTCATGCCGGGATTTGATTACCTTTCACAACGGTTTTTCCTACTTTGCCCAGGCCTTTGACCTGAATATTCTCTGTTCCATTGAAGAGGAAGAGGGCAGTGAGGCCTCCGCCGAGGACATCAACAACATCATCGGACTTGTCAGACAGTACCAACTGTCCGCGATTTTCTGTGAGGTGAACGGATCGGACGCCACCGCCCAGGCCATTGCCAGAGAGACCGGAACCAGCGTATTTCAGCTGGCAACGTTAATGTCCGTCCCGGAGGACTGGGGGCTGGAGGGCTATGAGGATCTGCTGACCCATGACGTGGAGGTCGTGCAGCTGGCGCTGGGAGGTGCACAAGATGAACAATAATAAGCACAACGAAAGTGAGGAGAGCTTCGGCTGTTCAGGTTCCTGCTGCCTGAAGGTCAACCGTTTGGGGGTTTCCGCAGGAGAGCAGGAGATTTTGTCCAACGTGAGCTTTCACCTCCACTGCGGGGAAATTGTTGCCCTGATCGGGCCAAACGGTGCGGGGAAATCGTCATTGTTCCGGGCGATTTTAGGACAGCTCCCCTATGAGGGGAGCATTGAGTTTCATACCGCGGCGGGGCAGGAGCAGCGTCCGTTGGTGGGTTACGTGCCCCAGAGCCCCACATTTGACAAAGGTGACCCGGTGAGTGTGCTGGATTTTTTTGCGGCGGCGATCTCCGATCATCCTGTTTTTTTACCTGCGCCCCGAAAGCTTCGCGCAAGAGTTTCGGAGTGCCTGAGCCGTACCCACACCGAGCGGCTGCTGGAGAAGCGGATGGGTACGCTCTCGGGCGGAGAGCTGCAGCGGGTTCTGTTGGCTGTGGCGCTGGAGCCGCTGCCGCATATTCTGATCCTGGACGAGCCGCTCTCAGGCGTGGATATTGAGGGGGAACGGCAGCTGCTGGATATGCTGGACGAAATCAGAGCCCGCTATGATCTGTCGGTTCTGCTGTCAACCCACGACTTTGCCAACCTGGAGCGCTACGCGGATAAGGTCATCCTGCTGAAGGGGCGGGTCATCAAGACGGGAAAACCGGCCGAGGTGCTGAAATCCCCTGAGTTTGAGGAGACCTTTCATCTCAGGCTGGGAAGGGAGGAACGGTAATGGGGGTTTGGTACAGTCTGGTTTCTGTATTGCCCTTTGAGTGGGCAGCGTCAGATACTTATCTCTTTATGAAAAACGCGCTGCTGGCGGTTCTGGTCATTTCTCCGCTGTTTGGTATCCTGTCCACCATGGTGGTGACCAACCGCATGTCTTTTTTTTCCGACGCACTGGGGCATTCCGCGTTTACCGGCATGACCATAGGCGCGCTGTGTGGGTTTGCGGAGCCTGTCTGGTGTGCGGTTGTGTTTGCGATCGCCTTTTCCGCTCTGTTTACGGTGGTGCGCCACCGAAGCAATATGGCAAGTGATACCGTCATCGGTGTGTTTTCCTCCACGGCCGTGGCGCTGGGTATTTTTATTGCCACTCTGGGCGGGAAGAGCTTTACCAAGTTTAACGCGCTGCTGATTGGTGATATTTTAAGCGTGGAGCCGTCTAAAATCGGCATGCTGGCGCTGATCTTACTCATTGTGATTGTCTTATGGTGCGTATCCTTCAATCGGCTGATGCTCTCGTCAGTGCATCCCGGACTGGCCAGCAGCCGTGGAATCAAGGTGATCTGGCAGGAGGGGATTTTTTCGGCGGCGATTGCGGTCACTGTGACCATCTCCATGACCTGGGTGGGCTTGCTGGTGATCAATTCTCTGCTGGTGCTGCCCGCCGCGGCGGCCCGGAATATTTCCCGCAATATGTGGCAGTTTCACCTGTTTTCCATCCTTGGAGCTGTGATTTCCGGAGTTGCGGGCTTGATGACTTCCTACGAGATCGGAACCTCGGCGGGGGCGTCCATTACCCTTTATCTGGCGTTGTTTTTCATCATTACCTTTCTGTTTCGGAATAAATGGGCGGCATGAAAGCCGTTCCGCTGTAGTAATCTTTGCGGCAGTGTCAAAAAATAAGGAAACCGCCCGCTTTGCTTTAGCAAAGCGGGCGGTTTCCTATTCACAAAGAGGCGGGAAAGCGGCACCGTCTTCTTAACTCTGATAAGAATCCGCCAGTTTCTGAAAAGCGGGGAGAGAGGCGCGGATGCGCTCGGTGGGAACGCAGAACGCAATACGGGCGTATCCCGGGCAGGAGAAGCTGTCTGCGGGGGCCAGCAGAAGGCAGAACTCCCGGGCGCGTTCGCAGAAGGCCACGGAATCGGCCTCCATGGATTTTATCAACAGATAGAAGGTTCCGCCCGGCTCGACGCAGGTAAAGCCCATTTGTGTCAGGCTGGAGTACAGCAGATTGCGGTTTTCCTGATACACCGCGATGTCTGCCGTCTGGCCGTCGCAGAGGGCCGCCACCCGCTGAAACAGGGCGGGGGCGTTGACATAGCCGAGCTTTCGTCCCGCGCCGCAGACGGCAGCGTAGATGAGACGGTTGTCCTCCATTTTGGGGGAGACAAACACGTAGCCGATGCGCTCACCGGGCAATGAGAGGCTTTTGCTGTAGGAATAGCACACCAGCGTATTGTCGTAAAACGCGGGCAGCCATGGCACGGAAAAGCCGTCAAAGACAATTTCACGGTAAGGCTCATCGGAGATCAGATAGATGGGGTGTCCATATTCCGCCGCTTTTTGGCGCATAATGTCCGTAAGTTGTGCGAGGGTTTCTTTGGAATACACCACGCCGGAGGGATTGTTGGGGGAATTGATGACAACACCCTTGGTTTGAGGAGAAAAGGCGGCTTCAAAAGAAACAAGATCCGGCTGAAAGGTCTTCGGGTCGGGTTTGGACTCCACCACCTTGCCTCCCGCTCCGGCAATGAACACCTGATATTCGGTAAAATAGGGGGCTGGGATGACATACTCGTCACCGGGACAGGTCAGCGCATGGAAGCAGCAGGTGAGCGCGGCGGCCGCGCCCATGGTGAAATAGAGGTCGTCCGCTGTGGAGTTCTCGCCAAAGCGGCGGTTCAGGGAGGCGGACAGCAGCTCACGGTTCGGCAGATCGCCCTGGGCGCTGGTATAGGCATGAATGGAGTCGCCCTCGGCGCCGTCTAACACATCCCGAATCGTTTGGTTGACCGAAGCGGGAGGCGCAACGCTGGGATTTCCCAGAGAGTAGTCAAATACGTTTTCAGCGCCCACTTTTTGCGCCAGCAGCTTTCCATATTCAAAAATTTCCCGCATGACATTGCGCCGGGTTCCCAGTGCAAGCACATCGGAAGGTAAGTTAGCCATCACCAATCACTCCCGTAATCATTTTTCTTTTTAATTCATGATAATCATAGCACAATGCCCTGGAAAAAGAAACAAAAAGATTACAAAAAATGAATAACCGTTTCCAGGTTTGAATAAGATAGGCTATCTGTTGGAGGTGTGAACATGCGAACGACATATGTGCAGCGCAGGGAGCGGCGGCGGTTGGGACAGCTGGGAGTATGTGTAATTTTATTTGCCGCGACGATCATCGGCAGGGGGTTGTTCCCCATGGGCTGGAGCGGGGAGACAGCGGACACGAACAGGCTGCTCTCTGTGCAGGAAGAGGTAGACGCGTTTTCTTCCCTGGGCAGCTCGGTGTTTGAGAATCAGTCGGTATGGAATGCATTTGAACATCTGGTGGTTACGGTGTTCGGTGGCGCGGATGATGCGACCGTGTCTGCGGAAGTGCCGGACAGCGGTTCCGCCGCTTATCAGGCCGCAAAGCAGACTCTAAGTGCGGAGAACAACTCGGAAACGTTTGAAACGCAGCTGAGCCTGCCTTATACCGCGTCCCAGACACAGACAGCAGAAACACAGACGCAAGCGGCAGACACGGCGGATGCACAGCAATCTCAGGACGTGGTGCAGGCGGTTGCACAGACCTATGACGACGCAGGAGAGGCGCTGCCTCCCAATGTCAGCATGCAGTATTACAATCTCGGATTGAGCAATACGGTGACCCCTGTAAACGGAACGGTCAGTTCCACGTTTGGCTATCGTACACATCCGGTCAGCGGGGTGTACCGTTTCCATTTCGGAACAGATATCGCCGCTGATACCGGCACCACTATTGAAGCCTTTGCCGATGGAGTTGTGGAGTATGTGGGTGAGAGCAGTGAGTATGGTTTATATGTTCAGTTGGATCATGCCAACAACGTCAAAACCTTCTATTGTCACTGCAGTGAGCTTGACGTAACGCAAGGAGAGACCGTCACGGCAGGACAGAAAATCGCCGAGGTTGGTTCTACGGGAGATTCCACCGGACCTCATCTGCATTTTGAGGTGAAAAAGGACGGAATTTATCTCAATTCCATTTATTATGTAAATCTGTCGTAAAAAATGAAAGATATGAAACAATCGATATTTCCTAACATATCTGTATCACCAGGATGTTTGCTGCTTGCGGCGGTGATGCTTTACTGGGATGAGTCTCTGTTCTGGCCGGGCATACTGGCCTGCCTGCTACATGAAATGGGACATTTCATTGGAATCTGGATGGCGGGCGGGCGGGTTCGCTGGCTGCGGTTTACCGCCGTGGGTGGGGAAATGGGCCTGGATCCCGTTTTTCCGCTCTCTTACGGAGGAGAGCTTTTGGCAACGCTGGCGGGACCCGCCGCAAGCCTTTTGGCGGCGGCGGTAGGCGGAAGCATGAGGTGTTTTCTGTTTGCTGGAGTTTCCCTGTCGATGGGAGTGTTTAACCTCCTGCCGATCAGGCTTCTGGATGGTGGAAGGTGCCTCTACTTAACAGTAGCGATGCTGGCATCGCCGGAGTCTGCCCGCGCGGCATTGTTTTGGACCTCTGTTGTGATTTCAGCTGTTCTTTTGTGCTGCGGGGCGCTGTTGTTTTTTCATTACTTAAATCCGACATTGCTTGCGACTTCATCCTGGCTCCTGATGGAAGTGATACGGCAAAATGAAAAAAATCCTTGCGTTCTTTAGAGAATTGTGGTAACATATCTCAGTCTATATAACGGGTGATCCTCTGCGGCGAGCAATCGGACACGCATGAACGCCTATCATACTGGAGGAAACAGCAATGAATTTAATGGAGCAGTTTACCGCGAAGAATATGAAGACCGAGGTTCCCGCCGCAAATGTCGGCGACACCGTGCGCGTTCATATCAAGGTGAAGGAAGGCAACCGCGAACGTATCCAGACCTTTGAGGGTACCGTAATTGCTAAGAAGCATGGCGGCATCGAGCAGTCCATCACCGTTCGCCGCGTCTCCTACGGCGTTGGTGTAGAGAAGGTTTTTCCTCTCCACGCGCCTATCATCGAGAAGATTGAGCTTGTCCGCAAGGGCAAGGTTCGCCGCGCGAAGCTCTACTATCTGCGTGACCGTGTGGGTAAGAGCGCGAAGGTCAAGGAAAAGCTTTAATCAAGCATCTGAAAGGAGCGCCTCGGCGCTCCTTTTTGTGTATTACCGGGAGAAAACAGCCGCAACGATACATTAGGTGGTGTAATGATATGAATATTCAGTGGTATCCCGGACACATGACCAAAACCAGGCGGCAGATGGAAACCGATTTGAAGCATGTGGACATCGTCGCTGAGGTTATTGATGCCCGAATCCCGATTTCCAGCCGAAATCCAGACATTGACGCACTGGCGGGAGGGAAACCGAGACTGATCATCCTCAACCGGGCGGATCAGTCCGATCCTGTGATGAACAGGCGATGGACGGCTCATTTCAAATCAATGGGATTTGCCGTGGTGGAAACCGACGCTAAAACCGGAAGAGGCGTTAATCAGTTTTCCTCCGCCGTCAAGGAAGCGCTGCGGGATAAGATTGAGGCGTGGCGGGCAAAGGGGCAGGTAGGGCGCCCGGTGCGGGCCATGGTGGTGGGTGTGCCCAATGTCGGGAAATCCACCTTTATTAATCAGGTGGCAAAACGGAAGTCAGCCAAGGCGGGGGATAAGCCGGGCGTCACGCGGGGAAAGCAGTGGGTGGCGGTAGACAGCGGACTCGATCTGCTGGACACGCCTGGAATCCTCTGGCCGAAATTCGAGGATCAGAAAACGGGGCTTTACCTGGCCTTCACCGGCGCGGTGAAGGCGGAGGTGATGGATCTGGAGACTCTTTCCCACCATTTGATGGCTTTCTTGGCGGAACGTTATCCGGAAGCCCTTCAGGAGCGTTATAAAATTGAACTACCCGCCGGAGCGGAGGGCTGGGAATTGGTGGAGGCCGCCGCGAAAAAACGTGGTTTTTTGATCGCGGGCGGGAAACCGGATGTGGAACGGATGTCAAAGGTTCTGCTGGACGAGTTCCGCGGCGGAAAGCTCGGGCGTGTCACATTGGAAGCACCGGAGGAACTGGGATGAAACTTTGGGATATTGAACAGGAGTACCGCACACAGGGGTATTCCATCATCTGCGGTACGGACGAGGCGGGGGCGGGCCCGCTGGCGGGGCCGGTCTACGCCGCCGCGGTGATTCTGCCCTTTGAGCTGGAAATCAAAGGACTCAACGATTCTAAAAAAGTAAGCCCAAAGAAGCGGGAGACCTTGTTTTCGGTGATCTGCGAGGCGGCGGAGGCCTACGCGATTGTGTCCATTGATGAAACCGAAATTGATGAAACAGATATTCTGCGGGCGCGGCTGAAAGCGATGGATTTAGCCGTCAAACAGCTTTCCATTCGCCCTGATTTGGCGCTCATTGACGGAAATCGGGATCAAGGAATTGAATGCCCCCACGCGCTGGTGGTCGAGGGCGATTCCAAAAGCGCCAATATCGCCGCAGCCTCCATTTTGGCAAAGGTGTCCCGTGACCGCTTTATGGTGGAGATGGACAGCCGGTATCCGGGCTATGGCTTTGCAAAGCACAAGGGCTACGGCACTCCACAGCATTTTGAAGCGCTGCGCAGGCTTGGGCCTTGTCCGCTTCACCGCAGGACGTTTCTCAAGAATTTATGACGGGAGACGCAAGGCTTCTGGGGCGCTGGGGTGAGGACCGGGTGGCGGAGGATCTGCGCCGCCGGGGCTATCGGATCGCCTTCTCCAATTTTTCCTGCCGCTTTGGAGAGATTGATCTCATCGCGGAGGATCAGTCTTTTCTTATTTTTATAGAAGTAAAGCTGCGGAAAAGCGACCGGTTTGCGCCGGCCCGCGCCTTTGTGGATCGAAGGAAGCAGGAAAAACTGCGCCTGACCGCGGAGTATTATCTGTCGCTGTATCCCACCGAGCTCCAGCCACGGTTTGATGTGGCGGAACTATATGCGCCTTACGGCATAAATACCACCGCGCCGCGTATTCATTATATTGAAAACGCATTTTAGGAGGGCGCTTATGGTATTATTTGACGGGCACTGTGACACCCTGTCGCGCTGCATGGAGCAGAGAGAGGGGCTGCTTTGCAACACAGGCCATATTGACCTGAATCGGGCGGAACAGTTGGGTACATACTGCCAAATGTTTGCGATCTTTGCCAATGGCGGAGGATGGGAGCAGGTTTGCAGGCAGTACAGCTTTTTCTTGGATGAGATGGAACGGAATCGGGAGCGAATGGTCCAATGCCGCACGGGGGAACAGATTACGGATGCCTGGTCGCGGGGAAAAATGGCGGCGCTGCTGTCGGTGGAGGGCGGAGAATTGCTCCGCTGTGATCCTGATTTGCTGCCCGCCGCCCATGCCATGGGGGTGCGGGCGATTAACCTGACCTGGAATCACGCAAACGCACTGTCCGGTTCCTGCGCCGACGAACCGGAGCGGGGACTTTCTCCTCTGGGAAAAGAATTTGTGCGGGAGATGGCACGGCTGGGCATCTTAGTGGACGTCTCTCATTTGTCTGAGGCGGGCTTCTTTGATTTGGAAGAAATAACTGAAAAACCCTTTGTTGCCAGCCATTCTAATGCAAAAAGCGTTTTTTTTCATCGGAGAAACTTGACCAATGAACAAATTACTGCCATAATAAGTTGCAATGGCGTGATTGGGCTGAATCTCTATGCGGGGTTTGTGGGAGAGCATCCGGGTTTGGAGGACGTCATTGACCATGCAGAGCATATCCTGTCTCTGGGCGGGGAGCGTAACCTTGCCATCGGCGCGGATTTCGACGGATGCGAGACACTGCCGCGGAGCTTCCGTGATATCAGGGATATGGAATGCCTGAGGGAAATGCTGCTGCGCCGGGGTTATTCGGAAGCCCTGCTGGACAATATTTTTTATTCTAACTTGTTAAGGGTAGTGAGCGACGTATGTACTATGTAAGCACAAGAAATAAAAACAACAAGCTGCAGGCGGCGGATGCGATTGCGAGAGGTTTGGCCTCTGATGGAGGGCTGTTGACGCCCGAAGTGATTCCAAATCTGGCTAAAAAAGCGTTTGTCACCATGAAAGATATGTCGTATCAGCAGCGGGCGGTTTATGTGATGAATTCCTTTTTGGATGATTTTACCGCCGCCGAGCTGACCAGCTATGCCGTCGCGGCCTATGGCGGCGAAAAGTTTGATCATAAGCAGGTGGCTCCCGTGCACAAGGTGGATGACACCACCTATTGTCTGGAGCTGTGGCACGGACCGACCTGTGCCTTTAAGGATATGGCGCTGCAAATGCTTCCTCATCTGCTGGCAGCCGCCCTCCAGAAAACCGCGGAGGAGAAGACGGTGTGTATTCTGGTGGCTACCTCGGGAGATACTGGCAAGGCGGCACTGGAGGGATTTCGGGATGTGGACAAAACCCGTATCCTCGTCTTTTATCCAAAGGACGGCGTCTCCGATATTCAGAAGCTTCAGATGGTTACCCAGGAAGGGGGAAACGTCGGAGTTTGTTCCGTCTGCGGTAACTTTGACGACGCGCAGACCGGCGTAAAAGCACTCTTCTCCGATGTAAGCCTGAACGACGAGCTGGCCGGCCGGGGATTCTTTTTTTCCTCCGCGAATTCCATCAACTGGGGACGGGTGCTGCCGCAGATCGTGTATTATGTCTCGGCCTACTGCGATCTGCTGCGGGATGGGGTCGTGGAGGAAGGCGCTTCCATCAATGTTTGCGTCCCCACCGGCAATTTCGGCAACATTCTTGCCGCGTACTACGCAAAGCGCATGGGCGTGCCAATTCGCCGCCTGATCTGTGCCTCCAACAGCAACAACGTGCTCACGGATTTTCTGAAAACCGGTGTCTATGATCGCAACCGCACATTTTATAACACCATGTCCCCCTCTATGGATATTTTGATCTCCAGTAATCTGGAGCGTTTGCTGGCCGAATTTTCAGAAGGGGGAGACGAAGAGATTCGGGGCTATATGAATGCCCTGGGTAAAGAGGGGAAATACGAGGTCAGCTCCGCCGTCAAGCGCAAGCTGGATCAGCACTTTTACGCGGGCTTCTGTGACGACGCGCAGACACAGAAGGTTATCGCGAAACTGTGGAAAGAGCACCACTACCTGATTGATCCTCATACTGCCGTTGCCTTTGACGTTCTGGAGCAATACCGCGCCAAGACCGGGGACACGACACCCACGGTGGTGATTTCCACCGCCAGTCCCTTTAAATTCTGCGACAATGTACTGAGCGCCCTGGGTGTAACCGAACTCAGGCCCGGCACAGAGATTCTTGATCAGCTTTCCGAGCTGACCGGGGTGGCTGTACCCGCACCCCTTGCTTTGCTGAAGGATCAGAAGGTACGGTTCAGCCAGACGGTTGAAAAGGAACATATGGTGGACAAGGTTCTGGAAATGCTGAAGTAGCGAGGTGTTTTATGGCACTGTATGCCATTGGCGATACCCACTTGTCGCTCACGGTGAAAAAGCCGATGGATGTATTCGGCGGCGCGTGGGAGAATTATGTGGAAAAGCTGAGGGCGGGGTTTTCCGGGGTAAAAGACGAAGATACGGTGGTGTTGTGCGGCGACCTCTCCTGGGGGATGAACCTGGAGCAGGCCAGAGCTGATTTTGCGTTTCTGGATGCCCTGCCGGGGAAATGCAAGCTGCTTCTCAAGGGGAATCATGACTATTGGTGGACGACGGCAGGAAAGATGGAGCGTTTTTTTCTGGAGAACGGTTTTACGACGCTGAACATTCTGCACAATAACTGTTACAGCTATGGGGAAACCGCACTGTGCGGTACCCGGGGATGGTTTTTTGAAGAGGACGCGGCGGCGCAGTCCGCAAAAGTGTTCCGCCGCGAGCTCATCCGTCTGGAGCTCTCGCTGAAAGCGGCAGGTTCGCGGGAAAAACTGTGTTTTCTTCACTATCCGCCCTGTTATCATGGCTATACCTGTCAGGAAATTATGAGTCTTTTGGCGCAGTACGGCGTGAAGGCGTGTTATTACGGACATCTGCACGGGCCGAGCCACCGTCTGGCGGTAGAAGGTATCCGCGACGGTGTGGACTACCGGTTGGTCGCGGCAGATTATTTGGGGTTTGTACCCAAAAAAATCTTGGATTGATTGCAAAAAAGACTTTAAATATTCATAAATTTCTGATAGAATGACTTGATTTATTTTAGGAGGAACATACAGAATGAATGTCAAAAGCGTTGAGAAACAGGAAAAGAGCCAGGTCGAGCTGGTGATTGAAGTAAACGGCCAGGAGTGGGCCGACGCGGTTGAGAAGGTTTATAAAAGTAACCGTAATAAGCTGAATGTACCCGGTTTCCGCAAGGGCAAGGCACCCCGCAAGATCATCGAGACCATGTATGGAAACGGCATTTTCCACGAGGATGCCATTGAGGCGTTGTATCCTAAGGCATACGCTCAGGCGGTGGAGCAGGAGAAGCTGGAGGTTGTCGCCCATCCTAAGGTGGAAATTTCCAGCGTTGATGAAGCCGGTTTCGTATTTAAGGTTGCCGTTACCGTTCGCCCTGAGGTTACTATTTCTAATTATAAAGGCCTGTCCGCCGTTAAGGGTGAGATTACCGTGGCCGATGAGGACGTGGAAAAAGAGCTCAAGCCATTAATCGAGCAGGCGACCCGTCTGGTTTCCGTTGACCGTGAGGCCAAGACGGGCGATACCGTCACCATTGATTTCGAGGGTAAGAAGGACGGCGTTCCTTTCGAGGGCGGCACGTCTCAGGGGCACAGTCTGGAGCTTGGCTCCGGCAGCTTTATCCCTGGCTTTGAGGAAGGCGTCGTTGGCATGAAGGCTGGGGATGAGCGCGACATTGAGCTGACCTTCCCGAAGGAATATCAGGTGGAAGAGCTGGCGGGACAGCCGGTTGTGTTTACAGTTAAGGTGACTGAGGTGAAGGAGCATGTGGCTCCTGAGCTGGATGATGAGTTTGCCAAGGATGTTTCCGAGTTTGATACGCTGGAGGAGCTGAAGGCGAGCCTGAGCGAAAAGGTTCGCGCCCGCCGTGAGCAGGACGTTGAGCGCGCGTTCGGAGAAGCGCTGACGGATCAGCTCATTGAACATCTTGAGGTTGATCTGCCGGAAAGCATGGTGGATTATCAGACCGAGCGTATGGTTGAGGATTATGCCATGCGGATCCAAAGTCAGGGAATGGCCTTTGAGCAGTTCCTGAGCATGACCGGTATGAACGTTGAGACCTTGAAGGAGCAGGCCAGGGAGGGTGCCAGACGTCAGGTGCTGTCTGAGCTTGCGCTGTCTGCCGTTGTCGATGCGGAGCAAATTGAAGTGACCGAAGAGGACGTTACCGCCGAGATTGAAAAGCTGGCGAAGCAGTATCAGCTGGAGGCGGAGGAAGTCAGGGCCGCTGTGACTGTGGATGATCTCCGTAAGGATATCGGTATGCGCAAGGCTGCCGATCTTGTCAAAACCCACGCCGTCATCAGCGAGGCGAAGCCTGAGGAAGCCGTGTCCGAAGAAGAAAACGCCTGAGCCTGTCACACTAAATTCTGTTCCGGGGACAGTAAATACGATAAATAATGCCAATCGATGATTAAAATCATTATTTATCACATAGACCACGGAATCATTCCGTTTCAGGGTGGATATACTGTTTGTTCACGGCTCTCTGCAGGCAGCCGTGTATCGGAAATGAGGAGGAATCTTAATCATGAGCTTAGTTCCCTATGTAGTAGAACAGACCAATCGCGGAGAGCGCTCCTACGATATTTTTTCCCGTCTCTTAAATGACCGCATTGTATTTTTGGGCGAGGAGGTCAACGCGACGACGGCGGCGCTTGTGGTTGCCCAGCTGCTCTATCTGGAGGCGCAGGATCCGGATAAAGACATTCAGTTTTATATCAACAGCCCCGGTGGCTCCGTAACCGACGGTATGGCAATTTATGACACGATGCAGTACATTAAACCGGATGTTTCCACCATTTGCGTGGGTATGGCAGCCAGCATGGGCGCGTTTCTTCTCTCCTCCGGCGCAAAGGGAAAGCGCCTTGCTCTGCCCAATGCCGAAATTATGATCCACCAGCCTTCCGGCGGCGCAAAAGGCCAGGCAACCGATATCTTTATTCAGGCTAAGCGTATGGAAGTCATGAAAAAGAAACTCAACGAGGTGTTAGCGGCCAACACCGGCAAACCAGTGGAGGTTGTGGAAGCCGACTGTGAGCGGGATAATTTCATGTCCGCTGAGGAAGCGTGCGCATACGGGCTGATCGACAAGGTTATTTATAAACGCTGACGCATGGGGGGCGGGAGTTTCCCGCTCCCTTGACGTGTTATTCCGTGTCCGGGAGAGCTCCGGGCATCACCAACGTCCCTTCGGGACGCCCACAAAGAGGTATGACTATGGCAAAAAATGAAGAACGCAAGCAGGTGCGTTGTTCCTTCTGCGGAAAGCACCAGGATCAGGTTCCGCGGATCATTGCGGGGCCAGGCGCCTATATTTGCAACGAGTGTGTTCAACTCTGCATGTCTATCCTGAACGATAATTTCGAGACGGATGAAGTGGAAGAACTTGAGATGCCTGACGTTATCCCGGTACCCCATGAGATTCGTGAGATTTTGGATCAGTATATTATCGGGCAGGAAGCCGCGAAGGTGACGCTGTCCGTAGCGGTATATAATCATTATAAACGGATTTACTATGGCGGCGGAACCGACGTGGAGCTGCAAAAAAGCAATATTCTGCTGCTTGGCCCCACCGGAAGCGGAAAGACCCTGTTCGCACAGACACTGGCTCGTATTCTGAAGGTTCCGTTCGCCATTGCCGACGCGACCACGCTTACCGAGGCTGGCTACGTGGGTGATGATGTGGAGAATATTCTTCTCCGCTTGGTTCAGGCTGCCGATTATGATGTGGAGCTAGCTGAGCGCGGCATTATTTATGTAGATGAGATTGATAAAATCGCGAGAAAAAGCGAAAATACCTCTATCACCCGCGATGTTTCCGGCGAGGGTGTCCAACAGGCGCTGCTGAAAATTTTTGAGGGTACGGTTGCCAATGTTCCTCCTCAGGGCGGACGAAAGCATCCCCATCAGGAATTTATCCAGATTAATACTAAAAATATTTTATTTATCTGCGGCGGTGCCTTTGACGGGATTGACAAAATTATTGAAGGTCGTTTGAACAAAAAAACCATCGGCTTCGGCGCGGAAATTAAGACAAAGCAGGAGCGGGAGCAGATTGACCTGTTTCATGAGGTGCAGCCCCATGACCTTCTGAAATACGGTATTATTCCGGAACTGGTCGGCCGCCTGCCGGTGCTTACGGCACTAAAGGCGCTGGATCGGGATCAGCTGGTGCGTATTCTGACCGAACCCAAAAATGCGCTGGTCAAGCAATATCAGAAGCTGTTGGAATATGATGATGTAACACTGGAGTTTACTCCGGAGGCGCTGCAAGCCGCCGCCGACGAGGCGGTACAGCGGGGGATCGGAGCCCGCGGGCTGCGTGCCGTGCTGGAAGAGACCATGACAAAAATCATGTATGACGTTCCGTCCGACAACACCATTGCCGGAGTGACCATTGATCGTGACGCCATTGCAGAACACGCGGAGCCTCAGATTCTTCGTGACCAGAACCGCAAGCCCCGTGCCCGGCTGGGAGCCTCCGCGTTGGTAGAGGAGAAGAACGGCGTTTCCAAGCGTGGTAACGTATCCTGACATCCGTTCAACAAGGACAGCTGGTTTGCCTGTCCGCGGCAGTATGAAGGAAATACCATGTGGACGCCGGTTATTTTGGCCTCGGACTGGGGAAATTGATGAGTGGACCGTTTGTGGTTCTCTGGCTGCACGGCAAGCTTGTAGTGGCTGCCGCAGCGTTTAAGTAGGAACAATGAGCTGTTAACAAAGGGGTGGGGGGTTGCCTCCGCCCTTTTTTCCGAAGGGAAGTGAATACAAATGATGCTGGAACCGGTTCAAGCCGTTGTAATGCCCGCGCTGGCACTGCGTGGGCTGACGGTTTTTCCGAATATGTTGATTCATTTTGATGTGAGCCGTGACGTCTCCATCAAAGCACTTGATTATGCCATGTCCGCCGGTCAGCCTGTTTTTTTGGTTGCGCAGAAGGATTTATCGGTGGAAGAGCCGGCCTTTTCAGACCTGTTTTCTGTCGGAACGATTTCTAATGTCCGTCAGATTTTAAGGCTCCCCAGTAACACGGTGAGAGTGATGGTCGAGGGGGTTTCCAGGGGACGCCTGCACGAGCTCACGCAGCTGTCGCCGCATTTGCTGGCCGCCGTTGAGAGCATTGAGGATGAGAAAAAAGGGAAGAATACGGCGCGTACTGAGGCGCTGATTCGCCAGACATATAATTTATTTGAACACTATACGGAATTGGCGCCGCGCATGACGCCGGAAATTTTTATCAGCGTTCTCGCAAGTGACGAACCCGGTTATATTGCTGATTATATTGCCCAGAATATCCCTATGCGCACAGAAGATAAGCAGGCCATTCTGGAGGAGCTGCGCCCGGTGCAGCGGTTGCAGAAGCTGTTTCAAATTCTCCATCGGGAGACGGAAATCCTGGAGATGGAGAGCGACCTGCAGTTGAAGGTCCGTGACCGACTGACACAGGGGCAAAAAGATTATTTTCTCAGGGAGCAGCTTAAGGTGATTCAGAGAGAGCTGGGCGAGGGAGAATTTGGCGACGAGGAAATTTCTGAATACCGCGCAAAGATCAAAGAGGCAAAACTACCCGGCGAGGTGGAAGAAAAGCTGCTCAAGGAGCTGGGACATCTGGAGAAGCAGCCTTTCGGCACGTCAGAGTCCACTGTGCTGCGTAATTATTTGGATACCTGTCTGGAACTGCCCTGGAATAAAAAAACCAAGGAGCGCAACAGCGTTTCTGTTGCCGGAAAGACCCTTGACGCGGATCATTTCGGAATGGAGAAGGTTAAAGAGAGAATCCTGGAATTTATCGCGGTGAAGCAGCTTGCCCCTGAGCTTAAGGGTCAGATTCTGTGCCTGGTGGGGCCGCCTGGCGTGGGAAAGACCTCTGTCGCAAAGTCCATGGCTACGGCCATGGGGCGCAACTTTGCCCGTATTTCCCTGGGTGGAGTTCATGACGAGGCTGAGATCCGGGGGCACCGGAAGACTTACGTGGGCGCGATGCCGGGGCGGATTATCACAGCGCTTCGTCAGGCGGGAAGCAGCAATCCGCTGCTTCTGCTGGATGAAATTGACAAGGTTGGCTCAGACCATCGAGGTGATCCTGCCTCTGCGCTGCTGGAGGTGCTGGATGCCGAGCAGAACGCCACCTTCCGGGACAATTATCTCGAGATGCCCTATGATCTGTCCGAGGTCGTATTCATTACCACAGCCAATACCACCGAAACCATACCGCGGCCGCTGCTGGACCGTATGGAGGTCATTGAGTTGACCAGCTATACCGACGAGGAAAAATTGCAGATTGCAAAAAAGTATCTCCTGCCCAAGGAGATGAAGCGGCATGGATTGAGCAAGGCGCAGTTGAAGCTGACTGACAGCGCCATACGGGAGACCATTTCCGGATATACCCGGGAATCGGGTGTCCGTGTTCTGGAGCGCAGGCTGGCCGCGATCTGCCGCAAGGCCGCCATGCATATTGTGACAGATAAGGTCAAGTCAGTCTCTGTGAACGGAGACCAGGTGAAGGCGTACCTCGGCGTGCGCCGTTATCAGCCGGAGAAGGCAATCCATACGCCGCAGATCGGCGTAGTCAACGGTCTGGCCTGGACCTCGGTGGGTGGTGAGCTGCTGGAGGTTGAGGTTAATGTCGTACCGGGAACCGGCAAGATAGAGCTGACGGGCAATCTGGGAGATGTGATGAAGGAATCGGCTCACGCCGCCATTTCCTTTATCCGCAGCCGGGCGGCGCAGCTGGGCGTTGACGGGAGCTTTTATAAGGAAAAGGATATCCATGTTCACTTCCCCGAGGGCGCGGTACCCAAGGATGGTCCCTCCGCCGGTGTGACCATTGTCACCGCGATTGTTTCTGCCTTGACCGATACACCAGTCAGGCCCAACATTGCCATGACCGGTGAGGTTTCCCTCCGGGGACGGGTGCTGCCCATCGGTGGGCTGAAGGAAAAGACCATGGCGGCCTTGCGCAACGGTATTAAGACGGTCATTATCCCTAAGGAAAATGAAAAGGATCTGGAAGAAATCGACCAGACGGTGCGGGCCGCACTTCAGTTTATCACCGCAGAAACGGCGGATCATGTGCTGGCCAACGCCCTTGACATGAAACCGATGGTACAGGAGGAAGCGATGCTTTCAGGACTGTTCGGGGACGGAAGAAGCGCTCCAGGGTTGAACCTGAAACAATAAAGGAGTTCACTATGGCGATCAATCTCAATCAGGCGGAATTTGTCCGTTCCGCGGCAAAGGAGACGGACTTTCCCCGGGACGGTTTGCCTCAGGTGGTCTTTGCGGGAAGGTCCAATGTGGGAAAATCTTCGGTGATCAACCGGCTGCTGAACCGCAAAAATTTTGCCCGTGTCGGTTCAGCGCCGGGAAAGACCACCCATATTAATTATTTTTTGATTGACAGGCAGATGTACCTCGTCGATTTGCCCGGTTATGGATATGCCAAGGTGTCCAAGTCGGAAAAAGAGCGATGGGGAAAGCTGATTGAGGTCTGGTTCGCCGATACCTCGCTGATGACGGTGGGGATTCAGATTGTCGATGCCAGACATCAGCCATCGGCGGACGACCGTATCATGGCAGAGTGGTTTAAGTCATGCGAAAAACCCTTTGCCGTGGTGGCCAATAAGCTGGACAAGCTGAAAAAAAGCGAGATACAGTCCAATCTGTTCCGGATTCGCGAGACTCTGGAACTGGATGACTCGATTCCCGTACTGCCCTTTTCTGCCGAAAAGGGCGACGGGCAGCGGGAATTATTGACGCTGATTTTTGGCCACTGATGCTGTGAAGGCGACAAAGAAAAAATCGCGGTCTTAGGTGGCTCTGGACAGCCGCGATTCCTCCATCTCCGGCTGACTATGCGGCAGATGCTCCGCTGTTTGAAAGATACATGGAGTATAAGCGGTTTTTTAACGATTCACACTCGTTTCGCTGTTTTGCCCGCCGCAATTTCATCAGCGGTTCGCTTGCAAAATCTGGCCAGTTGACGTATGATGGATGAAATAGGAGGGAGAACGCCGTCGTGTCCGATTTTCTCAACCAGATGAACTGGTCAAAACTGATCTTTTATGGCTTCTACGCGTTCAGCGCTCTGTTTTGTATTACGGTTCACGAGCTGTGCCACGGGCTTGCCGCCAAGTGCCTCGGAGATCCGACAGCAAAGCAGATGGGGAGGCTGTCTCTCAATCCCCTTCGGCACATTGACCTGTTTGGCCTGTTGATGCTGGTGACGGTTCAGGTCGGCTGGGCGAAGCCGGTGCCGATCAACATGACATATTTTAAGCATCCCAAGCGTGATATGGCAATTACATCACTGGCGGGTCCGGCATCGAACTTTGTGCTGGCGTGGGCAGTGCTTCTGCTGTCGCGGCTGCTGATGTGGCTTCAGCCGACAGGGACGGTTTGGGGATATGTATATTTGATGCTGCTCTACACCGCGGTGCTCAGCGTGGGTCTGGGCGTGTTCAACCTGATTCCGCTGCCGCCGCTGGACGGCTCGAAGGTGGTGTTGGCTTTTCTGCCCGACCGCATCTGTTATCAGATTTTGCGGCTGGAGCGGTATGGAATGCTGATTTTGGTTGCGCTGGTCTGGTTTGGAGTGTTCACCGGCCCTCTGACGGTTCTGAGGGCGGAGGCAATGCGCATTGTATGCACCCTCAGCGGATTTCCCTATGATATCATTCAGTACTATTTCAATTAACATGCGGACGGGGTGATGGATTGGACAGGCCTGTTTTTCACCTTGAGGGTGTTGTGAAGAATAACAGTGCGGAATCGGGTCAGGGAGATTTTAACGGGCCGCTGGATCTCATTTTGCATCTGTTGAGTAAAAAT
Organism: Oscillospiraceae bacterium; assembly: GCA_017861365.1. Classification (GTDB taxonomy): domain Bacteria; phylum Bacillota; class Clostridia; order Oscillospirales; family Oscillospiraceae; genus JAGFXR01. The sequence continues at coordinate 19,880 of JAGFXR010000012.1, read as the reverse complement.
AAGATGGAAATCAAGGATATCTCTATTTCTCTGATCCTGGCTCAATATATGGACTGGATGGACAAACGCGGCAGCATGAATCTGGAAGTAGCCAGTGAATTTGTCTCCATGGCGGCACATCTGGTATACATTAAAACGCGGATGCTGCTTTCCATCCATGATGAGGAAGCGCTCTCGGAAATGGAACAGCTGATTGCGACTCTTGAGGAACACCAGCGCAACGAAAATTACATCAAGGTAAAGTCGGTTCTTCCGGTGCTTGAGCGCCGCTTTGAGATTGGGCGGGATTACATCACCAAGCCGCCGGAGCTGATTTCAGCGGAGAAATCATACCGCTATATGCACGCGCCGGACGATTTAAGGAAAAGTCTGTTTTCCCTGCTGGAGCGTTCCGAGGTGAAGCTGCTCCCTCCAACTCAGGTGTTTCAGAGGATCGTGGGCAAGGAGCAGTATCCTGTATCCTCTAAGGTTGATGAGCTCATCAATCGTATGAAGCAATGGGGGATGACCCGGTTTCGAAGGTTGTTTTTCGGCAGCGGAAGCCGCTCGGAAATTATTGCCACCTTCCTTGCCGTGCTGGAGCTGTGCAAGGCGCGGAGAATCTGGCTGGCCGGTGACGAAAGTGAATGTACCGTTTCCCTGACCGGGGAAGGGGAAGAAATCCATTTCTCCGCCGAATAATGTCAAGTGATCGGGTATGGGCGGTTTTGCGTCAGGCAAGAAAAGGTGAACAGGAAAAATACTTTACAGCAAAACATGGACCTAGAATAGCACAAATAAAGGAATCATTTGGGTGATTTTCATTGTCTCACAGGGTTGAGCCGTATAGACTCAGGTTGATCATATGGGAGGAAACTGCCGTTGGAATTAAAGGACATGGAGGCCGCCATTGAAAGCATCCTGTTTGCCGCAGGGGAGCCGGTCGGGGTCGAGCGTCTCTGTCTGACCCTGGAAGCGAACCGAAAAACAGTGGATTCCGTTTGTCAGCGGCTTGCGGATTATTACAGCTATGAGCGGCGCGGTATCCGGATTCTGAAAATGGACAGCAGTTATCAGATAGCCTCTGCGCCAGAATATGCGGAGCTGGTGCGTAAAACCTTTGAGCGCAGAAAACCGCCGAAGCTGTCTCAACCGGCGCTGGAGGTTCTCGCGGTAATCGCCTATTTTCAACCCACTACCCGTGCCTACGTGGATCAAGTGCGGGGCGTGGACAGCGCATACACCGTTGGTCTGTTATTGGAACGGGAGCTGATTGAAGAGGCGGGAAGACTGGCGGTTCCGGGCAGACCGATTCTCTATCAGACCACCAAGGCGTTCCTGCGTACCTTTTGCCTGGATAGCCTTGAGGATTTGCCCGAGCTGCCAAACGGTTCGGCGGAGGGAGTTCAGCTCACCCTGGATATGCAAAACACTCTGGACATGATGCAGCAGGTTGCTCAGCGGCAGCACGAGCTGCCTGTTGAGGCTGCGGACGGAGAGACGGAACATCCAGAGGAAGGCACATGACCGGTTGGATTGTGCTTGCTGGTGTCCTTTGTCTGCTTGTGCTTTTACTGTGGAGCAGAATCAGAGGCATTGTCATTTATGGTCAGGATGAGCTTTCTGTCCGGCTGAAATGGGGATTTTTCAGTTTTTATGTGTATCCTCCCAAAGAGAAGAAGGAACAGTCAAAGAAGAAACAATCAAAAAAGGATGAGCAGACAAAGAACAAGTCGGAAAGAGGCGGAACCCTGTCGCTGTTTCGGGAGCTTCTGCCGCTTGCCATTGATGTTCTGGGTGATTTGAAACGAACCATTCGGGTTGATCTGCTGTATATGAGGGTTGTCTGGGGTGCGGACGACCCCGCTGAAGCCGCGGTAGGCTTTGGCGCGGTGAATGCGGCCGTTGGTATGATTTTCCCCATATTGGAGAATCATTTTACTATTCGAACAAGGCAGATTGAAACCGCCGTGGAGTTCAATCAACGGGTTCCGACTGTTTTTGTGCGGGCAAAGATTTCTCTGCGGGTCGGCAGTGCCATTTTGATTTTCATACAGGTGCTCCGCAGAGGATTTCCGGTTTATCAAAAATGGAAAGCCGGAACAAGTGCTGATGCAAAGGCCAGGGTAAAAGGCAACTGAAAAAACGCAAAAGAAAGGACAGGACTATTATGTCTGAGAAAAGTCATCCCATTGGCGATCTGATGTCCACTACACTGCAAAAGATTAAGGAAATGGTGGACGTCAATACCATCGTAGGACAGCCGATCCAAACAGCGGAGGGGATCACGCTGATTCCGATTTCCACGCTGTCCTTTGGATTTGCCTCCGGCGGCTCTGATTTTACCGGAAAGAATCAGAAACCGGATGCCGACAATTCCTTTGGCGGCGGAGGCGGCGCAGGCGTCCGTATCTCTCCGGTTGGCTTTATCGTGGTCAAGGGAGACAGTGTGAAAATACTGCCCATCGCGCCTCCTCCGGTCAATACGGTGGATCGCGTCGTGGAAATGGTACCCGGTGTAATCGACAAAGTAACTGAGTTTATTGAGAATAATAAGAAGGATAAAGATCCGTTTTAACGTTTATACTAGTACCATCTGACTGTTTCTGGAGTGGTACTATTGAGACGAATGACGGTTTTGATCGGCTGTCTGCTGGCATTGACCTTTGGAAGCGGCGCACTGGCCGTACAGAACCCGCCCACGCTTTCCGCCGAGGCTGCCATTTTGGTTGATGCGGATACCGGGCGGGTCCTCTATGCTCAAAACGAGCATGAGCAGCGCTCGATTGCCAGCATTACCAAGCTTATGACGGCGCTGCTTGCGGCGGAGCACTGGGATGACCTCAGCAAGCTGGTGGAAATCCAGCCGGCGTGGACCGGTGCGGAGGGCTCGTCCATGTATCTGGAAGCCGGGGAGGAAGTGACCCGTGAGGAGCTGCTTTACGGTCTGCTGCTGTCGTCCGGTAATGACGCGGCCATCGCCATTGCCAGCTCCTGTGCGGGCGATGTTGATACCTTCGTCGCTTGGATGAATGAGCGTGCCCAGGAGCTTGGCATGACGGATACCCATTTTGCCAATCCCAATGGACTGGATGAGGAAGGACATTATTCAACTGCTTACGACATGTCCCTGCTTGCGATGGAATGCATGAAAAATGAGACCATTTCCCAAATTGTCGCGACAAAATCCATCACCATCGGCACCAGGTCGTTTGTCAATCACAATAAGCTTCTATGGCGGTATGAGGGCTGTATTGGAATGAAAACCGGCTATACCGAAGCGGCGGGGCGGACCCTTATTACCTGCGCGGAGCAGGATGGGCAGCGCCTGATCGTGGTAACGCTCAAGGATTCCAATGACTGGGTGGATCACGCAAAGCTGTACGAATATGGATTTTCTAAGTGGAAAACGCAGAGCTTCTGCGATACGGATGAGAGTGTTTGTTCCATCCCTGTGACAAACAGCCTGGTGCGGTTTACGAACGTGGTGCCTACGGAGGATTTTTCTTATCCGTTGGCTGAGGATGAAAACATGACGTACGAGCTTTCTCTGCCGGATTCGGTGGAAGCGCCTGTTTTGGCGGGAGCGGAAGCGGGCAGCATCACCTTCTACCTGAACGGTACTAAGGTGAAGGAGATCACGCTCATTTATCAGAACTCCGTCCACAAGGAAGTATTCACGGATAAAAGTCTTTTACAGCATATTCTGGATTTGTTTCGAAGCGAGAAAACATCCGTACTGGCGGCAAAGCTTTTGGAGCTGGAACTGCCGTCTGTCTCGTAAATACGCTTCAGATCCTGATAGGAAGGGGATGCCCGCCGTGGAACGGCTGCAAAAAATACTTTCCTCGGCGGGAGTCTGCTCCCGCCGGGCGGCGGAGGCGCTGCTGTCGGCGGGAAGAATCACGGTCAATGGAAGAACAGCAGGTGTGGGAGACAAAGCGGATCCCCTATGCGACACCATCCTGGTGGACGGGGCGCCTTTGGTTGAGCATTCGGAAAAGACCTATCTGATGCTCAATAAGCCCCGTGGCTATGTGACCACACTCTCCGATGAAAAAGGCAGAAAAACGGTTGCGGGGCTGGTGGCCAGCTGCGGCGTCCGGGTCTGGCCGGTGGGACGGCTGGATATGGATTCTCAGGGGCTGCTTCTACTCACCAATGACGGAGAATGGACAAACCGTCTGATTCACCCGAGACACGAGGTGGAGAAGGAATATCTGGTGGGGGTTGCCGGCGACGTTAGAACAGCGATTCCGGTTCTGTCAAAGCCCATGACGATAGACGGCATTCTTCTCCGGCCAGCGGCCGTTAGACAGATCGGGCAGAACTTGATTTCGGTGACGATCCACGAGGGAAAGAACAGGCAGGTACGGCGCATGTGCGCCGCCGCCGGACTGCAGGTGTCGCAGCTGACGCGGATCAGAATCGGGCAGCTGCTTCTGGGAGATTTGCCTCCGGGCCAATGGAGAAAGCTGTCAGAACAGGAGTTGCTATTACTGACGAGGTAATTCACTATAAAACTGTACATCATATTTTGCAAGTGATTTCTGATATACTTGCAAAAAACAGTTGCTTTTCCTTCCCGTTCAAGTTATGATAGGAGCAAGAATACCACTTGAAGCGCAAACGGATATACAATAAACTGATTTTGTGTAGAAGGAAGGCAACGGAGGTAACCATATGACACGTGATATCTTGGCGGTGATCCAGCAGGAGATGCCCGGTTTTTCCAAAGGGCAAAAGCGGATCGGAGCCTTTATTTTAGAATCTTATGACAAAGCGGCGTTTATGACCGCCAGCAAGCTTGGCGTGACGACTCACGTCAGCGAATCCACGGTGGTGCGGTTCGCGGCCGAGCTGGGATACGAGGGATATCCCGCCATGCAGAAGGCACTGCAGGAAATGATTCGCAACAAGCTGACCACCATACAGCGTATTGAGGTATCCAACGACAGAATCGGAAATCACGACATTCCGTCTATGGTCATGCAGGCGGATGTGGAGAAAATCCGCATGTCGTTGGATGAGCTTGACCGTACGGAATTTGCCGCCGCAGTGGATGCGATTGCCAATGCCAAGCATATTTATATCATCGGCGTGCGCTCGTCCAATGCCCTTGCAAGCTTTATGGGGTTTTATCTCAATCTAATGTTTAAGAATGTCACCCAGGTACATACGACCCTCGCCAGCGAGATGTTTGAGCAGCTGCTGTGGGTGGGACCCGGTGACGTGGTGATCGGTATCAGCTACCCCCGCTATTCCACCCGCACGGTACGGGCAATGGAGTTTGCAAAGGATCAGGGTGCGGAGGTAGTGGCCATTACGGACAGCGAGCGTTCCCCGTTGGCGGAAACAGCCTCGTATAAATTGCTGGCAAAGAGCGATATGGCATCCTTTGTGGATTCGCTGGTGGCGCCCCTGAGCTTGATTAACGCGCTGATCGTGGCGGTGGGGCGCAAAAAGAATGACGAAGTGTACGCCACCTTCGCCAAGCTGGAAAAAATCTGGGCGGACTATGAGGTTTACGAGAAAGTAGAATATGAAAACTGATGTTGTGATCATTGGTGGCGGTGCGGCAGGCTGCCTGGCCGCCCTTTCCGCCGCTGGGACAGGTGCAAGCGTACTGCTCTTGGAACGGAATCAAAAGTTAGGGCGAAAGCTTTACATTACCGGTAAGGGACGATGCAATCTGACCAACGACTGCTTGGCAGAAGACGTGCTCAGAAATACGCCATGTAATGGGAAATTTCTTTACAGCGCTATGACCCGGTTTCCGCCAGCGGCGGTCAAGACTTATTTTGAGGGTCTTGGGGTGCCTCTAAAAACAGAACGGGGCAACCGGGTGTTTCCACAGTCGGATCGGGCGGCCGACGTCATTGACGCCTTACTGCTGGAGCTGCGCCGCAAGGGTGTTGCCATTCTCCAGGAGCGTGTTTCCGACATTATGGTGAAAGACGGTTCAGTGACGGGGGTACTGACCGGACGGGGGGAGTTGAACTGCGGGGCCGCCGTGCTGGCCACGGGAGGTGCTTCCTATCCCGGAACCGGTTCCACGGGGGACGGGTATGAAATCGCCTCCCGTCTGGGTCACACGATTATAGAGCCAAAGCCCTCTCTGGTGCCGTTGGAGACGGAGGGCGATACCTGTCGGCAGCTGCAGGGGTTGTCGCTGAAAAATATATCCATTCAAGTGAAGAATCAAAAGGGCAAGGTGGTCTTTTCCGACCAGGGTGAACTTTTGTTCACCCATTTTGGTTTATCCGGACCTTTAATTTTAAGTGCCAGCGCTCATTTAAGAGATATGCAGCGTGAGCGCTACACGATTGTGATTGATTTGAAGCCCGCACTGGATGAACAGAAGCTGGATACCCGGCTGCTACGCGATTTTGAGACATATGCGAACAGGGAATTCCAGAACGCGCTGGATGACCTCCTGCCCCAGAAGCTCATCCCCGTGATCATTGAGCGCAGCGGCATTGCACCGGAAACTCGTGTCCATTCCGTGACCCGGCAGCAGCGCAGAGCCCTTTTGGAAACACTAAAGGCATTTAGGATTCGCGTGACCGGACCCAGGCCGCTGGAAGAGGCGGTTGTCACCTCCGGAGGGATTAAGGTTGGTGAGATCGACCCGGGGACAATGGCCTCAAAGCGAATACAAGGATTGTATTTCGCGGGTGAGCTGATCGATGTGGATGCGTACACAGGAGGGTTTAACCTCCAGATTGCCTGGGCCACCGGAAAGATCGCCGGAGAATCGGCCGGACGGTATGTGCGCGACGATGGCTTCGGGGGCTGAACACGACGGAGAAACACCGCCGTACTACATCTGACGGATCATGGAAAGTGAGAGGTTTCAATGGGTTACAAAAGCATTGCGATTGACGGGCCATCCGGTGCGGGTAAATCCACACTGGCAAAGCTGCTGGCGGAGAAGCTTGGCTTTTTATACATGGATACCGGCGCAATCTACCGCACCGTGGGTCTTTATGCCTTCCAACGGGGAGTTGACCCCACGGACGAACAGGCGGTAACCGCTCTGCTGAAGGATATCGGCATTGAAATTTGCCACGGTGAGGATGGACTCCAAAGGATGCTGCTCAACGGGACTGACGTGACGGAGGAAATCCGCCAAAACGAGATTTCACGATATGCTTCAGGTGTTTCGGCGATACCGGAGGTTCGGGCATTTTTGCTGGATATCCAGCGTAAGCTGGCACAGGAGCATCATATCATCATGGATGGAAGGGATATCGGAACGGTGGTGCTGCCTCAGGCGGATTTGAAAATTTTCCTGACGGCGGACTGCGAGGCCAGAGCCCGCAGACGGTATGAGGAGCTGCTGCAGCGAGGGCAGACGGTGGAGTTTGAAACGGTTCGTTCCGAAATGCTGCAGCGAGACGAAAAAGACGAGAAGCGGGCCGCCGCTCCGCTCTGCAAGGCAGAGGATGCGATTCTGGCCGATACCACGGGTAATTCCCTGGAGGAGAGCTTCGAGCGGCTGCTCGAGATTGTGAGGGAGCATCTTACGGTATGAGAAATCGGGTCTACACATTTTGTTATATGGTGGCATGGCTGTTTTTCAAGGTGACCCATCCTGCCAGAGTGACAGGCAGAGAGCATCTGATGTCCGGTGCGACGCTGATCTGTGCCAATCACAGCAGCCTTTCCGATCCGGTATATCTGGTTTATGCCGCCAGCCTGCGCTATCAGGTGTTTCCCATGGCAAAGGCTGAGCTTTTGGAAATTCCGGTTTTAGGCTGGATTTTAAAGCATGCGGGCGTGTTTGGTGTTCGCCGGGGAAAGTCCGACGTGGGAGCCATCAAGCAGGCTATGAAGTATCTGAAAAACGGCCAGAAAGTGCTCATGTTTCCCGAGGGAACCCGGGTGAAGGATGACAGCGAGGCGGAGGCTAAAACCGGCGCGGCCATGCTGGCGTTGCGTACCGGAGCGCCTGTTCTGCCTGTTTTTATTGCGCCGAAAAAAACATGGTTTCGTCCCATTAATATTGTGATCGGCGAAGCTTATTATCCAAAAACGGAAGGGCCAAAGCCCACTGCGGAGGATTACCGCCGTATCGCCGATGAAATGCGTGAACGGATTTACGGGCTGGAGGGGCAGATCAAATGAAGGTCACCTTGGGGAAGCACGCTGGTTTCTGCTATGGCGTCAAGCGCGCGGTGGAGCTTGCGGAGCAGATGGCCGCAAGCGGCAGGCCGTGCGTAATGCTGGGCCCCATTATCCATAATGAACATGTGATTCATCGCTTGGGTGAGCTTGGGGTCGGCTGTGTTTCCTCTATTGAGGAAATTCCGGACGGCTCCGCGGTGCTCCTGCGCTCTCACGGCGAGAGCGCGGATGTGCATGAGAAGCTTCATGCCAGAGGCTTGGAGATCATAGACGCCGCATGTCCCAACGTAGTTAGAATCCATCAAATCGTCTCGGACGCGGAGAATCGGGGGCGCACGCCGGTGATCATTGGAACGCCGTCTCACCCTGAGGTTATGGCCATTGCCGGCTGGTGCCGGTCGCCCGTAATTTTGGATTCCCCAGCCGCTGTGGAGGCTTGGATAGGAGACAACACTCACCTGAGAGAACTGCCGATTACGGTTGTTTCCCAGACAACTTCCACGCAGGTGTTATGGAATTCCTGCTTAGAAAAAATAAAAAAACAGTGTACAAATGCCGAAATTTTTGATACAATATGTAGCGCTACGGTTAACCGCCAGTCAGAGGCACAGGAGTTGGCCGCAAACAATGACATCATGGTGGTCGTTGGCGACCCTAGAAGCTCCAATACCAGAAGACTGGCGGAGTTGTGCCGCGAACTTTGCCCGACGGTACTCTCTATTGAGGATGCAGGGGAACTCGAGTCCGACGCTATGCCTGATGCGGTTTCTGTTGGCATCACTGCGGGCGCATCCACGCCTGGGTGGATTATAAAGGAGGTCTATGACAAGATGAGCGACGAAATCAAAGAGATGGAGATTGAGGAATCCTTTGCAGAAATGCTGGAGAAATCAATCAAAACTTTAAATACGGGGGAGAAGGTCACAGGTGTTGTCGTAAATATTACGCCGACTGAAATCCAGGTGGATCTTGGCGCGAAGCATGCGGGGTACATACCCCTGTCCGAGTTGTCGGACGATCCCTCTGTCAAGGCCGAGGATCTGGTCAAAGTTGGAGATGAAATCGAGACCTATATCATGCGTGTCAATGATGTGGAGGGAATTGTCACACTCTCTAAAAAACGTCTTGATTCGGTGAAAAATTGGGACGATGTGGAGCGCGCCAAAGAGGAGCACACGGTAGTAGAGGGCACTGTCACCGAAGAAAACAAGGGCGGTGTTGTGGTCAATGTCCGGGGAATCCGCGTGTTTGTACCGGCTTCTCAGACCGGTCTGCCCCGTGAGGCAGATATGAAGGAACTGATTAAAAAACGTGTCCGCCTGTATATCACAGAGGTGAACCGCTCCCGCCGCCGTCTGGTCGGCTCGATTCGGGCTGTGAGCGCGGAAGAGCGCACCGTCAAGGCCAACGAGGTTTGGAGCGCCATTGAGGTCGGCAAGCATTATCAGGGTGAAGTCAAGTCTCTGACAAGCTATGGAGCTTTTGTGGATATCGGCGGCGTGGACGGAATGGTTCATATCTCCGAGCTGTCTTGGAGCCGCATTAAGAATCCTTCCGAGGTAGTGAAGTCCGGCGATAAGGTTGAGGTCTATGTGATCTCCTTTGATCCCGACAAAAAGAAGATTTCCCTTGGCATGAAGGATCGTTCGCAGAATCCCTGGGAGGTTTTTGTCGGTCAGTACAGTGTGGGAGACGTTGCTTCTGTCCGGGTGGTCAAGCTGATGACCTTCGGAGCCTTTGCGGAGGTTGTTCCCGGCGTTGACGGCCTGATTCACATTTCTCAGATTGCGGATCACCGCATTGAAAAGCCCGGAGATGTTCTGTCGGAAGGACAGATCGTGGAAGCAAAGATTACGGAAATTGACACCGAGAAAAAGAAAATTTCACTTTCCATCCGCGCTGCTCTGGAAGATGCCCGCAAAACGGCAGAGCCCGAAGCCGACGTTACAGAAGCGGAATAACGCAACATATACTAATAAAAGCACTCTGGCTAAAGCCAGGGTGCTTTTTTATATTGGGCGGCATGATGATCAATATGTGTTCAGATTTTAGCCTGATCCGGTGCCGCGGCCTGCTGTTTCCGGTTCCCGAACTGCGGCGGCGGAATATACTAAAACAGGATACTAAAACTGGGAAGTGAAATTATGGCGATTAAAATATTTATTGATCAGGGACATAACCCAACTGGAAATCCGAACATCGGCGCCTCGTGGTACGGCCTGGATGAACAGGACATTACCTATCAGATCGGACAGTATCTGGCGCAGATGCTCAACAATGATCCCCGCTTTGAAGCGCGGCTGTCAAGGCCTACGCCTTACACCGTACTGGGCACAAGCAACGCCAGCAGTCTGGCTGAGCGGGTGAGAATGGCCAATTCATGGCCGGCCAACTATTTTATCAGCATTCACGCAAATGCCAATGTCAACACCGCGATTAATGGAACCGAAGTGTATGTTCATCAATTATATACCCAGGCAAATTGGCTTGCGGAGCAGGTTCTGGATGGCATCGTGGAAACGGTGGGCACCAGAAATAATGGTGTCCGTGCCAATCCCTCCCTCTATGTGCTGCGAAGAACCACGATGCCCGCTATTTTGGTAGAGACGGCATACCTGTCCAATCCATCCGACGCGACAAAACTGCGCGACAATCAGTATCAGTTCGCGCAGGGAATTTACATCGGAATCATGCGGTATTTTGGTTTCTTTTAAAGCGGGAACAGATTCGGCCCCGGCCACGAGGCCGAGTCTGTTTATATCGTCATGCAGTCTTTTCTGCATTGACGAGGTATATGATCGGAGACGGTCGAATGAGAGCGGCTGGGAGACAAGTCACGAGCGGTTTGTGTCCTCAGAAAGCCCTCTGCATACAATGAAATGAGAGGAGCGTTCGTAGATGGTATATTATCTCATAATTTGTCGATCTCTCACCTATGCGCAGCGGACGGCCTCGGTGCTGGAACGCGTGGGAATTACCGCACATATTATGCGAGCACCGAAAAGTATCGTGGGAGAAGGATGCAGTCATGCCGTAAAAATCGCGGAGCGGAATTTGTCAAATGCACTCATGGTGCTTCGCCGCGTTGAAATGACACCTAACCGGGTGTATATTTCCGCTCCGGATGGAAGCTACAAGGAGGTGCGCGGGTGACTTATTTGGACAGTGCCGCAACATCGCTGCAAAAGCCAACCACGGTTCCGCACGCGGTGCAGAGCGCGATCACCCGGATGGCAAGTCCGGGACGTGGGAGCCACCAGCCTGCAATGCTGGCAGCGGAGACACTGTTTGCATGCCGTCAGGCGGCGGGGGAGCTGTTTCATGTTGAAAATCCGGAACGGGTGGTATTCACATTTAATGCTACCCATGGACTGAATATCGCAATTAAAACGTTGGTGAAGCCAGGAGATACGGTTCTCATTACCGGGTTTGAGCATAATGCCGTGACGAGGCCGCTTTCCGCGATTCAAGCAGTTACCTTTAAGATTGCAACGTCACCTTTGTTCCAGCCGGAGCTTCTGCTGCAGGATTTTGCGGAAAAATTGACGCCTGAGGTCAGTACGGTTGTTGTGACCCATGTGTCGAATGTGTTTGGCTATATCATTCCTGTCGCTGAAATCGCGGCGCTCTGCCGGGAGCGGAATGTGCCGCTCATTGTAGACGCGTCCCAGTCGGCCGGATGTCTGCCGGTGGATTTCAGCGGATGGGGAGCAGCCTTTGTTGCCATGCCGGGACACAAGGGACTTTACGGTCCCCAGGGAACAGGACTTCTGCTGTGCGGAGGAGACCAGTGGGAAACGCTTTTACAGGGCGGGACCGGCAGCGTTTCAGCGCTGCAGAAAATGCCCGATTTCCTGCCGGACCGGCTTGAAGCCGGAACCCATAACGTGTCCGGAATAGCTGGTTTACTGGCAGGAATTCAATTTGTACTGCAAAAAAGCACAGAGAAAATTTTTGCGCATGAACGGAAGCTGACGTCTTACCTGGTACAATCCATGAAACGTTTACCAGCAGTGGAGGTGTTCGCCTCAGACGGCATGGCAGCACAGGCCGGAGTCTTATCCTTACGGGCATCGTCCGTTGACTGCGAAGACATTGGCGCAGAGCTTGGGAAAAGAGGGATCGCGGTACGTTCCGGACTGCACTGTGCCCCGCTGGCGCACAACACAGCGGGAACGTTGGAAACCGGAACGGTTCGTGTCAGTTTTTCAGCTTTTAATACTGCACAGGACTGTGATCGTCTGATCAGTGAATTAAGGCAGATTCTCCTGCATGCTGATTATAAAATGTAATAATATTCCAAATTCATGAAAAATTAACGGTTCGTCGTATTGCCATTCTACCGTGGATACAGTATAATAGTTCTATCATGCAAAAGCATTAGGAATGGCGCATGAAAAAATGGATGAGAACCGGACGATCGTTAACATTGTGAATATTTTCGCATCAAATAGACGGCTCCAAGGAGCAAGCACGACCACTGTTGCAGTGGTCGTGCTTTGGCACAGGTTTTTGACCGATATTTGAGAAAGCATGCAATATATCCGTCTAAATATCGGAATGCGATGATTTGGGGAAAAGCACCTGGGCTCATTTAGCTGAATGACCGGGTGACTGTAATGAAACAGAATACGTAAATGAGTCTCTTTTTCGGCTCAGTGGGAGATATGTATATGGAAGTAATTGCCCAGATGTGGAGCACAATTCAGCAAAACTATCTCGCAATGATAGAAATCTGGGATATAATTGATATCGCCATTGTGTCTTTTCTGGTCTATCAGCTGCTTCGGCTGGTTCGCCGCAGCCGATCGGGACAGGTTGTCAAGGCGCTGGCGCTGTTGGTTGCCGCACTGGGCTTGGCCTCTGTGCTGCACTTAACGGTCATCCGGTTCATTTTAAACCGTGCGGTTGAGCTGGGACTGATCGCGCTTGTGATTATTTTTCAGCCGGAGCTTCGCCACTTTCTGGAGCAGATGGGAAGCGGACAGTTTAAAAAAATGCTGATTCGGGACGACAATAAAGGCAATGAGCTGGAAAATGCCATCCGGCAGACGGTGGCGGCGTATACAGCTCTGTCAAAGGATAAAATCGGGGCGCTCACCGTGTTTGAACGAAATGTATTGCTGGACGGGCCTTTGAAAACCGGAACGATTTTAGATGGCACTGTCTCCAGCGAATTACTCAAGAATATTTTTTGGCCCAAAGCTCCCATGCATGACGGTGCGGTGATTGTCCGGGAAGGTCGGGTTGCCGGTGCGGGATGCATGCTTCCATTGTCCGGAAATGTGAATTTGAGCCGCGATTTGGGGATGCGTCACCGTGCGGGAATCGGAATGAGCGAAAATTCCGACGCGGTGGTTGCGATTGTTTCGGAGGAGACAGGTTCGATCTCCGTGGCAGTGCAGGGAATGCTGAAACGCCACCTGGCCCCGGAAACCCTGGAACGGCTGCTGCGCAATGAACTGCTGCCGAAAGAGGATAGCACCACCACGAAAAGGCAGAAGTTTTTAAAGTTTTCAGATTTTGTGAAAGCCAAAAAGGGAGACAAGTCAGATGGGGAAAAAAATTCTGGACAGTAAAGCGCTGTATATTTTTCTGTCCCTCATCATAGCCATCGGTTTGTGGGTTTATGTCAGAACAGTGGAAAATCCGGACAAGGAAAAAACGATTTTCAGTATTCCCGTGACCTTTGAGGGAGAGGATACCCTTGAGGCCAACGGCCTTTTGATCAGCGAAGGAAGTGACCAGACCGTTACCCTCAGGGTAAAGGGGCCAATTGCCACGCTGCAGAAGCTGACCGCGGAGACCATTACGATTCGGGTCAGCGTCAGTACCATCGGAACTGCCGGGGATTACAGCAAGACTTATGATATTGTCTGGCCGTCCGGCGTTTCCAGCAGTGATATCTCTGTGCTGGACCGTACATTGACCCAAATTGATTTTACCGTATCAAAGCTGACCAGCCGGACCATTGATGTACAGGGCGAATTTGTGGGCAATCCGGCAAAGGGATATTTGGTGGATGAGATTACAATTTCACCCTCAACCATAGAGATCACCGGTGCTGAGACTCTGGTCAGTCAGGTGGATCACGCTCTGGTCACTGTTTCGGGCGATAATGTCACCGACTCCATTTCCAAGGAAATGGGCTTTACCCTCATTGGGGTAGATGGGCAGCCCTTGTCCAGCGAAACAAGCAGTAAGATTACCTGTAATACGGATACCGTTCTGGTTTCAGTACCCATCCTTAAGACAAAGGATATTCCCCTCAAGATCGATTTTCTCGCGGGAGGCGGCGCCACAGAGGATAATATTTCTTATACCATCGAACCGGAGACGATTACGGTTTCCGGCGATGCCTCGGCGCTGGACCCCCTCAGTGAGCTGGTACTGGGGACGATAGACCTGTCCACTGTGATCGATAACGAAACCTTTACCTTCCCGATCAATCTGACGGAGGAGCTGAATAATGTCAGCAACATTACGCAGGCTACGGTCACCGTTACCATTGAGGGACTTGCCAGCTCCACCTTTGATGTAAGCGACATTTCGTTTATTAATGTTCCAGACGGCCTGACCGCCACCTCGGTGACCCAGAGCGTGCAGGTGGTTGTAAGAGGAACCGAGGAGGCGCTGGGGACGGTCAGCGATTACAATATCAGACTGGTGGCTGATTTGTCCTCCGTCAGCCACGCGGAGGGGCAATATACCGTTCCGGTCACTGTGTATCTGGACAGCGATTCAGATGTGGGTGTGGTGGGCGACGATTATAAAATTGTCGTCTCGCTGACAGGATAATGACTTGATTCTAATAACAATGGAGATTTGGAACGACTGATGTTTGGATATGTCCGGCCTATGAAAAGTGAGCTCAAGCTGCGGGAATTTGATGCTTATCAGGCGGTTTATTGCGGACTTTGCCATACGATGGCAAAACGGTATGGATTTTTGGCTCGATTTATGTTAAACTATGACTTCACCTTTCTTGCTATGGTGCTGACGCCGTCGACGGATCAACCGCGCACCTGCAAACGCAGGTGTCCCGCCCATCCGTTTAAAAAGAGATCGGTCTGTCTCTGTGATGATGGCTTTGAGGTGTCGGCAGACGAAAGTTTAATTTTAGCCTACTGCAAACTGAAGGACGATGTAGCGGACAAAAGCTTTTTTCGGGGGTTCCCCGCCAGAATAATCACCATTGTGCTGCGAAGAGCCTATCGGAGAGCGGTAGCGAACCGCCCGGAGTTTGACGCCACTGTGCGGGAATGTCTTGAGCTGCTTCAGGTGCTGGAACGTTCGAACTCTGCCTCCATTGACCGCACCGCGGATACCTTTGCCAGGATTCTAAGCGCGGCCGCTCCTGTCAGTGGTATTGAGACGAAGGATCGTGCCCTGGGTCAGCTGCTGTACCATATCGGACGCTGGATTTATCTGATCGACGCATGGGATGATTTGGCTGAGGATGCCCGCACAGGAAGCTATAATCCGGTTTCGGTCCGATTTGACGGCAGGCCGGAGGAGCATCGCGACTCAATGCGGGTCACGCTGAAGCATTCGCTGAATCTGGCGGCGTCTGCCTATCATTTGGTAGACTTCGGATGCTGGAGCGACATTTTGGGTAACATTTTATTTCTGGGACTTCCCACTGTGGAAGAGATGGTCTTCCAGGGAACCTTTCCAAAAAGGAACCGTATCATACCCGTATGGAGCGGAGAAGAAAAATATTTTAGGAATTAGGAGAGTACCACATGACGGATCCATACAGTGTTTTAGGCGTCAACGCCAACGCCACTGATGATGAGGTGAAACGAGCCTATCGTGAATTGGCACGAAAATACCATCCTGATAACTATCAGAATAACCCTCTTGCCGATCTGGCGGAGGAAAAAATGAAGGAAGTCAACGAGGCGTATGAACTGATCAACAAGCAGCGCTCAGGCGGAGGCGGCTACGCCTATCAGCAGTCCTCCGCGCGGCAGGAGTCCGGCCCGCGGAGCGGATCAGGGCAGGGCAATTTTGCCCAAGTGCGCAATTACATCAACGCGGGGCAAATTGATCAGGCCGAGCGTCTGCTGCAAAGTATCCCGCAGAATAACAGCGGGGAGTGGTATTTTTTGGCCGGTAGCATCGCTTACCGCAGGGGCTGGTTGGATGAGGCGGCTCAGAACTATAATCTGGCGGTTCAACTAAGCCCGGCAAACGCCGAATACCGTCAGGCAGCCAATATGATGAATCAGGGCGGTGCGGGATATCGCCCACGGCAGTACTCCAGCGGCATGGACGCAATGGACTGCTGTACAACCATGATGTGCCTAAACTGCCTGTGTGACGGTGGTGGCTGCTGATGGGCAACCGGAACGGAACCGCACGCCGCGCCGCGCTGGTTGGCGTAATGACCGCGTTGTCGCTGATTCTGCTCTGGCTCTCAGCAATTTTACCCACCGGACGCTGGGGGCTGATTGCCGCCGCGGGACTTCTCCCCGCCGCCGTGATTATCTCATCCGGCTTATCGGGAGGCTTTTTCTGCTGGCTTGCAACCGGACTTCTGGCGTTTGTGCTCCTGCCTGATAAGATGAACATGCTCCTCTATCTGCTCTTTTTCGGCGTATATCCCATGATAAAATTCTTGCTGGAGCGCATGAGAAAGCTGCCGCTGGAGCTTTTGTGTAAGCTCATCTTTTTTAATCTGGTGCTCACGCTGTTCTGGTTTGTGTTCCGGGAATTATTTTTGCCGGCCCTGCCTCAGATGCTTCAGTTAGCCTGGGCGGCTTATGTGGCCGGTAATGCCGCGTTTCTGGTTTATGATTATGGTTTTACCAAGCTGATCGGCTTTTATATGGCTCGGTTTGCCCCGCATTTAAGAAAGCGGTAAAACGAAACAGATAAGGATTGGTCGTTGCGATGATAAAAAGTATGACCGGCTACGGTCGTGGTGAGGGCATTCTGGACGGGCGGAAAATTACAGTTGAGGTTCGTTCGGTGAATAACCGCTACTTGGATTGTTCCGTGAAGCTGCCGCGCGCGTATCTGTTTGCGGAGGATGCCGTCAAAACCCATGTTCAAAGCGCCATTTCCCGGGGAAAGGTAGATGTGTTCATTACGCTGGACAATGCGGGGCAGGATATTACCGTTAACCTGAACCGTCCCGTGGCAAATGGTTATTATGAGGCACTTCTGGAGATTGAACGGCTGTATGGAGGCGCCATTCACAATGATATCTCAGTTTCCCTCCTGTCGCGTTTTCCGGATGTCCTTGTGGTGGAAAAAACCAAGGAGAATTTGGAGGCGGTTGCGTCGGAGCTCTATGCCGCACTGGATCTTGCCCTAGGCGATTTGAATCAGATGCGTGTCCGAGAGGGCGGGAAGCTGGCGGAAGATATTTTACGAAGGGTGGACACCATTGAAAGCCTTACGGAACTAGTGGAGCGGCGTTCCCCTCAGACTGTCGCGGAGCATCAGATCAAGCTGGAAACGAAAATGCGTGAGATTTTGGAAAACACTCAGATTGATGAGGCACGCCTCATGACGGAAGCCGCAATTTTTGCTGATAAGGTTGCGGTGGATGAGGAAACCGTCCGTCTGCGCAGTCATTTCAGCCAGCTGCGGGAGCTGCTGCAAACAGAGGGGGCCATTGGCCGAAAGCTGGACTTTTTGATTCAGGAGTTTAACCGGGAGGCAAACACCATCGGATCTAAGTGCAGTGATATTGCGGTGACCCGCATTGTGGTGGATATAAAGGCAGAGATTGAAAAAATCCGTGAGCAAATTCAAAATATTGAATAGAGGTGTGATGATTGAAGCTTATCAATGTCGGCTTTGGAAACATGGTTTCCGCGCAGCGGATGATTGCAATCGTAAGCCCTGAGTCAGCGCCCATTAAACGGATGATTCAGGAGGCGCGGGAGCGCGGCGGCCTGATTGACGCCACTTATGGGCGCAGAACCCGTGCGGTGCTGATTATGGACAGCGGACATATCATTCTCTCTGCTTTTTTGCCCGCCTCGGTGGCGGGGCGGCTCAGCGGCAAAGATTCCGTCCTTCCGGAGGAGCCTGCGGAGGAAGAGGAAGATTGAACCGTACCGCCCGAGAGTGAGGCCGGACTACAAAGCACGATAAAGGAATGGTCGAAATGAGCATCAGGAAAAAAAATAAGGGACAGCTGATTGTTCTGTCAGGCCCGTCCGGAGTGGGGAAAAGTACGGTCATTGCAGAGCTTTTGGGGATGCGTCCCAACATCTATTTTTCCATATCTTACACAACGCGTCTGCCGCGAGTCGGAGAGGCGAATGGGGTTAATTACCATTTTGTGTGCCACGACGAATTTGAACGCATGATTGAACAAGACGAGTTGCTGGAATATGCTCAGTATGTGGGTAATTATTACGGAACCTCCATGAAGATGATTGAGGAAAAGTTGGATGCCGGAATTGATGTCTTGCTGGATATCGAGGTACAGGGGGCGGCAAAGGTACGCCGCCGCTGTGCCGAGGCAGTTCTCATTTTCATTATACCGCCTTCTATTGAGGAATTATCCAGAAGGCTCTATAATCGAAATACAGAGAGCGAGGAAGTGATCCTCGGACGCCTGAAAAAGGCGCGGGAGGAATATCAGGAAATCCCTAATTACGATTATCTGGTTATTAATGAAAAAATCTCCGTGGCGGCAGGAGAGATTTCCGCTATTCTGACGGCGGAGGCCTGCCGCACACGGAATCGAAAGCATTTGGTCAAAATTTAGTGAGGAGTGTATGTAATTATGATGCTGTATCCCCCCATGAAGGATTTGCTCAAGCAGATTCCAAGCCGTTATATGCTGGTGAATGTGGTTGCTCAGCGAGCCAGAGAGATTTCTGAAGAAGCGCAGGAAGGCGGCTATCCTCTCTTCGAAAAACCGGTTACGATTGCTGTCCGTGAGGTTGCCGACGGCAAGCTCACAGTTGAGGATTTGGGCAAGGGCGACTAAAAACGGAAGCAAGCGCTTGCGCTTGCTTCGCTTGCTTCATGGACATGTCATGGTCGGTTGGTTTGCGGTGGTTTCGTTTTATGTTCGGAGGATTTTCAGGACCAAAGCTTCATGAATTTGGAGGTGGAATCGTATGGATGGACAGGTCATAGCCAAGGTGGCGGTGGCTGCGGCAACGTTCCAGATTGACCGTCCTTACGATTATCTCATACCTCCCGATTTGGTGGAGCTTGCTGTACCGGGCGTAAGGGTACTGGTTTCCTTCGGAAGGGGAAACCGGAGAGCGGAAGGAATCATTCTTGCGGTTGTTACTGTCTCCGGACGGGAACGCCTGAAGCAGCTGCTGGCACTGCTGGATGATACCCCCGTTCTGGATGAGCAGGGAATTCAAATGGCCCTCTGGATGAGAGATCAGTATTTTTGTACGGTCTGTGAGAGTGTAAAGGCCATGCTTCCGGCGGGTCTCTGGTTTTCTGTCCATGACCAATGGCGGTTAGCGGAAGGGATTGACCGCGAGGCGGCCTATGAGGCAGCGGGACATTCTGAACGGGCAAGGCGTATTCTTGAAATGGTGATTGCTGGCGGCAGTGTAGACCGGAGGACATTGACGGAGGCGTTCCCCGGAAAAGACATCAACGCCGTTCTGAAGCAGTTGGTAGACAGGAATATCCTGGTATTGGATACCTCGGCGGCCCGGGGTGTGGGAGATAAGACCGAACAGATTGCTTCCCTTGCCGTCACTGCGGAGGAAGCCTTGGCTCATGTCACGCCAAAACGAGCGGCAGCGCCCCTGCAATATGCCGTCATAGAG
>JAGFXR010000011.1 GCA_017861365.1 Oscillospiraceae bacterium | reverse complement strand
ACTCCACCAAGGGTTCCGGTAGCGGCGCCACGGTGGATATGGTCCGCAACGCCACAGAGAAGGTCAAGGCACTGGATCCCCATCTGGCCATCGACGGTGAGCTTCAGTTCGACGCCGCCTTTGCTCCCTCGGTTGCTAAAACCAAATGTCAGGGCTCCTGCGTGGCCGGCAGAGCAAATACGTTTATTTTCCCGAACATCAACGCCGGCAACATCGGCTATAAAATTGCCCAGCGTCTTGGCGGCTTTGAAGCCTATGGCCCCATTCTGCAGGGGCTGAACGCTCCGATCAACGACTTGTCCAGGGGCTGTAATGCCGAAGAGGTTTACATCATGTCCATTATTACGGCGGCACTGAAGTAAAAACCCTTTACGCACTACAAGTTCAATACGTCCGCTGAAATCCCCGCAAAATCGTTTGATTTTGCGGGGATTTCGCTTGGTTTGTCTGCAATCACAAAAAAAGCGAAGTATTTCGATGTTTTTCCAAAAATGTGATTTTTCCGAGAAAAATTTTTCTATTTAAGGCGTAATTACTAATTTTCTGGGCGAAAGCACTTGACGCATCCGGTAAAAACGTGTATAGTAGCCTTTGTAACTATTTTGTAATTATTTATTACCGATTTGTATTACCTGACTTTAACATCCGGAGCGGAGGTATTTTATATGGATGAGCTGCTGATCCCTTCCAACCGAACAGCTAAAATGAAACATGAGGAGCAGGCTGACCCGCCCGCCAGAGAGAGCACCCAAGCGGGGAAGTCATCACCCCTCGGGCGGTTCGGTGACAGGGTTCATCAAATAACCGCTGGCCTGATGGGGAGCGACTCCCCTTTGGGACGGCTTGGCGGTAAGGTTCATCAAATAGCCGCTGGCCTGACGGGGAGCAACTCCCCTCTGGGGCGGTTTGGCGGTAAAGTTCACCGAACAGTCGCTGGTCTTGTGCCGGATGCTCTGCGCCGTGAGGGGCGCACGAAGGACAAGGCTTCCGTTTCAGCAGGAATGGAAGAACTGATAGGTTCGGTGGAGCATGCCGCGGTGTCGTTGCGGACGGTGGCCCGCAAGCCAGCTGTCATTCCGGTATTTTTGCTGATTGCCTCTCTATGCATTGCGGGAGGTGTGTTTCAGACCGTTTACACCACGGGCTACCAAGTGACCGTCAACGGAACAAAGATGGGTGTGGTTTCCGACAGTGCTTCGGTGGAGACGGTGGTACAAGCTGTGGAGGATCGCGCATCAGCCATTCTGGGCTACGATTATACCGTGGATGCCGACATCCAGTTTAACCGTGTGGTTGTGGAGAAGACCAAGCTTTCCAGCTCCGTTTCCGGGCTGGATACCTACCTGTTCAGCCAGATCGGCGAGGTAATGAAGCGTTATGTAATCACGGTGGATGGCGTTGTGGTGGGAGCGTTGGACAGCCAGTCTCAATATGACGAGCTGTTAGATCAGATTGCATCCGCCTATGTGGATGAAAACACCAAAAGCTACAGCTTTTCCGAGGATATCGAGGTCAACTACGATTACGTCTCTGCCAGCGTCTTGCAGGACTATGATCAGATCAAAACACTTTTAACCTCCAGCCGGGTTGAGGCCGCCACCTATGTGGTGCAGGAGGGCGACACTTACTATGACATTGCCTATGAAAATAGCATGTCACTGTCCGATCTGATGGCACTCAATCCACAGGCGGATATCGATTCCCTCCATCCTGACGACGTTCTGAACCTGAACGCAAGCGTTCCCTATGTGACGGTCAACACAGTTGAAAATGTGAGCTACACGGAGAACATCGCCTGCCCTGTGGAGGAAGTGGATGACGCATCCATGTATGTTGGCGACAGCAAGGTTGTCACCCAGGGCGTTGAGGGACAAGCTGAGGTGAACGCTGATGTGAACTACGTCAACGGTGTTGAAACCACGCGGACGGTATTGACCTATACTGTAACCTCTGAGCCAACCACTCAGGTTGTGGCCGTGGGCACCACGGAGCGTCCTACCTGGGTTGCTACGGGTTCGTTCCGCTGGCCGGTTTCCGGTAATATTACGTCCTATTTTGGATACCGCAGTATTTTCGGCAGCTACAGCTACCACAGCGGCATCGACATTGCTACTTCCTACGGCACCGCGATCGCTGCGGCAGACGGAGGAACCGTGGTCTGGTCCGGCTACAAGGGTTCCTATGGAAACTTGGTCATCATTGACCACGGCAACGGATATAAAAGCTATTATGGACATTGCTCCTCCCTGTTGGTGTCCGTGGGGGATAAGGTCTACAAAGGGCAGACGATTGCCCGCGTCGGCAGCACGGGCAGAAGCACAGGAAATCACTGCCATTTTGAAGTCAGATACAACGATTCAGCGGTTAATCCGCTCAATTATCTCCCCTGACGGTTTGGCAGCACCAAGCCTGAAGCGGTTGAAGCTGTAAATTGAATGATGGGCCCCGCAGAACATGCGGGGCTCATCATTTATTTTGTGAGGATCAGCAAGTAAAACTTTTTTTCATGAAAATTCTGGAGTAACCCATTCCCAAGGGCGTAGTATAATAATATCGGAATCTCATAAAATACGATACATAAGGAGGTGTTTTTATGAGTCATGAAAAAAACGAATTGAGCACATATCACGACAGCCTATTTCCACGGGGACTACTGAGCAATTTTTTCAGTGATAACTTTTGGGACAGCTTTAATTTCGGCAATTTTAAAGTCGATGTGAGAGAAACCAATGACACCTATATCATCGAAGCTGAAATGCCGGGTCAGAATAAAAATGACATCAGCATTCATATTCACGATAATATCCTGACTATTTTGGCGAGTATGGACGAGGACAACGAGCAAAGGGCCGAAAGCGGTCGGTATTTGCGCAAAGAGCGCCGATCCGGTTCTTTGAAAAGAAGCTTCTCACTGGAGAATATCAAGGCGGAAGAAGTCAGGGCGGAAATGAACAATGGCATCTTGAGCGTATATTGCCCCAAGAAAGAAGAAAGCATTTCTAAAACCAGAAAAATAGAAATACAATAAAATTGTACACTAAATCAAACAACTCCCGGGCTTAAAGCTTCGGGGGTTGTTTTTGATTTTTAGAAGAGAGGATGGAAGAGACGGATTCAATAGAAGAGGTGGATTCGATGGAAGAGGCAGATTGGGGCGTACTGAAAACGGAGGAGATGGTGCTTTTATCAGGGTGAAGCTTATTGTTGTTGCAGACGTCTTGAAACAAAATAGTAGCAAACATGGATTTGCTGAGTTCATTTAAAAAAACACTCAGACACTTGAACTCTTCTTTGGAAAGAGAGGTATAAAAGTAGTTTGTCAAGGCTGTAATCAGAACGTTCATCTCACACGGATTCACAAGACCACCTCAATTAATCTTATGCCCGCGCGGTGAAAAAGGAATATGCGATATAAGGTTACATTTGCCGATTTTATAAAATTTTGATCAACTTTTACCGCAACTCTTATTTTCGATGCTGTCAATGCAAATGTGCGAAGGGAAGGACGATCGTGCCGATATAAAATGTGCGCTCTTGCGGCAGCTCGGGAGGATGTAAAGCACATTTGCTTGGCAGAGCTGGTGGACACAGTGTGGCGGTCTGATTCCCTTAAATAAAACCGATTCTTCGAAGACGGCGGATTAAGGCTTTTGTCGTGAAAAGTACTTGACAAAAGAATGATTATTTTATAATATAGGTAATAGTTAGCGTAAACTAACTCCAGCCAAACCCGCTTGTTAGCTAAAACTAACTAATAGAGCGGATCTGCGCACTTAAGTTTGTCAGATCCGGCAAATTGTTTTAGAAAGGCGAGATCATACGATATGAAAAAGACAGCGGTAGTATTTTGGAGCGGCACTGGAAATACTGAGGAAATGGCGGGGTTTGTCAAAGAGGGCGTTCTTTCCGCAGGAGGAGAGGTTAGTATCTTTACGGCAATGCAATTTTCACCCGAAAAAATGGACGAGTTTGACTCAGTCGCATTCGGATGTCCCTCTATGGGCGCAGAGGTGCTGGAGGAGTCGGAATTTGAACCGATGTTTCAGCGCTGCATTCCCAAGCTGCCAGGAAAGCCTTTGGCGCTGTTTGGCTCCTATGGCTGGGGCGACGGTGAGTGGATGCGCAATTGGGAGGAATATTGTGTTGAGAAGGGCGCGCACCTGGTGCGTGAAAGCGTCATCTGTCAGGAGCAGCCTGATCGTTCAGCCCAGACTGCGCTGCTCGACATGGGCAAAGCTCTGGCGGAATGATATACAACATAATACATAGCAAACAGTTGATGGAATACGGCATCTGCTGGTTCTAATGGTACCCGGCATGATGGACAACAGGGCTTGGGCTTAATTCTGCTTCCCATATCTCATGGTAAGCTTGCGGAAGGGCTGAACCGGATACAACTTGAAAGGGGCTGCAGCAACGTTTGTTTTGCTGTAGCCCCTACTGTGTGAATTCAGTTGCGCGCACTACAAGGAGAGCAATAGCGAGACAATATCGTCGAGAAGGGGCTGCGAAATGGACTCGACGGCACCGCCGTCCACCGCTCCGGCCAGTGTGGGATCCAAGGGAAGTTTGGACACGGTTTGGATGCCGTGCTTTACCGCGATTTCATCGATGTGGCTCTCGCCAAAAACATGATGCTCCTTGCCGCAGTCGGGACAGCGGTAGTAACTCATATTTTCGACCAGGGCCAAAACGGGAATATTCATCATTTCCGCCATCCTGACCGCCTTCTCCACAATCATGCTCACCAGCTCCTGGGGAGAGGTTACCACGATGATGCCATCAACGGGCAGAGTTTGGAACACGGTCAGCGGCACATCGCCGGTTCCGGGAGGCATATCCACAAACAGATAGTCAACGTCGCCCCAAATAACCTCCGTCCAAAACTGCTTCACGGTGCCCGCTATGATTGGACCGCGCCAAATCACCGGATCGGTCTCATGTTCAAGGATGAGGTTCACCGACATGATCGAAATCCCTGTTTCGCTTTTCACAGGGAAGATTCCAAGCTCATTGCCCTCGGCCTTCTCACGCAGCCCGAATGCTTTGGGGATGGAAGGGCCGGTAATGTCCGCGTCGAGAATCGCGGAGTGAAAGCCCCTGCGGTTCAGGTGTACGGCCAGCAGGGAGGTGACAAGGCTCTTGCCCACGCCGCCCTTACCGCTGACGATACCGATCACTTTTTTGACATGGGAAAGCTCATGGGAGGGCGCTCTTAAATTGGCCTGAGCCTGTGTTTTCTGATCACAGCTGCTCCCGCAGGAGGAGCAATCTTGGGTGCAGTCGTTGTCCATTTTGATTCATCTCCACATTATAATATCATGCTACACAGCGATGCTGACCGCCAGAAAAGCCGCGGCGGCTCGGTGTGTTGTTCTGATAATGGTATATGCCATAACGTGCTTAGTATACACTGTTTGCGGCATATGTCAATAATAATTCGATTTTTTGTACACGGTACTGATCTCCGCAAAACCTTGCCGCGCGGGTATGAATGCGTGGAATTTAGACAGGCAAGACGCAGAGGTTCAGCCTTTGCGGCACGGTTGAAATAAAATCGGCATTATGCCAGAATACGACGACGTACCGAACAAATCATTGCATGCTTTTTCGGGAAAAAAGAATTGACACGGAAGTTAGAATGTGCTAACATATAAAAAGGAAGGTTAGTGTGAACTAACCATAAAGAATACGGGACAAATGTGGTGAGGTGGGTATGATGCCTTTATCGATGGCCAAAGCCGGTGAGGAAAACTCCGTCAAAAAGGTTGGAGGAAACGCAGAGACGCGTCAGTTCCTTGAGAACCTTGGATTTGTGGTGGGGAGCGCGGTGATGGTCGTTTCCGCGTTCTCGGGAAATATTATTGTCAATGTAAAGGATTCCAGGGTCGCGATCAGCTGCGAAATGGCAAATAAAATTATGGTGTGAGGAGGAGAAAGAGTGAAAACGTTGAAACAGGCCAAAATAGGAGAAACTGTCACGGTGGTGAAGCTGCACGGAGAAGGTGCGACGAAGCAGCGCATCATGGATATGGGCGTAATCAAAGGGGTCAACTTGTTTGTCCGGAAGGTTGCTCCGCTGGGGGATCCCATCGAGATTACTGTTCGTGGCTACGAGCTTAGTCTGCGCCGTGCGGACGCCGAAATGATCGAGGTGAACTAAGGCCCGGTATCATCAAGGAAAGACCGTTGCGCGTATGATTCAATCAGAAGTGCCCGTGGGCTTGGAGAAAGAATTTTCCGGCACACGGGTGTTAGGTCATTCGGGTAACGGCGGTAATGTATGGAATGTATGGTTAGTTGAAACTAATCATGAGGAGGAATGAAGCTTGTCAATTAAAATTGCCCTTGCCGGGAATCCAAATGCCGGTAAAACGACGCTTTTTAATGCGCTCACCGGCTCCAATCAATATGTGGGAAACTGGCCGGGCGTTACCGTGGAAAAGAAAGAAGGCAGACTAAAAGGTCACAAAGATGTCATGATCGTTGACCTGCCCGGAATTTACTCCCTCTCCCCCTACACGCTGGAAGAAGTGGTCGCTCGTAACTATCTGGTGACCGAGCAGCCGGATGCCATTCTCAATATCATTGACGGCACCAATCTGGAGCGCAACCTGTATCTCACCACCCAGCTTGCAGAGCTGGGAATTCCCATGTTGGTTGCCGTTAACATGATGGACATGGTCAGAAAAAACGGAGATCAGGTGAACATCAAACGTCTGTCCCAGGAGCTGGGATGTCCGGTGGTGGAAATATCGGCGCTGAAGGGAGACGGCATTTCTGAGGCCGCCGAGCAGGCGCTTAAATTGGCGCAGGAACGTGGAGAGATGAGGCCGCGGCATCGCTTCAACGGCACTGTGGAGCATGCCATTGCTCACATCGAGGAGGCAGTGCTGCATCATCTGTCTGAGAATCAGCAGCGCTGGTATGCCATCAAGCTGTTTGAGCGTGATCGAAAAATTATTGAGCTGCTAAAGCTGAGTGAAAGCACGCTTCAGCACATTGAGGGCGACATCGCCACCTGTGAGGCGGAGCTGGATGACGATGCGGAGAGCATCATCACCGGTGAGCGTTACGCTTACATAGGGACGATTATCAACGACTGCTACAACAAGAAAAATAAGCATGCGCTCTCCGCTTCTGATAAAATTGACCGGATTGTTACCAACCGTTTTCTGGCACTGCCGATTTTCGCGGTGGTAATGTTCTTTGTTTACTATGTCTCAGTCACCACGGTGGGCAGTTACCTCACCGATTGGACCAATGATGTGCTGTTTGGAGAGATCATTCCGCCCGCCGTGGAAAACTTCCTTGTTTCAGTTGCTTGTGCCGACTGGCTGCAGAGTCTGATTTTGGACGGCATTATCGGAGGCGTCGGCGCGGTTCTGGGCTTTGTGCCTCAGATGCTGGTGCTGTTCCTGTTCCTTGCTTTCCTGGAGGGCTGCGGCTACATGGCCCGGGTAGCGTTTATCATGGATCGTGTGTTCCGCAAATTCGGACTGTCCGGCAAAAGCTTTATTCCGATGCTCATCGGATCCGGCTGCGGTGTTCCTGGGATTATGGCTTCCCGTACCATTGAAAGCGACCGTGACCGCAGAATGACCATTATGACCACTACATTCATTCCCTGCGGCGCGAAGCTGCCGATCATCGCACTCATCGCCGGAGCACTGTTCGGCGGCGCCTGGTGGGTGGCTCCGAGTGCATATTTTGTGGGAATTGTCGCAATTATTACCTCCGGCATCATGCTGAAGAAAACTGGTCCCTTTACGGGCAATCCGGCTCCCTTCGTCATGGAGCTGCCGGCCTACCGTATGCCCACTGTGGGTACCCTGCTGCAGAGCATGTGGGAGCGCAGCTCAAGCTTTGTCAAAAAGGCGGGCACCGTGATTCTGCTGTCGGCGATCTTTATCTGGTTTGTCAGTGGCTTTGGTATCGTGGACGGCTCTTTCGGTATGGTG
Organism: Oscillospiraceae bacterium; assembly: GCA_017861365.1. GTDB lineage: Bacteria > Bacillota > Clostridia > Oscillospirales > Oscillospiraceae > JAGFXR01. The sequence continues at coordinate 44,934 of JAGFXR010000011.1, read as the reverse complement.
GAAGATATGGACGACAGCCTCTTGGCTGGCATAGGCGGAGCCATCGCGTGGATCTTCACACCACTTGGCTGGGGCAACTGGCAGTCCGCTGTGGCCGCGATTACCGGCCTTGTAGCCAAGGAAAACCTGGTGGGTACTATGGGTATCCTCTACGGCTTTGGCGAGGTGGGTGACGACAGTACCATGATGTGGGCCACGGTTGCAAGTGAATTTACCGCTCTTGCCGGATATTCCTTCCTGGTATTCAATCTGCTCTGTGCGCCCTGCTTCGCAGCTATGGGAGCCATTAAGCGTGAGATGAACAGCGGCAAATGGACAGCGGCCGCACTGATATATCAGACCGGCTTTGCTTATCTGGTGGCTCTGTGTGTTTTCCAGATTGGTTCGCTTTTGACAGGCGGCGGCTTCACTGGCGGAACAGCGGCCGCGCTTGTGATCTTAGGTGTGTTTGTATTCCTGCTGGTGCGGCCGAGCAAGCAGCAGAGTCAGCTGGTTCGCCCGTCCGTAAAGATTGCAACCTGAGGAGGTGTTCATATGGCAGCAACTATTATTATCAGCGGCCTTTTGCTGGTGATGGTATCGGGCATCATCGTCAGTATGGTTCGCAACAAGAAGAAGGGGAAATCTGCTTGCGGCTGTGGCGGCTGCGACTGCTGTCCCAGCGATGATATTTGTCATAAATAAGAATTAATATACCTACAAAACGGCTGAGATACAGTTTTGGGACGCCCCGTATGGCGGCGTCCCTGTTTTTTTAGAGGGATGTATGGAATTTACACCAACTCAAATCAAGTATCTGGTCACCATCTACGCGCTGAATCAGAATGGTCTGGTCCGGTCCATGGATGTCGCGCAGCAGTTGGAGGTGAGTAGACCCAGTGTACACAGAATGCTGCTCCAGCTGGAGCAGGAGGGCCTGATTACCAAACAGCCGTATTCCGTGGTAAAGATTACGCAGTCAGGCGAGGCTTTTATGAAGCAATATTATTGGGGCTACTGCCTGATAACAAGATTCCTGCAGCGGAACCTGCCTCTCGGGGAAGCTGCGGTCTGCGAGGGCGCGTTCGCTCTGCTGGGCGAGGTTGGCCCCGCTAAGCTGGATGAGCTTTGCCGGGCGCTGACGGTGGGCAATGAAACATATATGGAGCTGTTGGAGCCGGGCAATCAGCCACAGCTCTCTTAAAATGTGTGAATCGGTAAAACAGAATTGACGCGGCTGCTTATGCAGCCGCGTCAATTCTGTTTCCGGAAAGTTCCGGTTGATGTTGATTGTTACAATTTTATATTATGTGTCTTAAACAACCGCAGCATGATGCCTCCGCACGGCCTGAGCATCATGCTGCGGTTGTTTGTCCGCTTTAAAGAGCGCTATATCAATTCTCGATACATGGCGGGGGCGTCGGCTTTATTGGCGTTTGGATTGATCGAGAGAACCTCTACCCGAACCATGCGTTCGCCAAACCGCAGCTCAAGCACATCCCCTGGTTTCACCTCATAAGAGGCCTTCACCTGCCGCCCATTGGCGGATACACGCTGGTTGTCGCAGGCATCGTTGGCAACGGTGCGCCGCTTGATGAGACGAGAGACCTTCAGCCATTTGTCCAGACGCATCTTACTTGGAAATCGTGTCCCTCAGCGCTTTTCCGGGCTTGAACTGAGGAATGCGGGAAGCGGGAATCTCAATGGATTCTTTCGTGCGGGGATTACGGCCAATGCGAGCAGCGCGCTCTTTTACCTCAAAAGCGCCAAACCCCACCAGCTGAACCTTGTCATCTTTTGCCAAAGCGTCGGCAATTACATCAAGAGCGGCATTGATGGCAGCTTCGGTATCCTTCTTCGAAAGACCTGCTTTTTCAGCGGTGGCATTAATCATTTCTGCTTTATTCATTGGTAATTTCCTCCTGTTGTTAATACGGCGCAAACGCCGCCGAATATATTACTTAAAGCGTATCCGCTTTTAAGCCGTTTTAAACCCGGAAACACATGTGAAAACCGCTGATTTCCATACACACTCCCGTGAAGGGAGTGTCCGTGGAGCAGCGAAAGCATATGTTTGCACCGTGGCAGAGGCATCCGGAATCAAGCTCGTTTGACGTCGTTCCAAAGCTTGTCCAGTTCGTTCAGAGTCATATCTCTCATATCCCTGCCTTGAGCCGTCGCCAGCTCTTCCACCCGGCGAAAACGGGCAGAAAATTTATCGCTTGCTCCGGTGAGGGCTTGCTCCGGGTCAAGCTCCAGAAAGCGGGCCACATTGACGGCTGCAAAAAGCAGGTCGCCCAATTCCTCTTCCATATTGCTGTGTTCCGCAATGGCCTGACGCAGTTCGGCGGTCTCCTCCTCCAGCTTGTCCAGCGCACCGCTGACACTGTCCCAATCAAATCCCGCCTTCCGGGCCTTTTTCTGTATTTTCTCTGCCCGCCATAAGGCGGGCAGAGACCGAGCCACGGCGTCAACACTGTCCGCATAGGAGTCCTGGCCTTTCTCCGCCCGCTTCAAAGTCTCCCAGTTTTCCAGAACCTGACCCGTGCCGTTGACGCTACTGTCACCAAACACATGGGGATGACGGTAGATCAGTTTTTTACACACTCCGTCCGCCACATCGTTCAGGTCAAAGCGGCCTGCCTCGTGCTCGATATCGGCGTGAAAGACCACCTGGAGCAGTACATCGCCCAGTTCTTCCTTCAGATGATCCGGGCTGCCCTCGTCGATGGCCTCCGCTACCTCGTACGTCTCCTCCAGGAAATTGCGGCGAATGCTCTCATGAGTCTGCTCTGCGTCCCAGGGGCAGCCGTCGGGCGCCCGTAGAAGAGTCACAAGTCTTACCAAATCAAATACATCGTACGAATTTTTATATTGAAAATCTACCATATTTCTCTGCCCTTCGCAAGTCATTTTTCGGTATTTTTAAGATAGTTGAGGCTCTTTTTTCTATTTTGGCGGATTTACCCTCAATAGTTTCGCAATTTTTGCCCCTTTCGGCATCAGCATCAGATCCTCATACGAAATAGCACCCAGCAGGAAGATAAGGATCACATAAATACAGGCGGCAATGGCAATGGCGGCAAGCGCCCCCAGCTTCGGCCCGATCATGGCGGAAAACAGGCCGTCCAGCGCCCATACCGCGGCTCCCATCAGAAGAGAGGCGATCAGAGGCTTCACAAACACACGGCGATAGCTGGGAGCTTCCGGAATGACCTTTTTCATCAAAATGAGGTTCATCACCGCGATGGCGCCAAAGCAGATCAGTGTGCTGATGGGAGCACCCTTAATGTTGATTTCACCATTGCCCACAAGAATATAGCTCATTATAATTTTCAGAACACAGCCGACGACTGTGGTAACCATGGGAAGGTTCACGCAGCCGTAAGCCTGCATAATCGCATTGGTAATCAGCATGAGGCAAACGGCAATGGACGCGACGCCCAGCACCGACAGCAGCCAGCCGCCCAGAACGGTGTCGGTTCCGGGGTAGAGCAGCGACATGATGGATTCTCCCAGAGTAAAGAGCCCCACGCCGGCGGGAAATGCCAGCAGTGCCGTGGCGCGCAGGGCGGTCTCGCTGATTCGAGCCGCGCCTAGCCGGTTTTTCCTGGCGTGGGCGGAGGAGACCGCGGGGATGACGCTGGCGGTCAGCGGAACCATAAAGGAGGCGGGAAGGTTGTAAATGGTCATCGCCTTGTCGAAGATGCCCTTCACGGTACGGGCGGCGTCCTCTGTGTAGCCCGCCGCGAATTGCAAACGGCCGAATACAAGGCTGGTGTCAATCACGGTGACCACGGCCATCACCGAGGAGCCGAGAGTGATAGGGATGGCCAGCTTCACGAGGGTTTTTAAGATTGGCCCGCTTGGGCCGGGGGTGTCTTGGGAAACGGATGCGGAGCGTTTGCGCAGGGCATAGGCGATTACCATGTAGACCGTGGCCAGCCCGCAGCCCACAGAGACACCGAAAATGGCGCCGCCCGCAGCCAGAGATTCATCCCCATATTGCCGGATCAGAATAATGGCCAACGCCAAACCGAAGATCAGCTTGCAGATCGCCTCAATGATCTGGGAAACGGCGGTTTGGGTCATTTCAGAGTAGCCCTGATAGTATCCCCGGAACGCGGAGAGAGGACAGATGAAAAAAACGGCTGGCGCCAGCGCCAAGAAGCTGTAATAGCTGCCGGAGTTATTCATCAGATCCGCTAGTTGCGAGGGAAAAAAGGCCATCACCGCAAAGCTCAGCAGACCCATCACGCAAAATGCCGCCATGGAAACGCGAAAAATCTTTTTTGCCTGATTCTGGCGTCCCAGCGTGCTGGTCTCCGCCACCATTTTGGACAGGGCCACGGGCAACCCTCCGGTGGAGACGACAATCAGAAGGCTGTAAACGGCATATGCCGTGTTGAAATCGGCAAAAGCCGCGTCGCTTAAAATGTTACCCAGAGGCAGCTTATAGAGAAAACCGATGATTTTTACGATTACAATGCCTACGGCTAAAATCGCCGCGCCGCCGAAAAAGCTGTTCCTTTTTTCGCTGGACAAAGCTTCACTACCTTTCGGGGGATGAAAATAGCAGCGGCAGCGCGTATCCGGAAATTTCGCTCAGCACCCGCTGGACATCGATGGTTTTAAATTCCCCATTCTGATATATGACACGTCCACGCGCCATATTCATGGCAACATTGCTCCCGCGGGAGGAGAAAACCAGATTTTCGATGACGTCATGGCAAGGGATCAGGTTGGGCGCGTCAAAATCAATCAGAATCAGGTCGGCGGTATAGCCGGGCGCAATTCGGCCGGTCTTCCGGCCCAGGGCCTTGCCGCCGTTGACAGTGGCCATTTGAAGGGCCTCATAGGGAGTCACCGCCCCAGGGTCGTGGCGAAAGCCGTTATGAAGAATTCCCGCCAGCTTGATCTCCTCAAACAGATCGGCATTGTTGTTGGAGGATACCCCGTCCGTGCCCAGAGCAACGTTGACTCCCGCCCGGAGCAGCTCAGGGATGGGCGCGATGCCCGAACCGAGCTTTAAGTTGCTCACCGGGTTGTGAGCCACAGTCACACCCCTCCGTGCCAGCAGGGAGATATCCTCCGGCGTGACCCAGACACAGTGGGCGGCCAGCGCCCGGACATTCCAGACACCGTACCGGTCCAGCGCCTGAACGGGAGTGGCGTCCCTGCGCCCAATGCACGCCTCGTGCTCCGTCTCGGTCTCGGACACATGGATGTGCATACCGATGCCCGCGCGCATGGCGAAGTCCGCCATGGAGGCCCAAAGCTTGGGCGGGGAAGTATATTCCCCGTGGATGGATGCGTCGATCAGAATCTGCCCATCGCCGCAGCCGTGCCAGCGGCTGACCAGTTCCCTCAGCTCCACGCAGGCGGGAAAGGTTTCAAAGTCAAATTCCTCCTCGGCGCCGAAATAGGTAGTACCGCGGGAAATGTTGGCGGAGAGACCGGCGGATACAACCTCCTCAATGATCGCGTCACAGTGGTCATACATATCCGCGATGGTGGTGACACCGGAGGCGATCAGCTCCATCAGACCCAGCGCGGCACCGGCATGGACGGCGCGGTCATCAAGCTTTGCCTCGGCAGGAAAAATATAATCATATAGCCAGGTTTGCAGGTCGCAGCCTCCGCCATAGCCCCGCAGAAGAGTCATGGGGATATGGGTGTGGGCGTTGACCAGACCGGGCATGAGCACTTTTCCGGTTCCGTTGATGGTATCGCGAAAGATTCCGCGAGGCCGTTCGGTGTCTACCGCCGTGATGGCGGTATCCTCCACCGTTACATAAGCGTTTTTCAGGACGGTTTTGGCGTCGTCCATTAAAACCGCCGTGACGTTTTCAATTAAAATCGCCATAAACCCTCCTCATAATTTTTTCAGGCAGGTCAGCACCAGCTTTGAAAATCGGTCCTTCGCCGCTTCACCTGCCCGCAAAACCTCCTCCTCCGACAGAGGCTGGTTCAGAATGCCGGCCGCCATATTGGAGCAAAGGGTAAAGCCCAGCACACTCATGCCGCAGTGGCCGGCGGCGATGACCTCCGGAGCCGTGGACATACCGGCCGCGTCCCCGCCCAGAATCCGTGCCGCGCGGATTTCCGCCGGGGTTTCATACTGGGGGCCGGGGAAATAAAAATACACGCCCTCCCGCAGGAAAATACCCTCCTCCTCCGCGGCCTCTCTGGCCAACTTTTGCAGAGACGGCGTATAAAGATGCGAGGAATCGGGGAAACGCGGGCCGAATTCGGGGAGATTGCTTCCACGGAGAGGGGAGTCCAGGAACAGCTTAATATGATCGGTGATCAACATCAAGTCACCGGCCTGAAACTCAGTGTTGATGGCTCCGGCGGCGTTGGTGACGATGAGGGTTTCGCAGCCCAGCAGTCGCAGTACCCGAACCGCGTAGACAACCTCCTCATAGGAGTAACCCTCATAATGATGGATACGGCCCTGCATCACGGCCACAGGCCGTCCGGCCAGAGTGCCGAATACCAGCCGCCCGCTGTGACCCGGCGCGGTGGAGCACTTGAAATAGGGGATGTCCCCATAGGCAACAGCTACCGGCTGTTCCACCAAATCACCCAGATATCCCAGCCCTGAGCCTAAGATCAGGGCAATTTTGGGAACAAAAGAGCCTAATTGTTTTTGGATGAATGAGACACTCTCCTGATACTGCGCAAAGGTGAGTCCCATGTGATTGCTTCCTCCCATTTATAAATAGCCGTGAAACGGCTGAAGCGTTGTTTTCTCAGAAAACCAGTTCTGTTATTTTACATCAAATACCTCTAAAAAGCAAATAAATCCTGCCATAACAGGAAAAATGCATCTGTCGCGGAAACGGCAGATGCATTCGCTTACGTTCGTTTTTTCCCCTGCTCAAGTGCCAGAAAAAGTTCTTTCAGCGGGGTGCCTCCCGCATAGCCGCCCAGGCTTCCGTTGGAATTGATCACCCGGTGGCAGGGAATGATAATCGGGATGGGATTATGTCTGGCGGCCTGCCCCGCGGCACGAAATCCGCCGGAGCTGCCTGCGGCATCGGCGATATCGCGATAGCTGCGGGTTTCGCCGTAGGGGATTTCCTGCAGGGCGTCCCACACCCTCTGATAGAAAATGGTTCCGTTAGGAGCCAGCGGAAGATCAAAATTTTGGCGAAAACGCCCAAAATATTCAAAAAGCTGCAATCTGGCATCCCGCAGCAACTGGGTTTCCCGGGTCGGAATACGGGGGGGCTGTGTATTGGGAAGGTAGAGGTTAGTAATCATACCGTCCTCCTCCGACAGCCCCATCCGTCCGAAGGGGGTATCAAACAGAATCAAATTCATGTGTTTCTCCTTCTTTTTTCGCACGGCCGGAGCAATACTCCGGGCTTGAGCACCCTGAATTAATATCTGCGTACAACGGCCGCAACCTTGCCGACAATCTGTGCGTTGGAGCCGTCAATGGGATCATAGGAAGGATTTTGCGGTAAAAGCCAGGTTTCTCCGTTTTTGCGGCTGAGAACCTTGACGGTGGCCTCATCCTCAAACAGCGCCACCACAATGTCTCCATTGTGGGCGGTTTGCTGCTGATGGACAATGACAATGTCATCGGGCAGAATTCCTGCGTTCAACATGGAATCACCCCGCACCTTCAGCGCGAAGTATTCTTCCATAGGGCCGTCCGGGCGGAACGTGATATATTCTTCGATATATTCCTGTGCCAGAATTGGCGTGCCGGCGGCCACGTTGCCCAGTAAGGGGACGCAGTCTGCCTTAGGCTGAGCCATGGCCGGATCTCGTGCGAGAACGGTAATTGCCCTTGTTTTACCCTCAGGCTGGGAGATCAGACCGGCGTTGCGCAGGCCCTTGAGATGAAAATGTACGGTGGAGGGGGATTTCAGGCCAATATGTTCGGCGATTTCCCGAATAGAGGGGGGATATCCGTGTTCGTCGGAAAAGGAGAGGATGTACTCATAGATTTGCTGTTGTTTCGGCGGCAGTAGATCATGCATGGGAAACCCTCCTTTTAAAGCGTAAGAGCCAGGCTGTGAACCTAAGACTCAGATCAATTTTGTTCAAATTTATATTATCATAGAAATAAAAATAAGTCAAACGGACGTTCTAAATATTTCAAATTTTGTATTGACTTTTCAAATTGATGAGAATACAATACGTAAGCATACTGATAATCAGCATGCATATAATTAGCATGCTGATTAATTGACTGACCTTAACTTGATTAAACGGCCAAAACGATAAAACAGAATTTGAAAGGAGTGTTTGAATGGAGGAGCGCAGCGACAATGAGCACGACACATCCATTCCCGGGCTGGTATTCCACTCGCTGCACCGGGCCCACAGAAACGCGGTGCAGATGATGATGACGCAGGAGGGGATGCAGGATTTGGGAGCGCCTATGATTCTGTTTACCCTCAGGCAGCGGGGATTGCGGGGCGAATTCGCGGCCCAGCGGGAGCTGGCGGATGAAATTCATGTTTCCCCATCTACCGTGGCTACATCGCTCAAGTCTCTGGAACGGCTGGGCTATGTGGAGAAAAGTTCCGACCCCACCGACGCGAGGCGCAAGCGGATTTCCATTACCAGCAAGGGCGCCGAGGCGGTGGATAAATGCCGTGAAATCTTTGATCAGGTGGACGGCTGGATGATGGAGGGGCTTACTGCGAAGGAGGAGCAGGAGTTGATCAGAATTCATCTGCGCATGCTCAGCAATTTAAGAGAGAAGACAGATGGTAAAAGAGAAATGAGGTGATTGCCCATGTTTAAAAAAATCGCGAAATTTATGAAGGGGTATGAGCTCGCCGCCGCTCTTGGCCCCATCCTTGTCATTCTGGAGGTCATCTGCGAGCTGCTGCTCCCCCTTCTGGTGGCAAGGATTATCGACATAGGAATTGAAGGTAACGCGGGGATGACGTACATATTGGAAATGGGAGCGATTATGGTTGCTATTTCTATTCTGTCCATGTTTTCCGGCGTGATGGCCGCAAAATACGCGTCTATCGCCAGCCAGGGATTTGGGGCCAATCTCCGCAAAGGACTGTTCGATCACGTTCAGGAGTTTTCCTTTGCCGACATCGACCGCTTTTCCTCGGCATCGCTGATTACCCGCATGACCAATGACGTCAACACCATGCAGACAACCGTCAATATGGGACTTCGGGTGATTACCCGGGCTCCGTTTATGCTGATTTCCGCTGTAATCGTATGTTTTTCGCTCAACGCCCAGCTGACGCTGATGCTGGTGGTGGTCATTGTGGTGATGGCGGTGTCCATCGGGCTGCTGATGAAAGTCTGCGGAAAGCTGTTTACCATTTTCCAGCAGAAAATGGATGGTTTGAACGATACCATTCAGGAAAATTTGATTGCCATTCGCGTGGTGAAGGCATTTGTGCGCTCCGATTATGAAAAAGGGAAATTTAAGCGCGCCAACGACGCGCTCACCGACGCCGGAATCCGGGCGGTGAGCCGCATCATCCTTCAGCAGCCGATCATGATGCTGGCCATGAACGCGGCCATCGTGGGCGTACTTTGGATGGGAGGCAACGGGGTCATGTCCGGTACCATGGCGGTGGGCGACCTTTCGGCGTTCGTCACCTATATCAGCCAGATTCTGATGAGTGTCATGATGGTTGCCATGAGCCTGATGATGATGACCCGCTCTATGGCCTGCGTGCGCCGGACGGTGGAGGTGCTGGATACCGTTCCCGATATCGCAAACGGCGGAGAAAGCCAGGGTAGAGAGCTGCCCGCCCCCAGAGGGCTTGTGGAATTTCGGGATGCCTCGTTTAAATATCTTGCCACAGGTACCGGCGACGATGTGCTGTCTCATATCAGCTTCCGGGTGGAGCCGGGGCAGTTTGTGGCGGTAATCGGCGGAACCGGAGTGGGAAAATCATCGCTGGTCAACCTGATTCCCCGTTTCTATGACGTCACCGGAGGCGCGGTTCTGATGGACGGCCTGGATGTGAGGCAGTATCCGCTGGAGGCTCTGCGCGGCAGAATCGGTATGGTGCTGCAAAACAACATTCTCTTCTCCGGAACCATCCGGGAAAACCTGCTTTGGGGCAAGGAGGACGCCACGGAGGACGAACTCATTCAGGCGATTCGGGACGCCCAGGCCTATGATTTCATCATGTCTTTCCCGGAGGGGCTGGATACTTATATCGATCAGGGAGGCGTCAACGTTTCCGGTGGTCAGAAGCAGCGCCTGTGCATCGCCCGGGCGATGCTGCGCAAGCCCGCGCTGCTCATTCTGGACGACTCCACCTCTGCCGTGGATTCTGCCACCGAGGCCGGAATCCGGGAATCCTTCCGGAATCACTTAAAGGATACGACGGTGCTGATCATCGCGCAGCGCATCAGCTCGGTTCAGTATGCCGACAAAATCATCATTTTGGACGACGACCATATTGCCGGCGAGGGTACCCACGATGAGCTGCTGGTGGAAAACCCGATCTATCAGGAAATTTATCAGTCACAGCAAGAGGGGGTGGCACAGTAATGGCAGTGGAAGCAACCAAAAAATTTCAAAGAGAGAGCGACGGGCCACCGTCTCCCGGCGGTGCTCCCCGGGGCGGCTATCAGAAGCCGAAGGATACCAAAAAGACAGTTAAGCGGCTGCTGAAGTATCTGACCGAGAAGAAGGCACTGCTCCTGCTGGTTCTGGTGTGCGTGATCATTTCCTCCGTTGGAAGCATCGGCGGTTCTTACATGCTCCGTCCCATTACCAATAAGCTGGTGGAGGATCTGCCGATAGCTGAAAAAGCGGTCTCACTGATCAACATGCTGTTGGTTTTAGGCATACTCTATGTGGCAGGCACCATTGCGACCTTCATCCAGTCGCGGGTGATGGTTCAGCTGGCGCAGAAAGGAACCAACCGGCTGCGCCGGGATTTGTTCAATAAGCTTCAGGATATGCCTCTGACTTATTTTGACCGGCACAGCCACGGCGAGCTGATGAGCCGCCTGACCAACGACGCCGACAATGTGCAGATGGCGCTGGAGCAGAGTATGGTCACGCTGATTTCCAGTGTTCTGATGTTTGTGGGCATCTTCGCAGTCATGCTGGTGATCTCGCCGTTACTGTTCCTGCTGACGGCGCTGATTTTAGTGATCGTCTTTATCAATTTCAAGATTCTGGGCGGGAAGAGCCGCAAATACTTCCGCAAGCAACAGGCTGCCATCGGTGAACTCAACGGCAACATTCAGGAGATGATCGAGGGGCTGAAGGTGGTCAAAGCCTTCACTCACGAGGAAGCCGCAAAAAAGATTTTCACGGAGCTCAATGAAACGTACCGGACCGCCGCTACCGACGCCAACTATTATGCCGGAGCCACGATGCCGGCCATGGCAAATATTTTTAACATTGGTTTTGCCTTCACAGCGGCGTTTGGCGGACTGCTCTCTATTGTCGCGGGGCTGGATGTCGGCGGCTTCGTATCCTACCTCCAATTTTCCCGCCAGATGTCACAGCCCATGGGCCAGATTTCACAGCAGCTGACGGCACTGCTCTCGGCACTGGCAGGCGCGGAGCGTATTTTTGAAATGATGGACTCGGAGCCTGAGCTGGACGAAGGAACGGTTACCCTGATTCCGGTGGATGAAACGATGAACGAACTGGCGGAGGGAACCCACGCAGCCCGCTGGGCGTGGAAAGTACCGCAGCCCGACGGCTCCTTCCGTTTAGTGGAGCTGAAGGGCGACGTTGAACTCAAACAGGTGGAATTCGGCTATGTTCCGGGCAAGCCGGTCTTGAAAAAGGTTTCCGTTGCGGCGGAGGCTGGCGAGAAAATCGCTTTTGTCGGCTCCACCGGTGCGGGAAAGACCACCATTACCAACCTGATTAACCGCTTTTATGAGATTGACGGCGGAGAAATCACCTACGATGGCATTAACGTACGGGAGATCCGTAAGGACTCGCTCCGCCGTTCTCTGGGTATGGTGCTGCAGGATACCCACCTGTTCACAGGTACGGTCATGGACAATATCCGCTACGGGCGGCTGGAGGCCACGGACGAGGAATGCATTGCCGCGGCGAAAAGCTCCAACGCGCACTCCTTTATCCGCCGCCTGCCCCAGGGCTATCAGACCATGGTCTCAGGAGACGGCGCGAATCTTTCCCAAGGTCAGCGGCAGCTGCTGGCCATCGCCAGAGCCGCGGTGGCCGATCCCCCGGTGATGATTCTCGACGAGGCCACCTCCTCCATTGATACCCGCACTGAAAAGCACATTGAAAAGGGCATGGACGCGCTGATGGAAAACCGCACGGTCTTTGTCATCGCCCACCGGCTGTCAACGGTGCGCAATTCCGACTGCATCGTGGTCATTGAGCACGGTGAGATTGAGGAGAAGGGCAGCCATTCCGAGCTGTTGGCCCTGAAGGGGCGGTATCATCAGCTCTATACCGGACAATTCCAACTGGAATAAGGTACCGCGCCGAACGAAAAGAGCCTGTATCCGCGTTGGCGGATACAGGCTCTTTTTTTATGTTACTTGGTTGAGAGCGCCAGCGGCTCGTTCATGCTTCCGGTACGGTAACCCTTCAGGTCGAGGGCCGTATACTGAAAGCCGATTGTTTGAAAGGTTCGATATACCCGATCCATCAGGTTCTCGTCTAAAAATTTTACCCGTTCCTCCGGAGAAACCTCAATTCTGGCAAGGTCACCATGGTGGCGGACCCGTACCTGCCGAAAGCCCTCATCCAACAGAAGCTGTTCCGCTTGGTCAATCATGGACAGTTTCTCCCGGGTGATTTCCTGCCCGTATGGAATGCGGGAGGACAGGCAGGCGAAGGAGGGCTTATCCCAAGTGGGAAGCCCCAGCTCTTTTGAGAGGGTGCGGATTTCCGCTTTCGTCAGCCCGACGTCCTTCAGAGGGCTGACCACCTCCATTTCCCGCAGGGCGGTCATGCCGGGTCTGTAATCACCCAGATCGTCTGCGTTGGAGCCGTCGGCAATCCAAGAAATGCCGTGCTCATCGGCGATAGACCTGATCTTTGCGAACAGCTCTTTTTTGCAGTAATAGCAGCGATCCACGGGATTGTTGGAAAAGCCGTCAATATCAAGCTCCTCCGACACGATGGCGATATGGCTCGCGCCCAACTGCGTAATCAAGGCGACAGCCTCCTGATATTCCCGCTCCGGGTAGGCGGCGGAGCGGGCGGTCACCGCCAGAACACCCTCACCCAGCGTGTCGCAGGCAACGCGCAGAAGAAAGGTGCTGTCCACGCCCCCGGAGAACGCGATGACCAACCGTTCCATGGAGCGAAGGTTCTCTTTCAGAGCATCCAATTTTTTGTGACAATCCATAATTCACACTCCCGGCATTCTGTTTGCCCCAGCAATATGAGGCGGCTGACTGTGTAAGTAAATCGATCGGTTCACTCGTTTTTTGTCCAATAAAAATATCCACATAACGGGTCGGCTATCCCCTGGGGTCGGGGTCGCCGTCCAGTGTTGAAAAATAGCGGTAGCAGGGCAGGAGAAGGGAAAAGCCCTCCACCAGCCGTGGTTCCAAATCCGTGGAAAACAGAGCATCGCCCACCTTCTCCTCGTGTATCAGGGAGAAGGATTTTTTGTTGTACCAATGGGACAGGGGATGTTCCGGGCCGCACTTCGGCTTGGAATAGCATTCGCCGTCGAGGACAAATTCACCCTGCCGTTCCAAAGCCTTTGCAAGCTTGGTCAGTGGTTTGGAGTCTCTGTCTATCCGGGCGCGGAGCTTCGCCATGGTGAGGGGCTTGGCTAAGTAATAACCCAGTCCATAAGACCAATGCTCCGGCGTCAGCTCAAACCAAAAGACGGGCTTGTCTGTCCACGACTCATCATGTCCCTGGAGCGTGAACCAGAGGTGATCCTTATAGGGGCCGTTGCCATGCAGCCGACGAGCGTCCCGATAGATGCGCGACACATGCAGCCGAACATCCAGGTCAGTGTGGCTGGAAGAGAATTCGCTGTGAACGCTCTGAGCCAGCTCCTTCATAGGACGCTCCAGTACTGTCTTATAAGTCTCCTTATGGGCTTCAAACCAACTTCGTTCATTATTGAAGCGGATATTCCACATAAAATCAATGGTCTCATTCGTAAATCCCTGAAACATGCGTTCTCTCCTTGCTGTAACGCTGTGCTTGCGCTCTGCGCCGCCACGGCGGTTTGAAATAAAGCTGCATCCATTGTACCACAAAGACCCGGCGATGGAAGAGGCAAAATAAACAAATCGCCGTTGCGCCAATGGACAGGGCAGGGGTGCCGCGCCAGAACGCAAGCACCCCTGCCCTGAGGCAGCTTATCGAATAATCTTGACCCGTTCCGCCAGCGGCAGAAAGCTCCTTTCCTCCGCCGGAGCGGCAAGGGTGCCAAAGGGCATCTGAGCCACCAGCTTCCAGTTGTCGAGCACCTTCCATTCCGATTTGACCGCTTCGTCAATCAGCGGGTTGTAGTGCTGAAGGCTTGCACCCATCCCTTCCACCTCAAGGGAACACCAGAGGATGAACTGAAGGATTCCGGAGGCCTGCTCCGACCAGACGGGAAAATGCTCTTTATAGAGGGGGAACTGGTTTTGCAGCTGATTCACCACCCCTTGATCCTCGAAGAATAAAATGGTTCCGTAGCCGCTGCGGAAGGAGTTAAGCTTGGCTTCGGTGGAGGCAAAGCTGTCCTGCGAGGGAACCAGCTTGCGCAGTGTGTCCTCCGTGATGTCCCACAGCGTTTGGTGATGTTCACCCAGCAGCAGTATGACTCTGCCGCTTTGGGAGTGAAACGCCGTGGGTGTGTAGATGACAGCATCCTCGACCAGTTCAATCAGCCTGTCATCCGAGACCGTGCATTCGCCGCCGATTTGGTAAATCGAGCGTCTGTTTTTCATTACGTCAAAAAAATGATCTGTCATAATCGTTCCTCCATTATGGTTGATGTGCCACTAGTATGCACCGAACACCGGATGGCATACCAAATGATAAAACCAAAATGGAGAGAGGAAATCTCGAAAAGTTATTGACATATGATATTTACCCGTTATAATCTGACATATGACAGAAATACTCCTGAAATGGAGGATGCGAATAGGTGGGTGAAGATAATGCCAAGACCGAGAAAACGAAGAAAGGTGTGCAGCTTGCCGGAGTGCTGCCGATTCGGCCCTCTGGATTCCTCGAAGGAGCCGGGGCGGCTGGTGCATATGACTGTGGACGAATATGAGACCATACGGCTCATCGATCTGGAAGGGCTGACGCAGGAGACCTGTGCTGAGCGGATGAATGTAGCACGCACCACGGTGCAGGGAATTTACAACGAGGCAAGGAAAAAGCTTGCCGAGACGCTGGTGAACGGAAAAGTTTTATGGATTGAGGGCGGCGAATACTGCCTGTGCGAGGGGAACAACTGCAACTGTAACGGGAATCGCTGTGGCTGGCGCAAACGTATTTGCCAGAATGTGGAGAAAAAAGAAGACTGAACAAACGGGACGCAAGGGGGAGCGAGGGTCATGAGGGTTCAGGTTTTGGTAGAAAATACGTCACATTGCGGAGGGCTGGGCAGTGAGCACGGGCTGAGCCTATATATTGAAACAAGCCGTCATAAGCTCCTGTTTGACACGGGAGCCAGCGGGCTCTTTTCTGAAAATGCGGAACAAATGGGGGTTGATTTGGCGCAGGTTGATGTTTCCGTGCTCTCTCACGGGCACAGCGACCACGGCGGCGGCATTGAGACCTTCCTGAGACTGAATGACAAAGCAAAGCTTTATCTGCATGAGCGGGTTTTCATTCCGCACTATGTTAACAGGCCCAACGGGGAAAAGGCGTACATAGGGTTGAATCAGGATTTGCTGCCCAACAGCAGGTTTGTGTTTACGGAGGACGACTGTCTCATCGACCAGGAGCTTGAGCTGTTTTCCGGCGTTAAGGGAAAGAAGCTGCTCCCATCGGGCAATATGGATTTATTTAAAAAGGTGTGCGACACATATCAGCGGGATCATTTTTCTCATGAACAGCATTTAATCGTTACCCAGGGGGTGCAGACCGTATTGGTATCGGGATGCGCCCATCGGGGCATTGTTAATATTCTGGAATATTTTAAGCTGAAAAAAGGCTTTTATCCCGATTATGTCATCGGTGGGCTTCACCTGTATAATCCGAGTATGAAAACCAGTGAAAAACCCTCCACAGTGTCAAAAATTGCAGACTTTTTGCTGAGCACAAAGGCTAAGTTTTATACCGGGCACTGTACCGGTCTGGAGGCCTACGAGCGGTTGAAGAAAACCATGGGCGATTCCATCCGGTATCTGTCCACGGGAGATACCTTCGAGATCGAACCGTAAGCAGGCTCATTCCGGGAACAGAGCAGCCTCTGCCGGCATATACTCCAGCGAGGGGCGTGTACGCGCTCCCGGCTGTCCGGCGCGGGCGCCGGGCCGCCACATTGACCGGCAAACGGCCAAGGGGGTATCTTATGCGTGCTGAGCTGCTCAGGAGCGGTTACGCGCCGGGGCAATCCATTATTATTGGAGAACAACACGGCAAAGGGGTCAGGGTTGACGGGATCATCCTGCATACCGCCTTTTGCTTATCGGGCAAAGTGTCCCTCCTGGAGGACGCGAAGGTGGAGGACGGCTTTGACGTCATTTATCTCTGCGGGCACGGCAACTTACGGGAGCGGACCATCGGGGGACGCAGTCTTGCCGAAATTGCCGACCTGCTGATCAAAGCGGGCTATCAGGGCAGGCAAGCGATCAATTTGATTGCCTGCTCGGCCAAGGAAGAGTATCATCATCACACTATGGTAGGCCTGCTGGAGGATGAATTGAACCATAGGCTGCACAGGGTGACAAGCGAAGCGGTGGGAACCATTGTGACGCTGAAGAACGACAAGGGCGCGGCGGAAAATTGGCTGCTGGACTGCGACAAGGCCGAAATGGAATTTTTGCAGCGGTATCAGGATCGCCTCATCAACGGCGGTTACCGCTATCGGATTCGAAAATCGTCCGAGCTGGCGGCGCTTTATCAAGGCTGCGGGGCAGCTATGGCGCGTTATAAGGAGAAGCTGATCCGGGGCGAAATCACAAAAAAGACGTAAAAGCCGCTATTCCGTAAGAATCAGAGCCATCAGCCGTGCCATGGCATCCGTCAGGTATTTATTTTTATGATATACGGTTTTAAATTGCCGCAAAAAGCGGATATCCCTGACGGGCCGCAGACAGAGTTCTCCTGAGGCCACTTCGCGCTCAACGGCCAGCCGGGAGACGGCGGAGATACCCAGTCCCCGCGCCACCGCGGCCTTGATGGTATCCGTGTTGCTGCACGTCCAGGAGACATGCGGGCTCAACTGCTGCCGGCGCAATTCATCTTCAAAGGTTTTTCGGGTGCCGCTGCCTGTTTCCCGGAGAATCATCGGCTCCCGTTCCAGCTCCCGGGGATCGATCACTTCCATGTCAGCAAAGCGGTGGAGGGGAGAGCAGATGACGAACAGCTCATCTTCCATAAAGCACTGGGTCATCAGATCCCTGGATGTAATATCGCCTTCCACAAGACCCAAATCAAGCTCATCCCGGAGAATCAGACGTTCAATGCCCGCAGTGTTATCCTCCGCCACCTGCAGCAGGGTGTCTGGATAGGCCTGCCTGAACGCCGATACCAGCTCCGGCAGCAGATACGCTCCAACGGTTACGCTTGCGCCCACCCGGACGCAGCCGTGCTGCTGGAGCGTTTTCAATTCCGCCTCCGCGTCCCCGTTCAGACGGAGGATGTGGCGGGCATAGCCGAGCAGGGTTTGTCCGGGCTGAGTCAAATAAAGCCTTCGCGCCAGCCGCTCAAACAGGCGCACCCCGTAATGGGTTTCAAGCTCCGCCACGGCCTGGCTGACGGCGGGCTGTGACAGATAGAGCCGCTCAGCGGCTTCGGTCATGTTCATGGTGTCGCATACGGTGACAAAAATGGTATAGTGTCTCAGCGTCATAGAAGCCTCCATATTGAATTACTTATTGATATCATAAAATAATAATATTTCACTTATCATTTGTCAAAGCGTATGATGGGGATCGAGGTGAAGAAACAGATGAATCAACTGAAAAAGATTCCTGGAATCCTGCTGGCTGCCGCCATTGCCCTTCCGGCATGGCTGATTGGAGAAGCATTCCCTATCATTGGAAGCCCGGTGATCGGACTATTATTTGGCATGGTTTTGGCATGTTGGAAACGACCCGACGGTTTAACCGAGGGTGTCGCGTTTACTTCAAAAGAAATATTGCAGTATTCCATCATCCTTCTGGGGTTTGGAATGAACCTGTTCCAAGTGGTTCGGGTGGGAAAGCAGACACTGGTACTGATGGCGTTCACGCTGACTGCCGCGTTCCTGACCGCATTTCTGGCGGGCAGGCTTCTTCAGATAACCGGCAATACAGCGGTTTTGATCGGAGTGGGCTCCGCCATTTGCGGGGGATCGGCCATCGCCGCGACGGCGCCGGTGATCGGGGCAAAGGATGAGGAGGTGGCTCATGCCATTTCCACTATTTTTTTGTTTAATGTCATCGCGGCCTTTTTATTTCCGGTGCTGGGACATGCTATGGGAATGAGTGACCAGGCCTTTGGACTCTGGGCGGGCACAGCCGTCAATGATACCTCTTCCGTGGTAGCGGCGGGCTATACCTTCAGCAGTGATGCGGGAGATCTGGCGGTGATTGTCAAGCTGACGAGAACCCTGATGATTGTGCCCATCACGCTGGTTCTGGCGCTGTATACTTCCCGCGGCGAGGGCAGGGCGCACAATCGGATGACTCATATGGCAAGGATCTTCCCGTGGTTTGTCCTGGGGTTTGTTTTAGCTTGCGTGATTCGTACCGTTACCCCGCTTCCGGAGAGTGTTGCGCTCGTGCTCACAAAGCTCGGAAAATATATGATCGTCATGGCAATGGCGGCAATCGGGTTAAATACCAATATCCTTGAGTTAGTTAAAAACGGTGTGCGGCCTATTTTGCTGGGTCTTTTCTGCTGGGTGGTGCTGGCGGTTACCTCCCTGGGCGTACAGGCACTTCTCTTCTAACGAAAAAAACAGTACCGGAAGCTTGCGTCCGGTACTGTTTTTGGAATTCAGGGAGATATTATGCCAAGGGCGAAGTATTTCTGCTGGCGGCGGAGGGCTTTTTTTGCAGAAATGAGCCTGAAATCGCCTGAGTCGGGCACGCCGCGCCGCACTCCCCGCAACGGATGCACTCCCCGCTGTTTATGTTCTTTAAAGGGTCGACACCCATATTGCATTTGTCCCGGCAGGTATGACAGCCGACGCATTTGGTTCGATCCACATGCATCTGGTAAAAGCTGAACCGGTTGAACAGGGAATAAATGGCGCCCAGAGGACAGATGTATTTGCAAAAGGGGCGGTAGAGAAATACGGACGCCAGCAAGAAAGCAAGCAGCAGGAACAGCTTCCAGGCAAACAGCCACCCAAGCATGGCCTTCAGGCTCTCCTCCGCCAAAACCAGAGGGATCCCACCTTCAAGAGTTCCCGCCGGACATAGATATTTGCAGAAATAGGGCGGGGCGATGCCAAACGAGTTGGTGGCGCACACGGGAAGCAGCAGGACAAGAATCAGCAAAACCAGGTATTTCAATCGGCGCAGCGGGCGGTCCAAGACACGCGGCAGCTTGCATTTCGGGGTTGGAATTCGGTAAAGCAAATCCTGAATCAGTCCAAACAAGCAGAGGAAACCACAGATAAGCCGTCCCAAGAGAACGCCGAACAAAATCAGAAGCCCGGTGACATAGTAAGAAACGTTGCTCCGGTTGCCTCCCAGTACCGCCTGCAACGCCCCGATGGGGCACGAGCCTAGAGCCCCGGGGCAGGAGTAGCAGTTCAGGGTGGGGACACAGAAAGATTTCAGAGGGCCCTTGTAAATGCTGCCCGACGCAAAACCGGAAAAGTACCCATTTGTGAGCACGGCGGAAATAAGCTGAATGACATGTCTGGAATGTTTATGCACCATGGCGTCACCCAATTCCAATGCATTCAAAGCAAATGCTTGCCGCTTTTTTGAACACGGTGGCGTATTCCCCCAGAGAAACCCCGATGAGGAGGAGAATCACCCCAAGGGCAGCAAGCGCATATTTGACACCGGAACGCGCACGGGGACTCATATACCTGTCTCCGAAGCCACGGGGAGCTGGTTTAGCCGATCCTCGATAAGGCTCAGATATGCATCGGCGATTTTGTTCTCCTGCGCGGAGGGCGCGCCTACCTGCATCTGGCCCACAATGGTTCCGCTGCTGTCCACAAACACGGTGGTGGGGAAGCCTTGAATATACTGCAGCAGGGAGAGCTCCAGAGTGTCGTTGATGATCAGGGTCTGAAACGCGCAGCCGTTTTCCGACAGGATCTGCTTTGCCAGCTCGGCTTCCTCATCAGCATCACAGCAGATGCTGATCATGTTCACGCCGTCTGGAAGAGACTCGTATACTTCCTGAAGCGCGGGCATTTCCTGAATGCAATAACCGCACCAGGTGGTCCACAGGTTCACCATGGTAAGGCTGTAGTCGGAAAAATCAGCCTGAGAAAAGGTTTCGCCATCCAGCGTTTCGGCGCTGAACGCAGTTAAATTGGCGGTTTCGGCGCTGGAATCAGACGATTCTGCGGAGGTATTGGCGGCGCTTGTTGTCCCGGATGATTGGCTGTCCTTGCTTCCACAGCCGCACAACAGCGCCGCGCACAGCGCAGCCAACAGAACCAGCTTCAGCAGTTGTTTCAAGCAGTAACCCTCCTTTGGGATTGTGATAGCTCGTTGAGCTGTGGATGCCGATCCGGCGTCAGATCAGACGAAAGGCTACCTCGTGTTCCCCAATGAGCTGCGCCTTATGAGAAAAAAACACCTGCCCGCCCGCCGGAGCCAGCACCTGACTCTTGATCTCGGCGGTGCCGGTGTCCAGAACTTCAGCCAGTACCTCGCCCCGCGCCACCTGGTCACCGGGAACATGCTTCCGGACGAAAATACCGCCGGCTTGACTCAAAACGGTGATCAGCTGTTCCTCCTGAACAATGTTCGGAAGGGCGCATTCCGTCGGAGGATCCAGAAGAAAGCCCCTTTTGGACAGAAAGCGAAGGGTGGCGTTCACCGCCTGCAGGGCCGTGGCCTCGTCAACACAGTCGGTTTCCTTTGTGTACAGGGATACGGCGCTGGTATTCCAGATTTGCCAGTTATAATTCAGCGTTGTGGTGTCGTAGGGCTGGGGCTTGCGCAAAATAATGTAAGGAAGTCCGAAATCAGCGGCGTCCTGTAAATTCTGATAGCCGGTATCCATCATGCGGCAGTGGGGAAGAAAATCACCCGGCAGATAGAAGCTGGCAAACTGAATGCCGTACTGATACGGGGAGATGACCTCAAACAGGGACGCGGCAATCCGCTGGGTGGTTTCTCCGCCGGAATAGCCGGGGAACATGCGGTTGATATCGGTGTTATCCACCGCCCAGAAGCGCCGCCCGATGTTCATGGAAAAGTGATTGACACAGGGGACCACCAGAATGCCGCAGGCGGAGGAAAGGCGGTGTTCCTCCTCCAGCCGCTTCAGCGTGCGGATCAGCAGGGCGCAGGTATACATCTGCTGGATTTCGTTGCCCCGCAGTGCGCCCACGACAGCCACGCTTTTTTCCTCGCCTCCAAACTGATAGGCGGTGACGTCCAAAGCCTCCCGGTAAGGCGTTTCGACTTGAAATAAAACCTGTTTTTTCATGGCGTATCCCCCAATACCCGGGCGATCAGAGAGCCATTGTACACCACAGGATATTCCCGCAGGGTAAACAACAGACCGGAGGCCGGACTGAACACGGTCTCACAGGTTTCTCCCGTCAGAGGATTGACCACAAGTCCCAGCGGATCACCTTTTTGCACCTGAGCCAGATGGGAAACCGTGGGAAGGAAAATTCCGCTGGTGTTGGCATTGGCAAAGCTGACGTTGCCATCTGTGCTGATGATGGGAGTACGCACGTCGGGAACCTCCCCAGCCCAGATGCCCAGGTGGGCCATCAGGGAAAAGATGCCGTCTAAAAGCTGGTCTCCGTAGCTCTGGGTGATGCGCATGCCCACGCCCATTTCCACCACCAGGGTGGGGGTGCCGGTGGAATTAAGGCTGTGAGCCAGAGTGCTTTCCAAAACCGTGGCGGAGGCGTTGATCCAGATGAAATCCATGTTCAGGTATCCAGCCAGCGGAACCAGGGTATCCGCCATCTCCTGACTGACGCGCACCTGCGGAAGCTCACGAAGAAAAATGTTACTGGCGTGAATGTCGACGCAGACATCCGCGCCGGACAGATCCTTTATGATTTGATGGGCGACAAATTCCGAAACAGGCCCGTCGCTGTGGCCTGGAAAGATGCGGTTCATATCGAGGTCACACAGGGGAATGCCGCGGCAGATGGAGTTGATGCCCAGAGGATTCAAAGCTGGATAAATATCCACAATGCCCCGGAGCTGTTCCTGATGCTGGTTTAATATGGCCGCGAGCTTCCACGCGGTGTACTGCCCCTCCAGCTCATCGCCGTGGATGCCGGTGACAACACAGATGCGCTTGCAGGCTGGAATGGAAGTGAGGGGGGTAAAGCGGTTTTTCTGAATCATCAGGTGTTCACCCACGGGCAGCTGAACGCTGACAATGGTTTCTAGCATAATCGCAAACCTTTCTGTATCAATAGGATAGCTTTACTGCTCCGTTACCCGCGATGCCACGCTCTGGCTCTGAGACGCGCCGCCGTGGAACACGCCGCGCTCCATAGCGCAGTCGTCAAAATCACGGCCCACATTGAATCGGATATAGCTGTCATCGGCGGGGCGGCAGTGGGTGGGGTCAACGCCCATCCAGCGCTCACCGTCATAAATTTCCGCCCAGGCGTGGCTGGAACCCTCGCCGGTCAGCAGTCCGCTGACATACCGGGCGGGAATGCCCCGCAGGCGGGCAAGAGCCAGGAATACATGGGTGTAGTCCTGACAGACGCCCTGTCTGAGTGAGAAGGCCCGCGCGGCGGTGGTTTTTACGCCGGTGATCCCGGGGGTATAGGTAAAAAGGCCGTGCACCGCCTGCGCCAGTTGAAGAGACATCTCTGCCGGAGAGCCGGTGAGCGGCAGAGAGCGCCCAAACTCGGACAGAGCGCAGTCCGGTCTGGTATAGGCGGAAGGGAAGCGGTAGACGGGGAAAAGCGGCTCCGGTTCGGTCGGAGTCCCGTCCATCAAAGCGGAACCCGTCACTCCATAAGTGAAGCTGTCGTGGGGAGCGCAGATGCGGCCCAGCTCAATGAGGTTCCCAAAGGCATCCCGCTGAAGCGCATAGGGTACGCAGGGAAACAGGGAGAGGCAGACGTCCAATATGCGCTGACCGGGCAGAGACGGGGGAAGGCAGCGGAGTAAAAACGCGTGGTCGGCGACTGGCCACTCAAATACGATTGATATTGTATACTGAAAAGACAGTCTTTTCAAGGGCAACCCTCCGGTAGATATATATGTAGCACAGCAACTAACGCGGGTTGCCATATTTCCCGGGCCGGGCGATGATCATATCAACGCAGACAGGTGTGCGGCGGACATGCTTATAAGATGAACAGAGTCTCTACACCATTTAAAAGCGTCTTCTCGTCGATCTCCCCGCTGCCGTGCAGGCAGTCGGTAAGCACGGCGAGAGCCTCCGGCCGGGTGGTGAGGCTGGTTTTATACAGCCGGTTTACCAGTCTGCACAACTGGCGATGCACAGTGTCCCGCGGATAGGAGAAGCGCAGGTACAGGTTCAGCCTCTCCAGTGCGGCTCCGCACTTGGTGATGTTGCGTGTTTCCTCATCATCGACGGTATCGTCAAAGGAGCCGCGAAAGGCCATAATATCGTCCAGCGCCCATTGCAGCTCCACACAGGGACTGCTGCTGGTGTTTGCCAGCTCCACGGCGGTACAGGCCATCTGTAAATAGGCCAGGGTCGTGCTGTGGATGGTCTCCCGCAGAGTCATTCCGTTTCCAAGCATGTGGTCGGCACTGGTAATAATGGAATTGCCATCGCCCTTGTCGAAGAGATAGCGGCGGCAGAAATCCTCCACATCCGAATAGATGCAAGGGATGCCGAGCCTGACGCAATATGAAGTATAATCAAAAAGCTCGCTGGAGTCAATCAGTTCATCGTAGCGCTGAATCATGTAGGCGATGGTGGTGTATACCCGCTCACTGTAGCGGCCCAGCCAGAACAGCCGGTTGGTTTTACTTAACGAGACATAACCCATGTGTCTTTAAAGCCTCCTCCCTGTGATGAATTGACCACAAAGCTCTCCGGATCGCGGGAAAACCGGGTGAGCCCGCTGGGCCAGACGGTAACGGAATCCCCCGTGAGGACAAACGCCCTCAGATCCGCCTTGCGGTCCACACGCTGATTGTCTTCCATCACAGGCAGATCCAGAAAATCGATAACCTCCTGAGCAATGAAGCGGCGTGGCTCCGCCACAATAGCGGATTTCAATGTGTCCAGCGCCTCCTTGGTTAAATCTCTGCCGAAGATAACACCATAGCCTCCGGCTTCCGCCACGTCCTTGATCACCAGGCTGGAGAGCCGATCCAAAACAAAACGGAGATCTTCCTCGTAAAAGGGCAGGTAGGTGGGGGCGTTGCGAAGGATCGGCTCTTCATGAAGATAATAACGAATCATTTTCGGAACAAAATAGTAAATTCCCTTGTCGTCGGCCACCCCGTTGCCCGGCGCGTTGAGAACGGCGACGGTTCCGGCCCGGTAAGCGGTCATGAGATTGGGAATTCCGATGAGAGAGTCGGGCAGGAAGCAGAGAGGATCCAGGTATTCGTCGCTGATCCGCCGGTAAATGGCGCCCACGCGCTCCCCGCCCCGATTGGTGCGGTAAAAAAGCTGGCTGTTCTCCACATAGAGATCTCCAGACTCCGCCAGAACAGCTCCGCTCTGCTCTGCAAGATAAGAATGCTCAAAATAGGCGGCGTTAAACCGTCCGGGAGTCAAAATGACGTTCAGGCCGCCGGTATTGACATAATCCATCACGGATCGCAGCAGCTGACCGTAATTCCGGTTGTCTGTAATGCGGTTTTTGCGAAAGGTTTCGGGGCTGCATTTGCGGCACAGGCTTCGCGCAATCAGGGGATAGGAAGCGCCGGAGGGAATGCGGAGGTTATCCTCCAGTATGTACCAGTCACCATTCTTGCTCTGTACCAGGTCAATCCCCGAAATGTGACTCGAAATCCCCTTTGGAGGGGCAAGACCCTCGCACTGGGGCAGATAACCGGAGGATAGATAGACAAAATCCTCGGGGATGACTGCGTCGCTGATAATCTGCTTTTTACCGTAAACGTCGTTCAGGAACAGATTGAGGGCGGTAACGCGCTGCGCAAGGCCTTTTTCTAAAAAGGCAAACTCCTGCGCAGAAAGAATGCGCGGAATGGTATCGAAGGGAAACAGCCGCTCTTCAAACACGTTGTTTTTATAAATTCCGAATTTGACTCCGTAGCGGCTAAGCTGCTTGTTGACATCGGTTGAGCGTTGGATCAATTCATTCACGCCCGTTCTCCCCTTTGTTTGAAAATGGGAAAGCGATGAATCAGGCTGACATATTGAACCACCGCTTTTTTATTAATATATCAAATGCTTCGTTGCAATGCAAGTGTATAAATTTAAAATTGCAAAACTAAACCTATTTTTACTTAAAATCAACCAAAAATCGCAGGAATATTTAATACATATTGCGTTAAGGAGAAAGGCAAGCCGTGTTTCCTGTGACTTCTGATGCTTGGATCAAACGTAAAAATCAGTATTAATCGGGTGGCCAACGACCATATAATAATTACCGGACGTGTGTGCCTGGCTGCCATGGAGCGGGATTGGCACGGCGGAACCTGAATGATGTGATGGTGAGTAAGCGTTATGATAAATGGTATGACCGATCAGGAGTTTATCAACGACCCCGACACCGTGGATTTTATCATCAGAAAGAGCACACAGTTTGAGTCCTTTTTAAGAGAGCGGCCCGAGGTTTTGATTACGCAGACTCTGCAGGGCAGGTACGTGGTCGCGTATGTCAACAGGAAGGACATTGACGCGATCATTGAAAATTTTGGCAGCAGCTATATCGGCTCTGGCTCCGTTGTGCTTGGATTAATGGACCGCGCCGATCTGGAAGCGGCGGGTATTATACAGGTGCAGCAGCAGCCCTACCTTGACTTGAGGGGGCGGGGCGTTCTCATCGGCATAATCGATACGGGCGTCGATTATACCAAGGAGGTTTTTATCTATGAGGATGGTACCAGTAAAATACAGTTTATTTATGATCAGGCCGTGATCGGAACTCCCCCCGAAGGGTTTTTTATCGGTGTGGAGTATACCAACGCGCAGATTAACGAGGCGTTAAAGGCCCAGAATCCCTTTTCCGTGGTTCCTCAACGGGATACGGTTGGGCACGGGACGTTTCTGGCCTCCGTCGCGGCGGGACGGGAGCTGGATAATTTTATCGGAGCTGCGCCCGATTCCGAGCTGGTGGTGGTGAAACTAAAGCCGGCGCGCCCCTATTATCGTGAGGTCAATGCCGTTCCCTCCTGGCAGGAAAACGTGTATGAATCAAATGCGGTGATGGTTGGCGTAGAGTACATTGTGACAAAGGCCAGACAACTGGGCAGACCAGCTGTCATTTGTCTGGGCATCGGGTCGAATTTGGGTCCTCATGACGGCTTTGGCCTATTTGAAGAATATTTGCAGGGGGTAGCCAATCTAAGAGGGGCTTGCATCTGCACCGCTGCCGGAAATGAAAGTCAGGCGCGGCATCATGCTCAAGGGAAGCTGACCGCCAAAGGAGAACAGCAGAATATTGACATTCAGGTACCGGAGAATGCGGATTCGACGCTGGTTTCTATCTGGAGCTCTGCCGCTGACCGGTTTTCAGTGTCCGTTCGCTCGCCGACGGGAGAGCTGGTTCCAAGGGTTCCGGCCAAATCAGGAACCCGGGCACAGTTTTCACTGGTACTGGAAAAAGCGAGAGTGGGTGTGGAATACTTTTTTCCGGTGGAGGGTAGCGGCGCCCAGCTCACCATTGTCCGCTTATTTAATCCTACGCCGGGGATCTGGACTATCACGGTGCACGGGGATATTGTGCTGGACGGCAGCTACAACGCGTGGCTGCCGATCACGGGCTTTGTTACGCCCGGCCTGGAATTTTTGAACGCCAACCCGTATGTGACCATCGTCACTCCCGCCACGATGTTTGGTTCTATCGTCAGCGGGGCCTATGATCCCGGCAACAACAGCCTTTACTCGCCTTCCTCCTGGGGACCGACGAGATCCCCAGCCATGGCGCCTGACCTGGTGTCTCCCGGCGTGGGTGTTGGCGGGTATTACCCTTATGGCTTTGGAAAAATGGATGGCACCAGTGTATCCGCGGCGATTACCACGGGAGCCAGCGCGCTTCTAATGCAGTGGGGCGTGGTGGAGGGAAACGACCCTGCTATGAGCACCTATCAAATCAGGGCCTATTTGCTCCGTGGCTGTACCCGCCCGGAGACCATGACCTTCCCTAATTATAAATGGGGATATGGCTCCTTAAACCTGATGCAATCCTTTAACTCCATGCGGGAGGTTTAGTCCTTGTTTGAAATAAGGCTCAGTCGCCTGCGGCGGAAATGTTTCAAATCTTCAGGAGGACGTGTCGGCAACCTGGAGCGGCTCGACTGGGAGCCGCTTTGTTGTGCCGCTCCGCGTGAATCAAAAAAGAAAAGAAAAATTTGGGCAAATTTCCATATTGAAAAAATAGAACAAATGATCTATTATAAGAATATGGAATTCCACAGCGGTCTTATTGACGCAGACACAGACGATGAGGCCTTGTTTAAAGCACAGCGTAAGACTCAAATAACTGCGCTTATTTGAGTCATATCACGGCAAAGCTTTTGATCACTTTGCATGCTTTAAACAAGGCCTGACATGAAGATAAGAAATTCAATTTGTAAATTGCCCCACGATTCCAGTGGCGTTGCTGATGTTTGATGAACCTGCCTGTCCTTTCCTCGGGAGAGAAGGCTTCGTATCAAGATAGGCTGACCAAAGATATGAGGTGTGCGGATGGATGAAGAAAACTTTTATCAGCTCATGTGCCGGTGCGCGGGACTGGAGGAACTGTCGGATGTGCAAATTCAAGACATTGTTTCACTTGTGGTAGAATGCACTTACGACAGCGGCGATGCGGTCAATGTCCTCCTTGGTGAGATCTGACAGGGATACGCCCTTTTCCTTTAATGCGTTGCCGAGCTGTATGACCTTTTGATGATGGTCGCCAGCGGTAACGCTGGGAGCCATGGTATATTCTCCATTGATCTCATCCAGGGTAACGCCGAAAAAAGCGGCAATGATTCTTGCGCTTTCCATCGTCGTCTCCTGAGATCCTGTTTCCCATTTGCTGATCATGGATCGTTCAATATTGGTTCCAAAACGGTGATTGACGGCAGAAGCCAGTTCGCTCTGCGTCAAATTGTGCTGTTTGCGTAGCTCCCTTAAACGGATTCCGAATATCGTTTTCTTCATTTCAATTCACCCCCTGCTTGCCATATTACTATACCTGTGTCGTCATTACAACAACGATTTGACTTTTTGTCATCAAATGTATTGACAAAGACACAAAATAAAGATAAAATAAATGTGTCGATATAAACACAAACGGTGGGAGGTGATGAAATGGAAAAACGAAAACTGATCCACGATAAATATTATGTGATTCCCGCATACCAAATTTTATCGAAAAAAAGCGATTTTGACGTAGCAAATGTGCTGGGGATTACGGTCAGAACCTATAAAGATAAAATAAACGGGTATTCTGACTTTTCGATCAGCGAGGGAAGAATCCTTGCGGGACTGTTTGAGCGGAGCCAGGCCGATCTTTTTTTGACTTAATATGTGTCGATTAAGACACATATATGAATGGAGCAGGAGTCAAAGCTGGACGGCAGTTCACCGTACTATGAGCGGAACAACATCCCTGGGGCCGCGCATATTCTATAGAAGGGAGGGTGCTCCTATGTGGGGAACATCGCGCCGCAAATACATCAGGCCGCCGGAACATCGATTGAGAGGGGAGGACTGCGTTATGAAACATTTTATGAAATGGATTCTCAAGGAAGCCATCGAATTTCTCCTTGCCTTTCTCGCGTTTCTCGCGGCGGTTTACGTTGTGAAGCACTATCTGTGAAGGCGGAGTGGACATGAGCGGCAATCAGATGTCCGGGCGGAAGAAAGCGGGTACATCTGGCCTAAAGGCGGATTTCAAAGCGGACAAGCCGTCGCAATATCCGGGACGGGAGAAATAAAAATGGAGCTAAAACAGCTTGAGCATCCTGACATTACGGACATTCAACGAAACGGATATCCGGCTGGCGTGCCACCGGAGAATGCTGATACGCCGCAGGCCAGGATGGAGTTTGTGGAGGATCACGCGGATGAATTCGTCCGGTTTTGCAGATTTGGAGGCGATCAGGACGTGATCGACCGATTTATTGATCATTACAGAGGCATTTATTTAAACTGGCTGAATTGAAGGGAGGAGAGAATGATTTATGAGTAAGCCGAGATACAAATGGTGGGGGTATGTCAAAAATATTATCCGGGCTTACCCCGAGTTAAAAAGCCAAGCCGAGGAGCTGCGCCGGACATCCTTAACAGCTGTGTACGGCGGGGCGGCGGTAAAACGGGGGGATATCGCTGATAAGGTGTTCCAGGCAGCGGCCCGGGAGCTGCCCCGGCAGGAACAGCGGGAGTATGAGGCGGTGACGGAGGCAATTGCCGCGACAGAGCGATACAGCAATGGTGTGGACAGGCTTAAAATCATCAGGCTTGTGTATTGGAACGGCGGCTACACACTGGAGGGTGCGGCGCTGAGCATCCCATGCGGTGTCGCGTCGGCCTGGAGATGGCACGGAGAGTTTATTAAGCTGGTCGCGGGACAGCTGGGTTTTATGGATTGATAGCGCAAAGCCCAATAACCGTGATATTATGCTATTGTTCCACAATAGGTGATGTGTTCCAACAGCTCATTCCGTTTTTGCGATCGCCCGGAGGGATTCCTGCTACGGGTTCTGAGTAGTGAATATAATGGGAAGAGGGGTGGTGACAACAGTGTTTGTTAAAATTACTGATCCGACCATGTCGGTTTATGATTCCGGCCATCTGATCGGAACTGCCAGGTTTACATTATCACCGGATTCGGAAGCCGCATTGTTAGATTTGGTTAATTATGGTGTAACTCCGAAATCACTGATTTTTTTAAATGTGGATTTTTATCAGCCAACAGAATATTATAACCCTCCGCATCAGATCGAGCCGGTGAAACGTAAGGGAATCCTGAGGGCGGTGTTTACATCTGATACGAAGGAACTGAGCACCATTGAAATCAGGTTTTCTTTCGACGCGATCCCGCGGGGTATCAGAACCGGAGATCGATATTACTTTGACAGCATCGGATACTATAATATTCAGGTTGAGTCCATCGATGAAGTGAATTATTAGAAAGCTTGGTAGTCGTCCGGGAGGGCGGCTATCTTGTTTTTGTTTGAAAAAATCTGAATAAGTGGGGAGTGATAAGAGTGGCAAAGCCCACGGATCAGCAGAAACAATGTGAAACAGATGTTATCGGGGCACAGGCAGATGTCCCAGCGGGCTGCCGCTCCGGCAGTAGCGACCCGCCAGCAGAACAGGAACAGGCGAATCGCGTACTCCAGGAGCTGGCACGGGTTGCGTTTGGAGATGCCGATAAAAAGGAAGGGGGCATGGAGGTCAAAATGACCAACAAAATGAGGGCGCTGGAGCTTTTGGGAAAGCATTTCGGCCTGTTTTCGGAAAAGTCTCCGGAGACGGAGGAAGGAGTTCAAATCATTGACGACGTATCGACATCTGACAAGCCTGATTTCACCGGCATTTTATGATGCCCACAAAGCGGTGAAGGACAACCAAATTGACGAGCTGCTTACCAAAGGAGGACGCGGCAGTACCAAAAGCAGCTTTATTTCCATTGAACTGATTCTGCTGTTGCTGAAGCATCCGCAGTGTCATGCGGCAGCGATGCGCAAAGTGGGCAATACGCTGCGTACCAGCGTTTATGCGCAGCTCTGCTGGGCGGTTTCGGTTCTGGGGCTGTCAAATCAGTTCCGCTGCACGGTGTCCCCCATGGAAATGACTTACCTGAGAACCGGACAAAAAATCCTCTTCTTTGGTATAGAAGACCCCCAAAAGCTCAAATCGCTGAAGCTGCCTTTCGGATATATGGGAATCATCTGGTTTGAGGAGCTGGATCAGTTTGCCGGGGAGGAGGAAATCCGCAATGTGGAGCAGACGATGCTCCGCGGCGGGGAGTTCTCCATGGTCTTTAAATCTTTTAATCCCCCCGCCACTGCCCGCAGCTGGGCAAACCGCTACGCTTTGGAGCGGAGGGAGCGCAGGATGGTTCACAGCAGTACCTATCTCACGACCCCGGAGGAATGGCTGGGACCGCGCTTTCTAGCGGACGCGGAGCACCTGAAAGAAACAAAGCCGGCTGCCTACGCTCATGAATATCTGGGGGAGGTGGTGGGGAGCGGTACTGCCGTGTTCGAAAATCTTCGCGCGGAATTCATCACCGACGCACAGGTTCAATCCTTTGACCGGAGACTGTTCGGCGTGGACTGGGGGTGGTATCCTGACCCCTGGGCGTTTAATGGATGTTACTACAGCGCTGGTACCGGGACGCTGACCGTATTTGACGAGCTGACTCGCTGGCGTACCCCAAACCCGGATACGGCACAGCTCCTGAAGGATCGCCGCATATGCTCCGGAGAGGACGACAGGCTGACCGCTGACAGCGCGGAGGAAAAGAGCTGCGGTGATTATCGGGCCTTTGGATTGCCCTGCCGCGGCGCGGAGAAGGGCCCCGGCAGCGTCAGCGCGGGCATGAAATGGCTGCAAAGCCGCCCCAGGATAGTCATTGACCCTGTTCGGTGTCCGGATACCTATCGGGAATTTTCCGAGTGCGAATATGAGCGGGATAAAAAGACCGGGGAGATTTTGCAGGGCTATCCTGATCTCAATAATCATCATATCGATGCCGTGCGCTATGCCACGGAATGCATCTGGAAACGGAGGGGACGGTAATGAGAAGATTCAGGGCATGGATATACGGCAAATTTCTCCCCGCGTGGTGCAAGGATGATCTGCTGAAAACCAATGCGCGCCTGACAGAGGCCATTCTGGATTTAAAGCAGGAAAATGAGCGGCTGAATGCCTACATTAGCGGAATCCACGACGCCATGCGCGCCCAGCGGCGCATGATCATCCACACGGGAGGTGAGCATCAATGAGCATATTTTCCGCGCTGTTTGACAGCAAGACCTATAGCTTTGAGCAGGCCTTTGGCGTGAAGGATATCACCAGCAGCGAGATGATTGCCGCGATCCGCAGCTGGTTTGCCATCTATTTCGAGGGTGACTCGCCAAGAGATGAAAATGACTGCCAGAGGCTGCCTGTGGCAATCGTTCATAAGCTGACGAAGGCGGCATTCAGCGAGTATGAGACCAGCATCAAGCGCGTCGGCGCCAAGGCTGATTTTATGACCGCTTTGACGAAGCGGCTGGACAGCATCAAAAAGACCGCCGTGCAGCAGGCTCTCGTGGGCGGAGAATGCTTTATCAAGCCAATCCTCACCGGCGCGGGCTTTGATTTTTCCGTGGTACGGCGGGACTGCTTTATTCCGCTGGCGCGTGACACCACCGGGCGCATTACCAGCGTAGGCACGGCGGAATTCACCGTGCAGGGCGGCAAATATTATACACTGATGGAGCGGCGTACCGTGAGGGCGGACGGCGCACTAACCATTGAAAGTAAGCTTTATGGATCAGACAGCAGGGCCTGCATTGGGACACAGATAGGGTTGGATGCGCTGAATACATACGCCGTGCTGCAGCCCATTGTAACGCTGCCGGGCATTTATAATCTGGGTATGATTCCGGTCAAAACTCCCATGCTGAACTGCGTGGACGGCTCCTATGACGGGGTTTCGGTCTATGCTCCGGCGGTGAAGCTGATTCAAAGCATCAACCGGAATGAACGCCAGATGGACGACGAGTTTGAAAATGGCGCGTCCCGCATCATCGCAAGTGCAGATATGGTGATGAAGGGTCCGGATGGCAGACGGAAGCTGCCGGAAAAGCTGTTCCTTGCTCTGGATGAGGATCCGGCTACGGTGGGCATGACGGTGTTCAGTCCCGCATTACGGGAATCCTCCTTTCTCGCCAGAAAAACGGAGTATCTGCGCAACATCGAAAGTTTGATCGGTTTAAAGCGCGGGCTTTTGTCCGAGGTGGAGGCGGCAGCTCGGACAGCCACGGAGATTACCTCCAGTCAGGGGGATTACAGCCTCACCATACAGGATTTTCAGGAAATGTGGGAGACCGCCTTTCGGGAACTGCTGGGAACCTGTGACCGACTGGGGCAAGTCTATAAGCTGTGTGACGCCGACGAATTTGACCCGGACAAGGAACTGATTGTGGACTGGGGTGACGGGATTTTGTACGACCGGACCCGCACCTGGCAGGAATACCAGTCCATGGTCTCTTCCGGGATGCTTAAGCCGGAGCTGGCTCTGGCATGGTATTTCAATCTTCCTCACGACACATTGGAGGATCTTCAGAAAATCAGAGAGGATTACATGCCGGAGGAAGACTAACCGGCAAGGGGCAAAGCGGGTATTGATGTTGATGAAGGCAGCCGAATCGGCTGCTTTTTTCATAATGATTTCGCCGGGTACCGGGCGTAAACGGTGCGCCGCATGGGACGCGACCCCGTTTCAAAGCGTGCGGAGAAAGGAAAAGACATGAAACGAGAATGGATCACAAAGCTCCTGCCCGACATCACCAGAGAGGCGCTGGATGCCATCATGGAGGAAAATGGAAAGGACATCGAAGCGGTCAAGGCAAAATATGCCGACTACGACAGCCTGAAAGCCCAGCTCACCGAGGCGGGCAAAACCATCGAGGGCTTTAAGGCCATGGACATTGACGGCATTCGGAAATCTGCCGACGAGTGGAAAACCAAGGCGGAGAAAGCGGAAGCGGACGCTGCTGCCAAGATTGCAGACATGGAGTTTTCCGGCCTGCTGGATGGCGCAATCAGTACCGCAAGGGGCAAAAATGCCAAGGTTGTTAAGGCGCTGCTTGACCTTGAAACCCTCAAGGCCAGCAAGAACCAAAGCGAGGACATCAAGACCGCGCTGGAGACGGTCAAAACCGACAATGGGTATCTGTTCGAGGATACCACGACACCGCCCCCCTACGCGGGGGGAACGGGAACCAAGCCCATTCAGGCCAGATACACGCCAGAGGTTAATTCAATCCGTGCGGCCGCCGGCCTGAAGGCAGAGTAAATCAGTAAAAAAGGAGATTATATTAATGGCAAATAGCATTATATTGGGACAGCAGTTTGTTCCCATTCTGGACGAGGTTTATCAGCTCGCATCCCTCACCTCAAAACTGGACGGAGCCCTCGATCTGGTGCGGGCGGGCGCCAACGCCAACGAGCTCATCATCCCCAAGCTGTCCATGGACGGATTGGGCGATTACAGCCGCAACTCCGGATATACCGACGGCGATGTGACCCTGACCAATGAAACCGTCAAGTGCAACTTTGACCGGGGCCGTATGTTTACTGTGGACAACATGGACAATATGGAGACCGCGGGCATCGCCTTCGGTCGGCTTGCCAGCGAATTTATCCGCACCAAGGTGGTACCGGAGCTGGACGCCTTCCGCTTTGCCTGCTACGCGGGCTGCTCTGGTATTTCCAAGGTTGAGGCAGGCACCTCTCTGGAGGACGGTGCGGCGGTGGTTGCCGCGCTGCGTACCGCAATCACCCAGATGGACGAGAGTGAGGTTCCTCTGGAGGAGCGTCACCTGTTCATCACGCCCACCCTCCACGGCCTGGTGCAGGACATGGATACCACCAAGAGCCGGGAGGTGTTTAACCGCTTCGCCTCGGTGACTGAGGTTCCTCAGACCCGTTTTTATACCGCCATTACGCAATATGACGGCGCTACCGAGGGGCAGATCATCGGCGGCTACGTGAAGGCGGGGACGGGTCTGGATATCAATTTCATGGTAATTCACAGGGACGCGTTGATTCAGTTTGAAAAGCATGTGGCCCCCAAGATCATCACCCCCGAGATGAACCAGAACGCCGATGCCTACAAATTCGGTTACCGCAACGTGGGTATCGCCGACATCTATGAAAATAAGGTTGCGGGTATTTATCTGCACCACAAGGCGTCCTAAGCTGGGGCATAGGGAGGTGGTTCCATGGCTGATTATGCCTATTACACCGGGACCTATCTCGGTACGTCCATAACGGAAAGTGATTTTCTGCGCCTTGCTACCCGCGCGGCCTCCAAGCTTGCCTATTACAAGCGGGTGTACACAGTAACGGAGAACACAGACGCGGAGAACATGGCGGTATGTGCCATGGCCGACGCCCTCTATTATTTTGAGACGGCGGCAAACGGCGGGCTGACACAGAGTTCCTCCGTGGGCAGCGTGTCCAGCAGCGCCGTTAACCCATCGCCCGATCTCAGTGAAAAGGCGCAGGCGGCGGAACTGTACCGGTGTGCAAGGCTCTATTTGGAGATTTACCGGGGGGCGGGCGGATGCTGAGTGTGCAGAAAAAAACCTGCCTCCTGGATTATTGCAAGTGCAATCAGACTGTGACGGTTTATCATCAGGGCACGGATAAGACGATTGCCAGAACGGTCTATGAAAACGCCTATCTGGACTTTCAGAAGAACCAGAATGTCAATAAGACAGGCAGCAGCGAGAGTAACAGTTTCCTTCTGGTGATTCCCGGCGAGAGCGTAATTCTCTATAACGGGGATAAGGTGCTGTTGGGTGAGGGGCCGGAATCTGTTACCTGGACGGAGTTTATCCCGGCAAAGGTACCCGGTCTGGTTGTCATCAAGCACGTTGACCCTAAGTATTGGAACGGTGTTCAATGCCATGTGGAGGCGGGGGGATGAGCGGAACCGTCAAAATTACGCTCAATCCAGTTAAGCGGATCATCAGGGATAAGGGACTGGACGAATCCGGGGCGGTACAGAAATTCCATACCCAAAACTGCCTGCGCCGCATCCAGAAGTACATGCCGTTTAAGACCGGTGCGACCATCAAATTGACCATTGCCCACACCGATATCAGCAAGCCGGAAATCGTGACCAACGTGCCTTATGCCAAATACCTGTTTTACGGAAAGGCCATGGAAGGGAACGCACCGAAGAAGCTCACAAGCCGAGACCTGAGTTACACCAAGACAAAGAATCCCAGGGCGGGTTCTCGATGGGACAGGGCGCTGGTAGCCGCCGAGGGCAAGGCCATCACCGCCGATCTCCAGCGGTATTTCAACAGGAGGGCGACATGACAGACCTTGAACAAATCCGGGCGTGGATTGCCACATACCCGGATTTTGATATTCTGGGGCAATTCCAGGTGGACTTCACGGACACGGTTCCGGCAAACGGTGGGATATTCCCATCCGGGCTGGTGGAGGTTGACCGTGAGGAGGATATCTTGGGCAATGTTGAGGTACACAATCAGTATAATTTCGGGTTGTACTATGTGTTTCCGAAGGCCCCCGGCGACAACGCCAGTGCCACAGTCAACGCAGATTGGGTGATGGACTTTCAGCGATGGGTGCAGGAACAGAGCGTCACGAAAGCCGCGCCCACCTTTGGGAACATCGACGAAGATACCGAGGCAATTCGTGCGCAGAACGGCGTACTGTACGACGCCAACGAAGAAGGGACAGCGACTTACATGGTGCAGTTGTCCGTCAATTTTACGACTTATTATGAGGTGAATGAAATTGTCTGAAACTAAAATTTACACCCCGAAGGTGGGGCTGTTCTTCAACACAGGAACCAGCGCGCTGCCCGTGTGGACAAGGGTAGGCAAGGGCGCGACCTCCCTTTCCATCGCTTACAACCCCCAGACCACCACGGAGCAGTATATTAATGAGGATTCCGCCACCACGTCCACAGACAGCTATCAGGTGTCCACGGACATCCCTCTGACCTGTTACGCGGAGGAGGCAATCTTTGAATTCCTGGATGAAATCCGCCGTTCCCGCGCCGTCGGTACCGACGCGGAAGTGCAGGTATTGGTAGTGTACCTGTACAAGGACAGCCCGTACCCTGCGGAGGTCAACAGCGCCTCCATTGCCATCAATGATTTCGGCGGTGACGCCGGATCTCCCGTGGTGATCAACAGCACTCTGTCCTTCAATGGTGACCCTACTACC
Source organism: Oscillospiraceae bacterium (assembly GCA_017861365.1). GTDB lineage: Bacteria > Bacillota > Clostridia > Oscillospirales > Oscillospiraceae > JAGFXR01. The sequence continues at coordinate 7,655 of JAGFXR010000011.1, read as the reverse complement.
GGAACCGTGGTGATTACCTCTGGTTCGCCGGTGTTTACGGCGGATACCTGAGCATAAAAATGAGGGCGGGTAACACCGCCCTCCCGATAGTTTGGAAAGGATGATGATTCGTGGAGCCTTTAAAAATCAGCACAGGAACCATTTGTATTCCCGTGGAACGAGATGGGGAAGCAACGGGGGTATTGAAGCTGACTCCCGGCGATGTCAATTTTGCAAACCGCTATATGCAGTTACTGACCGCTTTTGACACGAAGCAAAAGGAACTGCTGGAGAGAATGGGGCAGTGCGAGGCATCCCATGACAAAGCAGGAGAAGTGAGCATTGCGGCGGAGTTCTTCGCGTTTGTCAACGGACAGATTGACTATGTGTTTGGAGAGGGAACAAGCGCGATGCTGTTTGGAGAGGTCTGTACCACGGAGATGTACCAGCAGTTCTTCACAGCGGTGACCCCCATCTTCCAACAGGCACGCTCCGGAAACGTGGAGCGGTACACCAGGCAGAGTAATGGCGGTGTGATGGAATGAACCCCCTGCTGGAGTCGTTTCCCACCGCCGTCCGTGTGGACGGGGCGGTCTATGAGGTCAACGCGGATTTCCGTGTGTGCCTGAAGATCATCCTGGCTTTTGAGGATACGGAGCTGACGGACTATGAAAAGCAGGAGGTTATGCTTCGGCTTCTCTACCCCGTTGTGCCGGGGAATCTTCAGGAGGCCGCAAGCAAGGCGGTGCGGTTTCTGGATGGCGGCGAGAGCCAACAGGACGGCAGCATTGGGGATCATCGAAGACTCTACAGCTTTTCCAAAGACGCGAAGTTTATTTACAGCGCTGTCAAGCAGACCCACGGCATTGATCTGGAGACCGTGGGCTTTCTGCACTGGTGGAAATTCCTCTATCTGTTCATGGATTTGCGGGAGGACTGTACCTTTCAAAGACTGATCTATTACCGGCAGAAGCTGCGCCGTGGGAAGCTTACCAAGGAAGAACGGGAGTATTGCAATTCCATCGCGGAGCTTCTGGCCCTGCCGGAGGATGCGGGGCAGTATCAGCATAACGAGGATATCGCGGGGCGCTTTTTCGCACAGCTGACAAATTAGTAAGGACGGTGATAAAAAAATGACGGCATATGACGGAACAATCAGAATTTCTACGGCGATTGACACAAAAGGAGTGGAAGATGGGATTACCGCAGTACAAGAAGCGCTTGAAGCATTGAAAACTTCAGTAATGACGGTCAAAACAGCTGTAAAAGAGATATTTTCAGAAACGAATGGGTTACAGGAACTCTGGGATGGGCTGGATTTGCAGAATTCTCAGTTTTGGAATGAGCTTGCATCTCTTGAAAGCCCTATCGACGACTGGTTCCCGGACTCCATTGACTTATCCACGCTGTTTTCCGGCATACTGGATGATATCAATACTTTTTTCGCGGAACTGCCCAACCAACTCAACGCGCCGTTTAGTACATTGAATACCTATCTGTCCGGGAAGCTGGACGAACTCAGCGCCACGGTGTCGGACAAACTGGACGGCATGAAGCAGAATGTTACAGGCACATTGGATGAAATCCAACTGAGCGTGGAAGCCGCCCTGAGCGCCGTTACCCTGAGTTTGGCGACCTCCATGGCAGCTGCACTGCTGTCGGTCACGGTGAACACTGCCCTAATTGACGCGGCGTGGCTGGCGACCTGTTTAGGAATATCCACCCAGTGGTATCTGCTTGGAAAGCCCGCCCTTGTCAACATGCAGAATACCATTCAGGAGACAGGGGATCTCATCAGCAGTGTCCTCAACGACGTCATTCTGCCGGATTTTGTGACCATCGGAACCGCCATTGACAACCTGTGGATTAGCCATGTACTGTTGTTCTGGACTAATTTGCAGTCGTTTGGACAATGGTTTGGAGACACTTTCCAGCCTGGATTTCTGACAAACATCAGCATCATTTCCACCGCCATGACGTCCGCCTTTACCAACGGGGTTACAAAAATCGGAGAGTTTCAGCAGGCGCTTATGGATCTGATGGTCTATTTGACAGTGCTGTCGACCGGCGATTGGTACAAGGTGTGGCTCTCCTTTTTGGATAGTTTCAATCTGGGCTTTGGCGGGTTGGGCGGTGTGGCAAAGGTAATCTTAAATGCCCTGATTCTCACAGTGAACACCGTGCTGGACGGCCTGACGCTGGGGTTAAATGGCATCATTAAGGCGCTCAACAGTCTGTCCTTCACCGTTCCAGACTGGGTGCCGGAGTTTGGCGGCGAGACCTGGGGCTTCTCCATCCCCACAGTTACCGCCACGAAGATTCCATATCTCGCCACAGGGGCGGTGCTCCCGGCCAACAACCCATTTCTGGCGGTGGTAGGCGACCAGAAGAACGGAACCAACGTGGAAGCCCCGCTGGCGACCATTCAGGAAGCGGTGGTCAACGCCATAGCCCAACTGGGACTCACCGGTGGCAGTGGAACGTACACATTTAATCTCACCACGGAGATAGATGGGAAAACCGTGGCGAATAAAATCGTCAAATATCTCCCGGACGCCCAGAACCGCGTTGGAACGAGTATTGTAAAGGTGGGCAGCACATGAGCGTATTTTCCATAGACGGCGTGACCTATAACGTGGGCGTGGTGGAGGTGACCCGGAAGATCGACGTACTGGACAAGTACGCCAAGCGCACGGAATCCGGCGTTCTGAGCCGTGAAATTCTTGGAATCTACCACAACTACTACATGACATTCGGAGACATCAGCGACCCGGACGAATACGAGGCGCTGTTCGATAAGCTCACGGAGGACGAGGAATATCATACAATCGTTGTGCCGGGGACAACCGGAACCTTCACCTACACGGCGTATATTTCCAGCGTGGAGGACAAGTTGATCAAATATACGACGGACGGGAACCACCGTTGGGGCGGGCTGTCCGCCTCCTTTATTGCCAAATCTCCTGTTTCGGGGTGATGTGATGGGCAGAAAAACACGAACTGAAATCTCTCTTCGGGTGGCTGACGACGATGCAAAGTTGGAAGCCGCCCTTTCCATGTCCGCCATGACGGATTATTCGGACGTGTCCGCTATTGTGGACGACGAATACACGGCGGATGATATTCCAACGCTGGAGCTGAACAATTGGATTTTAAACGGAACCAAAGCCCTTGTCAGTACGCCTGCTGCTCTGAAATGGGGGGTATGGTCGTCGACACTTTCGGATGAAAACGGGGACTTTACCGCGAATCCCGTGTTGACCGCCACTACATCCGGCAGTTATTCCACGGCGGGCTTCACAGTGACCTTCGGCGGCGACACCTGGCCCAAGCAGACCGTCACCACCTGGTACTCAGGCAGTACGGTGTTAGGCACACAGACAGATGATGTAACAGGCTTCACCCACTTCATCAGCAGAGAGGTATCAGGATACAACAAAATCGTCATTGAGTTTGTGGGCACCGATGTACCATATCGCCGGGTAAAGATCGTACAAATCGACTACGGAGAAATCTTCGTATGGTCGGGGGAAAGCATCATCAGCGCGTCGGTGCTGGAGGAAGTCAACCTGACCGGCTCGGAGTTGACCATCAATACCCTTGACCTGTCTATCCATGACGAAAATTCCGACTTTAATATGCTCAACCCCTCAGGGACCTATGAATACCTCCAGCAGCGGCAGCAGCTTCGGGTGACGGAGTATATCAACGGTGCCGCAGTTAACATGGGGCGGTATTACCTAACCACATGGAAAAATTCATCCATTGCCACGGCAGATTTTGAGGCGCAGGACATGGTTGGCGTGTTTGACGGCATCACCTACACGACCAGCCAGATGTGGGCGGGCGCAACAGTGGCAGCGATCATTGCGGATATTATGTCGGCGGCAGGGTTTACAAAATACAGTATTGAAAGCTCAATCGCAAGTGAGACGCTTACCGGGTATATCCCCGTGGTGACCGTCCGGGAGGCGCTGCATCAGGTGTGTTTTGCAGCGCGGTGCAGTGTCATTTCCAAGCGGGACGGGACGCTGCTGATCACTCGTCTGCCATCCTCCGAGGATGCCAACGCCATTTCCAAGTCCCAGAAGATGGGCAGTCAGACCATTACTCAGAATGATCTGGTCAATTCCGTGGCGGTGACGGCCTACACATTCGCGGCGGCATCTTCCACAAGCCAGCTTTACAGCGCCGAGCTGGAGGCCGGAACCTACACCATTACCTTCTCCACGCCCGCCAAGGGCTTGACCATCTCCGGCGGAACAATCACCCAGAGCGGCATCAACTACGCCGTTGTGACCGTGACTACCGCTGGAACGGTGACCGTGACCGGGTATCAATATTCATCGTCCGCCACCACCTACACCGTGGAGGCAGACGGGCTCACCGATGCCAAGCGGTCACAGGCCACGGTGGACAGTATTTACCTCATTAGTCCAGCCAACGGGGCGGATGTGGCGCAGTTCGTTTATGACGACTACCAGAGCCGCATTGTACAGAAGTTTGAAATCGCCGTGGAAGATGAGGGGATCGGCGATAACGTGGAGGTGGAAACGATGCTGGATTTGAGCAAAACAGGCGTGATTGTCAGTATGGACATTGATTTAACCGGCGGGTTTACCGCCACATTGGAGGTACGGGGATGAGTCTGAATTTGATTACAGACCGCACCGAATCAGACGTGAACACCATGCTTTCCCTGATCAGCAAGTACACCTCCGGCGGATGGGACAGCCTGACCACAGCCCAACAAACAGCGTGGCTTGCGGGCCTAAAAGGTGCTTATAACTACACCGATTTAAACCGGGTGGAAAGCGCAGTTGCAACGCTGGCGGAACTGCTGAACAGCTTGGGATACAGCGTCAGTGTGGACGTAAAGACAGACTGGGCGCTGGCAGATATCCCGACGGTGGATGATCTCGAACGATATCGTTCAAACATTGCTAAAATCCGGGCGGCATTGTCTGTATTCAGCACGACTCCGGCAGCGCCGGACAGTATGAACAATCTCACGTATGAACAGGCCAATGACATCGAGCAGATATTGGAGGACGTGGAGACGTTGATCGAACATATTCAGAGCAACATTGATATGGCCTGGGCGCAAGGAATTGCGTATACAGGGTTATTTTTCAAAGGGGGATAACAGGTGAAGGACAGAATACCAACTTATCCGGGCCGTGTCACATTGACGCCTGTGACCGGGCAGGCAAATACTTATGATATTATGATGGCGGATGAGCCGACCGAAGCGGGGACACCGCCCACGAAAGAGAATTTGCTGTCAGATACGACATCAGCGGCAATATTTAATAGCTCCAGCGACCACACGGTCAGTGAGGCGTTGAACGTGCTCGCCGCAAGGTCAATGCCAAAGATCGGGGACATAAAAACGAGCAGCAGGACTGGATTAGGTTCCAACTGGCTGTTGTGCAACGGGGCTACCTTTAGCCCCAGCACATACGCAAGTCTGGCGGCGCTGCAAAAGCCGTCTATCCTTGACGTCAATATAGTCAAAACGGTAAATACAAGTTATTACTGGGCATCTGTGCAATATGTCAATGGCTATTATATCGCGTGCGGTTATGATAGCACGAACCACTACGCGTATATAGCATATGCGTTAAAACCGGGGGATACCTGGACAACGGTGCAGATCAGCTCCACCGCCTATGTGCGTCCAAACTCAATCACCTATGGCAATGGGTATTATGTGGCAGCTGGCTCCACCACATCATCGGGGTATCCGGCCATTATGTATTCCACCACATTAACAAGCACGTCGTGGACTGCGGTTCAGCTAACGACTTCATCAACGGATGCATTTGCGGGAATCGCTTACGGCAACGGCTATTTTGTGGCGACTAATGGTGGAAGGTACTATGCCTATGCAACAACTCCGTCAGGAACCTGGTCGGTCGGCACATACGCATCTGGAGTGTCCGGTGGATGCATCGCGTATCTAAATGGATATTTTGTGGTCGCGGGCACTACTGCGGTTTCCAGTGGTATCACCTTAAGGTACGCAACAACTCCGTCGTCGTGGACGTCTGTGAGCACAGGTATTACGACAGGGTCATCCGACTCTTTGATAACCTCCAGTATTGCGTATCAAAATGGGCGGTATATCATAGCCGGATATTATACGACATCTAGCAGCTTGATACTATATTCCACGTCGCTTGGCAGCGGTTGGGCGTCATTTGCGATATCTGGCATATCGGCACGTGGTACTTATTATATCAACGGGTACTATGCTGTATATGGACATAATTCGTCCAGTTATCCCACGGCTGCCTATTCAACCGCGCTGTCCAGTTGGACAATAGCCACACTTGTTTCAGGCGCGTATGCAATTTTGAGTGTCGCAATGGATACGGAGGGCCGCATTTGCGGTATCACTCCCGGCGGCTATGCCGTATACAGCGATTACGCCTTGCCGACCATAAGCCCAACAAGGTCGTATGCCTACATTAAAGCATTGGATGGTGATTAACGATGTATGAGGTCATTACAACCCCACAGCTCCCGCCCAAGGCTGGTTATGTGGAGGACGAGGTTGACGGTGTGCGGGTGTACCGCAATGCGGATACCGGGGAGCTGATGGGGGAGGAATCTCCGACGGAGGCGGAAATCACGGCAGTAACCACAGCGGAAGCAATCACGTGCCTTACCTACGAAATTGCGTTATTAAAATTGGGGGTATCTTAATATGGATTCAATTGCATCTCTCTATGAAACGGTGATTGCCAAGTATGTTGCAGCGGGCAACGCTGACAAGCTGGCGGAGCTTAAAACAAAACTAACGGTGGTCTATACCGCCGGAATGGTGACCACGGATGAATATACCGCATTGATGGCGTTGTTCCAGGGGGCGGCTACTGAGACCCTCTGACGCTGTCGGGGAAGGTAACGCGAGGATAGCGACACCGCTGTGGTCGCGAGCACCGGAGACACAACCGTCCCAGCAGCGACGTGATTGACCTGTACGATGCTTAGATAAGAAAATCGTAATGATGTACTGTGGAATTTTGTTTGGCTGAACCGCTGATTGCCGCAGCATCATCAGTTTGTAAAAAACCGCCGAAAAGCTTGTCCCTGGTCCTTTTTGGCGTTATTAATGTCAATTGCGGGTTGCCCTAAAGGACTCCGACCCACTACGCGACAGAGCGCGTGTGGGATCGTATGCCAGACTCGCATTTCCTTTTACATTCAATCCACACCAAGGAGATCTCATGCAATCCAAACTTCTCGTCGCATTGTTCGCCGCCCTCGCACTGACCGCCTGCCAGAAGGCTGAAGAAGCCGCCGCCCCCGCCATGGAAGAAGCCAAGGAAGCCGCTGGCGCTGCAAAGGACTCCGCAGCCGACGCGGCACATTCCGCTGCCGAGGCAGCAGGCGCCGCTGCCGAAGCCACCGGTGACGCTGCTGCTGCAGCGGCTGATGCAACCAAGGACGCGGCCGCCGAGGCCGCTCAGGATACTGCCGACGCCGCGCAAAAAGCGGCCGACAAGGCCAAAGACGCCGCCAAGTAATCATCGCGCAACACGCAGCGCAAGCGGCCAGGAAATCCTGGCCGTTTGCGCTGCCTGGGGTGAATGATTACTTGGCGGCGTCCTTGGCTTTATCGGCCATTTCCTGAGCCTTGTCGGCGGTGTCCTGAGCGGCCTCGGCAG
>JAGFXR010000024.1 GCA_017861365.1 Oscillospiraceae bacterium | reverse complement strand
CAGTTTGCGGAGGAGGAAACTGGGCGCCTGATTCAGCCTGAAAAATAAACTTTCGACTTTTTTTAATTTTAACTTGCAATCCACATCCGGATATGATAATATATTTTAGGTTGCTCCGCAGCCAAATAAAATATCCGGGTGTGGCGAAGTTTGGTATCGCGCTTGACTGGGGGTCAAGAGGCCGCAGGTTCAAGTCCTGTCACTCGGACCATTGAAAATGCTCCAAATCGAAAGATTTGGGGCTTTTTTATAACTTTTCAAGCCAAATTATCTAGCTTAGTTTCTTATCATCTAACACTTTGTCTAACATGATAATGAGATATCTACATGGCTTTAATTTCGAGTAATCCGTCTAACGTCTTTGCTGCTTCCTTTTTGCCCTCAAGACTCAAATGTCCGTAGATATCCAACGTAGTAGCTGCTTTTTTATGCCCCAGATATTCTTGGATTTGTTTAATCGAAAGCCATATCGCTGAGCAATGTAGCTTGCTGTTTATTGGTTTTAAACGGTACTGTATTACCATTCTTATCAACAATTTTCATGAACAGTGAAATAAATAAATAAGGATCATTCAATATCTTTTGCAACTTATCCGCTGTGGTCATGCTTTTTCGTTTACTTGGCATTCCACTCCTCCTTTCCGAAAAAATAAAAGCCCCACATGGCTTCGAAGAAACCACATGAGGCGATATGTATGATCTGTGCTTTACCTGTGAGAATGAACTGTGGGAAGTGTGGATGCACACGTATCAGTATCATTTGTTTGGTTTGTCAGTCGATCGATTGCTGCTCCAACGTCATCAAGGAGCTTTTAGATCGATTCCAGCCGGATAAAATTATTATTGAGCCATCCGGTGTCGGGAAGCTGTCTGATATTATAAAAGCCTGTTCGGACTCACTTATTTTGCCTTTCGCAACAGTGAAGGCCAGCATAACAGTCGCGGATGTGAAACGCTGCAAGAGATATCTTGATAACTTCGGCGAATTTTTTGAGGATCAAATTCAAAACGCCGACCTGATTTTACTCAGCCGCACCGAACTTTTTCCCGATAAAGTAAACGACGCCTACAAATTAATGAAAAGCCTGAACCCGCATGCGGTGATCCTTTCAAAACCCCGGGATCAAATTCATGCTGCAGAAATGATATCTCCGCAGGATCATCATCACGAGCATACCGAGTGTTGCGGTCACGCGCGCGGGTGCGGATGTGAAACGATTTATGACTAGATCACGTTATGAAACAAAGTAATCTTGTGGGAAATGGCTGATTCAGCGGTATTTTAAGCATCCATGTTATCAATGTACCAAGCAATAGGCAATCCAGAAATAAGGCCCTCCTTTTACAATCTTCCACAAGTAAGTAGTGCGGCTTATGCAATTTGTATTTATTTGGGGTTTCGGATCGGCTATATTTAGTTGGAGAGAAAAAATAAGGTCATGTTAGAATCCTAAAAAAGGAGAAGTGACAACATGACGCTTGAATCTGCTTAATCTCAACGCCGGTTTGATTAAAATAGATTTGTTTAAACTTACTGACTAACATATTAATTCTATTTTGACCCAATCGATTGTTCTTGGTCGAATTTCCTTTTGGGGTAAACTTACGGATAAAATACTCAGATGGATCAGCAACAAATACCACTTTCTGAGTTTTAACTTCATCGTTACTATCATAGTTGCGAAACACTGGCAACAATTCTTCTGAAATCTGAATGACACCAAAATGTTTATTTTGTAATCTCGCGCTCAATAAATCAATGCTTTCTTTTTTTAGTGAAATAATCTCTTCTAAGAGTAATCCAAGCCAGTACAAACAAATTACTACACTATAAATGTTGCTGACGGTACATAATAACCTTATGATATACACCAATTAATATAATTTTTTATAATACCAATTTCATTATTTGATCGATCTGTCAGCTGAATTGGTATCTACTAACCAACATAAATGAGATAGTAAATCAGAGAGGCTGCAAAAAAGATGGACAGTCCAATATTGAGCCCGGCTCCATTTAAATAAGGGCTTCCGAGTTTCAATTTTGAGGTTAATAGCCCCGCCACAGGACTGATGATCAGAGGCGTTAATAATCCGAATAGCGGCGGAAAGGCGGTTTTTCCCAAGAAAATCAAAATAGTGTATACAATCCAACCCAAAAAGGTGATGCCGACAGCAACGGCCCAGGTTATGTTCAAAAAAAACATATACTCTTCAAACAGCGATTTTCCAGAGGGGTTTGCAGTTTTATTCTTAGAAAACTCCTCAAAAAGGCTTTTACACAATGTCCCGACATAATAGAACGCAACATGCGCTACCGGTGATACACAAAACCCAATGCCAAGTGAAAAGGCCGCAATTGCAGACCATACAGACGGCTCAGCTAAAGTATAAAGGGAATAGATGGACAGCAGCATAAACGGGATGGAAAAATTAGCAATCAATGCTCCAAACCGCAGACGCTTTACGGAACCGGGAAGCATCAAAACAGCCATATCTGTGTTCTTGATTTTTGTGCTTTGAAGAAAATCTTTATATTGTTGCTCATCAGCATCAAAGCCTACCAGAAAAATATCTCCCACCAGCCAGCATACCCCGCTGATCAGTCCTGATACCAAAGAAATAAGAACCCAGTTCATGTATTATTTTCCTCCGCAATCTGCAAATTTCATGTAACTTCATTATGGCGCGTACATCTCCATGCGTACCGTCATCCTCAATATTAAATTTGCCGACATCATCATGATAATGACACCAGTTAGTCTAAGGTAACTTATATTCTACCATATTCTCTGAACTCAATCAATAGCTCGCGGGTCTGATTTTGATCAGTTGCAATCAAAATCAAATTACTTTTCGTCTGCTGTTGAGGCTATTGGGCAGTTTCGTCAGCCATAAATTTTATAATAACGTCACCTTTTTCTTCCGATTTGGATTGTTTTGCGGAAATGGTCGTAGTATAATGCAGTTAGAGATAGCTAACCACATTATACTACGACCATTTTCAGCGATTTTTACACATTCAAAAAGTTGCTCTTCTCTGGACACAACAGCATAGGGTTTCAGATGTGCCTAGTTTCACAGCGACCAATTGATGGTCTGGTTCCGATGTATTAAATAAATTGATCAGGAGTGAGCAGAGATGAAAGTCAGCCACATTATGTACCGGGTGCAGAACCTGGATAAAGGCGTGGAAGAATTCCGCAAAAGGGGCTTCGAGGTGGAATACGGCAAGGAGAAAAAACCCATTAACGCCCTGATTTACTTTTCAGAAGGTCCTTATATCGAGTTGCTTGCGGGCAGTAACATGCCAGCCTTTTTCAAAAAGCTGTTTCGCCTTTTTGGGCAGGATAAGCTAGTTGACAGGTTGGACTCGTATGATACCCATCCCGGCGGCCCCTGTGGTCTGGCATTGGAAAATTACAAAACCGATCTGGAATCGGAAGTTGCTGTTCTAAAGAAATATGGCTACAGTGCATTCCAGATGAAGGTTCGGCGCGAGGATACCAAGGGTCGTGATCTGCGGTTCAAAGTGGGATCTCCGAACGATATTCAGATTCCATTCTTTATGACCTATTTCAATCTTGACCCAAAGCCGAAGGCTTTTGTTCATCCCAACGGGATTGCAAAAATCAGCCATGTAACCTTTGGGACAAGAAAGGATCTTTTCCCTCTGATACAGGAACTGTGCGATGATGAAATGCTGACAATATGTGAGGGCAACGGTGTCAAAGCAGTTGAATTTGCCTACGTGCCCGGGCAGGAAGGCGCGCCTTTTGTCTTGTAACACAAAGATAAAATGAGTTCTTTGGTCACCTTTTTCACAGTTCTATCATGACCTTATTGTTCGTTTTAATCACGATAATCACCGACCGCCCCTTTTTGACTTTACTTTCTGCTTGCCTGGCTTTTCCGTTGGGATCGTTTTAATCTGGGTAAAGAAATACCAGTATTTAAACCCAAGCAGCAGCGCCACCACCAGTCTTCCATAGAAATTTGACATAGAAAAAAACGCAAAGACCAGCATTGCCGAAACCGGCAGTAAAATACACAGCTTTGTTTTCAGCGTCATAGCGCGATTTTTCACGAAGCTTTCCAAATGTCTTCGGTAGAGCCGTGTGGACAAAAACCAGCGATTAAACCGCTCGCTGCTTCTGGCAAAGAAAAACGCGGCTAACAGCAGCAGCGGCGTGGTGGGCAGCAGAGGAATTACAACGCCGACGGCGCCTACTCCAAAACATAAAAAGCCCAGCAATCCATATACAACTTTCATTTATTTCCCCCTGGTTCTTCTGGTTGCAAGCACATGACGTATGGCAAGCACCGGATGGTAAAACAGCATCCGCGGTCCGGCCCACCGCATAACCACGCGGATAACCTCCCGCATATCCGGCCGGTAGCAGTGAACGGTACAGGCAGAGCAAAAGCTCTTTGTCTCCATCAATGGACAAGCGTTGGTCTTTTTTTCGGCATAGGCTGTTAACGCATGGCATTGGGGGCAAAGAGTGTCTTTTTGCCCATGATGGTTCCGGCAATACAGGCGAATCATCTTGGCGATCAGGAGTTGTTCCCGCCTGCGCCTTTGATCTGTATTCATCACCGCATCCTCCCACCGTCTATGGCGTATATGCCATCCGCAATGCCTATAGTGGATTTTCGATGGGAAACCAATACCACGGTGCGCCCCGCGCGCTCCTCTCGAAGCGCCTTCAGGATTATGCCCTCGTTCAAACTATCCAAATTGCTGGTGGGTTCGTCCAGCAACAGCAGGGGCGCGTCGTGCAGGAAGGCCCGCGCCAGCCCGATCCGCTGCCGTTCCCCGCTGGACAGCGTGTCGCCCAGCTCCCCCACCAGAGTATCGTAGCCCTTCGGCAGACCGGCGATAAAATCGTGAATGGACGCCTTTTTTGCCGCCGCAATCACCTCGCCACGGGAGGCGGAAAGCCTGCCAATAAGGATGTTTTCCGCAATACTGCCCTGGAACAGATCCGTGTCCTGCGTCACATATCCCTCGATTTTGCGCAGCCAGCCGGTATCTAAGCCGTTGACATCCTGCCCCGAAACAGAAACTGTGCTTTGTGGCGGAGCCCAAAAGCGCATCAGGAGCCTGAGCAACGTGGATTTTCCAGAGCCGCTTTTCCCGGAAACGGCGATAATCTTCCCCTCGGGTATGGATAGGGAAATGTGTTGCAGCACCGGCGTTTCCTCATAGGAGAAGGTCAGATCGTCCACCTCACAGCCGGTAAAGGAATCGGGTATTTTTCCGTTTGCGATTTCAGGTGTTTCGGGCATTTCCTCCAACAACTCCAGCACACGCTCTCCGGCAGCAAGTGTCAGAGACAGGCTGCTGGAGAGATTCGCGATCGCCGCCGCAGGTCCAAAGGAGGAGAGCATGGCTACCGTAGGAAGAAGGACACCCGCGAAGGTAAGGACACCCCGCTGCCGGAGGAAAAAGGCTGCCGTGAGCATTCCAGCCGTAAATAACAGGATACAGGCTCCCGTAAGAATTCCCGCCAGGCTTTCCAGTGTCTTGAGCCTCTCGTGATCGCGCTCCAGGCTGTCCGTGCGGCGCCCCAGCTCGTCCAGCCGTTCCCGGCCCGCGCCGAATTGCAGCACCTCCCTGAGTCCCCGCAGACTGTCTATGTAGAAACTCGAAAGTTCTCCCAATTTTGCCCGGCAGGCGGCTCCAGTGTCTTTTCCAAACCGCGAGGTCAGCAGCGGCAGAGCGGCCCCCACCGTGAGATAACCCAAAGCGGCAATCAGCCCAAGCAGCCAGTGGAATGACCCGATATATGCAGTCATGCAAACGGACACGGTCACCGCAATGGCCGCTGGGGATATGGTGTGGGCGTAAAACACCTCCAGCAGCTCAATGTCGCCGGTGAGAACAGTAATCAGATTTCCACGCTCCCGCCCCTCCAGCTTGGCGGGACACAGCCGCCGCAAAGCGGTAAACACCTGCTCCCGAATCAGCGCCAGTATTTTAAACGCGATATAATGGTTGCAGGTCTGTTCCCCGTAGTGCAGGATTCCACGGGCAGCAGCAAGCACGGCAACCAGAAGAAAGAGTACCGAAAGGCCGTCCGCGCCCTGTCCGCCCGCAAGCAGGAGCATATCACCGGCCAGCACCGGGATAAAGATGGCGCACAGGTGACCCAGCACTCCCAAAAGAATGGCCAACAGCATGAACCCGGTCATTGGGCGCACCAAAACAATCAGCTTACCCATGATGGAAAGGCTTCCGCGTTTTCTCATATCGCCACCGCCTTTCTGCCTGCCGGACGCTGATATTCAACGGTGTTCCCGTAACGCTCCAGCGCTTCCTGCTCCCGGAAAAGGACGGCGTAGTCGCCACCGTTTTCCAGGAGTTCCTCATGCGTGCCCCTCTCCATGATAGTACCACTTTTCATCAGACAGATACAAGAGGTGTTTATCAAGTTGGACAGCCGGTGAGAAATGAGAATGACGGTCTTCCGCTCAGCTAATCTGGTCACGGTGGCCATAATCAGTGCCTCGCTCTCCGCATCGACGTTGCTGGTGGCCTCGTCGAATACATAGAGGTCGGAATCCCGCAGCAGCGCCCGCGCCAGGCACAGCCGCTGCCGCTGCCCTCCGGAGAAGTTCGCGCCCCGTTCCGAAAGCCGTGTCTCAAGTCCATTGCGGGCCTGAAGAAATTCCGCCAGGCATACTTCCTCAAGAACCTGCCAAAGTTCATCGTCTCCTGCGTTGGGCAGTGCCATTCTCAGATTTTCTCCGATGGTACCCGCAAACAGGTATCCGGCGGACGAAACCAGCGTGACCCGCTGGGACAGCTGTTGTTGATCCGCCATTGAAACCTCGACCCCTCCCAGGGCAATCGATCCGGTGTAGCCGCGAAGCTGTCCGGTCACAAGGGCGGCCAGCGTGCTCTTTCCGCTGCCGGAGCCTCCCGTCAGGGAGAGTATCCGCCCCGGTACGGCTTCCAGAACAATATTCTTTAAAACCGGGCGGTGCGCTTCGTAGAAAAAACTCACATCCCTGAAAACAACGGACAGCGCCCCCTTTGGAAGCGACTGTTCGCTTTTTTTCGGCTCTTTTAAATCCAGAATGTGAAACAGCTTATCAATGGCTGCCATGCCATTCATGGCAATATGGAAGTAGGAGCCCAAAAGCCTCATCGGGAGAAAAAATTCTGCGGACAGCAGCGCAATAGTCAGTGCATCACCCAGAGAGATTGCGCCCCCCGCATAACCGCCGGCCGACAGAATCATTCCGGCAGCGGATCCGCCATATGCAATCAGATCCATGACGATGATGGAGTTGAGCTGCAAGGACAGCACCTTCATGGTGATTTTGCGAAAGTGCTCCGCCTCCCGGTTCATCTCAGCCTGCTTTGCCCCGTCCGCCCGGTAAATTTTTAATGTAGTCAGCCCTTGAAGGTTTTCCAGAAAGCTGTCACCCAGACCCGCGTAAGCCGACCAGTACCGGGCGAGAAGGCGTTTGGCCAGCTTTTGCACAGCTACGATGGTCAGCGGGATCAGCGGTACGCACAGAAGAAGGCAGACCGCGGCAGGCAAATATACAGGAGCAAGAAGCAGAAACAAGGTCGTCGGCGCCAATACGCTGTAGAACAGCTGAGGGAGATACTTGCTGAAATATACCTCGGTCTGATCCACGCCCTCTGTGGCCACCTGAACCACCTCGCTGGTGGCCGTCTGTCCAATGTAGGAGGGGCCGAGGCATAAAAGTTTTTCATAAACGGTCTGCCGCAGAATTTTCTTAACGCCGGAGCCCGCCCGGAAGGAGGCCCGGCCCGCGGCGCTGCCACAAAATACGCGCAGCAAGACAGCCGCGGTAAAAACGGCCAGTATGCACCAGAGTGCCGATATATCCGCCCGGTCTTCCGACATCAGCTGAATAAACCAGCCGAGTCCAAAGGTCAGCGCCGCGCCGGAGAGCATGGAAAGCCACTGAAACAAGACATTCCGGACAATCTGACGCTTTGCGTCTCCTGCCAGACTCAGAAGCCGTTTGTTAATCATGGGTTACGTCCTTTCCTTCAGGTCATACCGTCATGACCCAAAGCCTGTTGTTTTCGCGCCGAATCTCCAGATCGATGCCATAAAGCTCCCGCACGGCGTCGGCGTCAATCACCTTTTCCGGCGCTCCCTGGCAGTACACCGTGCCGTCCTTTAATCCAATGACCTCGTCGCTGTGACACAGTGCCTGATTGATATCGTGAAGCACCATCACAACGGTAAGCCCCAGTTCCCGGTTAAGCCTTCGGATGAGGCGCAGCAGCTCGATCTGATACCGTACGTCCAGAAAGGTGGTCGGCTCGTCCAGATACAAAAGCTTCGTATCCTGTGCCAGAGCCATGGAAAGAAAAGCACGCTGGCGCTGGCCCCCTGAAAGGGTTCCCATGGGTTTTTCCCCCAGTTCCGACATATCCGTGACAGACAGCGCCCATTCAATTTTCTCCCGGTCTTTCCCGGTCTGAGACCGCAGAGGCGAGGTGTAGGGCAGGCGGCCGTAAGAGACCAGCCGGCGCACCGTCAGGTCGTCGGGCGCCGTGTTTTTCTGATGGACGATCGCGGCGCGGCGGGCTAAATCCTTAAGACTCATACTCCGCAGGTCGGTTCCCTCCAGCCGTATCCGCCCGGAGTCCGGTTTTAAATTTTTGGTCATCAGCTTTAAAAGAGTTGTCTTGCCGCAGCCGTTGGCGCCGATCAAGGTGGTTATGGCGCCTTTTTGAAGCGTCAGAGACACGTTCCTGAGCACCGGCTGAGCGTCATAGGCAAAGGTCAGATTTTCAACGCAGACCAAGGTGTTTGCCCCCCTTTCGAAGCAGAATAATAAAGAAGGGGCCGCCCACAACGCTCATGACGACAGCCGCCGAAATTTCATAGGGTGCGGCGATAAGCCGCCCCACGGTGTCGGCCAGCAGAAGAATAAAGCCACCCAGCAGGATGCAGAAGGGAACCAGAATCCGATGCTCTGACCCCACCACCCGCCGGGCCATATGGGGAACAATCAATGCCAGAAAACCGACGACGCCCACCACCGCTGTGACCCCCGAAACCAGCAGCACCGCCGCAAGTGATACGATCAGGCGCAGAAGGTCGATGTTGAGCCCCAGGCCCCGGACGGTTTCGTCCTCCAGTGCCATGAGATTGCAGACCGGCGCCAGCACCAGAGACAGAACCAGACCGACCGCCGTATAAACGGCCAGGACGCTGACGTCTCCCCAGACCAGCTGCGTCAGTCCACTGACCGACATGGACACGCCGGTTCGGTTGCTTACTGCGTCAAGCACCTCGCCCAGTCCGGTAAATACGGCGCCAACGGCAATGCCCACAAGAATAATACGCACCGGGTCAAGACCGCCCTTCCAGGACAGAGAATAGATGATGGCAAAGGCCCCCACGCCTCCAAAGAAGGCAAACAGAGGCAGGGAAAAATACAGCGTCGGAAACAGGGCGGATACGATGCCGGTGACCAGCGACGCACCCCCGGAGATACCGATAATACCGGGGTCGGCCAATGGGTTTTTCAGTACCGCCTGAAACAGCAGGCCGCTGCAGCTCAGCGCCGCGCCCCCCAGAAGGGCCACAATGATGCGCGGAAAGCGAAGGTCATAGATTGTGGCCACCCGAATGTCATATTCCACGAACAGCCCGCGAAACAGCTCTCCGTAGGTAACGGAAATGCTGCCCAGCTTCATGGCCGCAAAGGTCAGCAGGCAGATGAGCGCCGCCAGAACAAAACAGCTCATGACACCCCGTGTGAGCTCCTTATGAGTTGTTTTCATTGTAGGCCGCCTCCGCGTCATAGGCTTCGTAGGTATGATCATACAAAATTTCCTGAAGCACCTCCAGCGCTTCAGGCCAGTCGAAGGTACAGCTCATGCCAAACAGGGTATAGTCCAGCTGGTAAACATGGTTCTCCTGCACCGCGCGGAAGTTTTTCCACACATCGTTTGTCGCAAATTCTTTTGCAAACCTCTCCATGGCCTCCTCCGGAAGGCCGTGGGCTGTGAGCAAAATGACATCCGGGTCCAGCTTCAGCAGCTCCTCGGTGTTCCAGGATACGAAATTCTCGTTGGTATCCACCTGTACCACGTTTGTCGCGCCCGCTAGTTCAACTAGAGAGCCCGCGTAAGAGTTTGGAGTACATGATATGTACGCGCCGGGCAGACCCATGAGGATAAGCACCTTTGGAGCGTCCACACCTTCAATGGAGGCACGGAAATCCGCCATCGTGGTTTCGTATTCGTCAATCAGTGCGTCGGCGGCTTCCTGGACGCCATATTTTTCTCCCAGCATGGCGATGCTGTCGTACATCCCCTCCACACTCTGCAAGTCAATAAAGGTATATGGCACGCCCGCCGCCTCGTAAGTTGGTTCTATCGTCTCCGCAAGGGTGTCCGGTCCGATGACATCGGTGGGTTCCAGCAGGGCGATGGCCTCCGCGTCCGGCGCCATAGCTGTGCCGATTTCCGGCAAACCCTGATACCGCTCAGGCACTTCGCTGCTAGTGGTGGGAATTGCCACCAAATCCAATCCCAGCTTGTCACAGATCAGCAGGGTGGCATAGGAGGTGGCAACGATCCTGGTTTCAGTCTGTTGGTCACCTTGAGCCGATTCGTTCGAGTCGGAGGCACTCTCCTCCGGGTGCTGATTTACGCAGCCGCTGAGGGACAGCACCAGGACAGCGGATAAAAGGTACGTCAGGATGGGTTTCCAATTCTTCATTTTCCGCGCTTCCTCCGTACTGCGAAGAAGGCAATACCGGCAGCCCCGATCACCGCGACAGCGGCTGCCGCGATGATGCCGCCGTTACCGGTGTCCGTCTGCCCGGATTCGTCCGTATCGCCAGTGTCCTCCTTCACGGTGTCGCTGTCCGACGGAGCTGCGGCATCTGCACTGGACGCATTCATCTCCTCCCCGGAAATCGATTCCTGTCCGCCGCTTTCTTGCGTAGACACCTCAGTTGCTTCACCCGAGACAGCCGCTTCCTCCGAGGCCTTGCTGGAATCAGACTGATTCTCTGAGGTATTGGTTACGGATTCGGACGGCGCGGTCACGCTGGAGTCGGCGCTTAGTGATGCCTGCTCGGACGTTTCGGAAGTGGTGGGACTTTGAGAGTCCCCCTGACTTGTTGCGGCGGACGCGGAAGCCGTATTTGAGGACGGGCTGACTGTCTGCGCGGATTCGGAGACGCTGACTTCTTGTTCAGCGGTGGTATCGATGCTCACCACAAAGTCTCCGCTGCCTGATGTGAGTGTGCTTGTGTCCACATAGAGATACCACAGTACATCGCGCCCCATGGGCGTCACATACATGGTGCACTTTATCTTCACACCGGAGTTTGAAACCTTGAATCGAAAGTCTCGTGAATCAGCCGAGGAGTCTTCCGCGATCACGTCGTAGCTGACCTGAGAGTAGCTGTCATAGGCGGTGCGGGTGTAAAACGTCACATTTTTGCAGCTGCTCTGAAGCAGCAGACGAATGGTGACCCAGATTTCGTCTCCTTCCACTTCCACAAGACCAGTCGCGCCCGTGGCAGAGCGGCACATCCCCTCTCCCAGAGCAGCATTGGCGGTGCCGCCGTCGTCGATGTTCCCCGTGTCGGGGTTATAATAACTGGTGGTAACACTGCCGGTATACACGCCTTTCTCCAGCGCCTGAGCAGGAACCGTCATCAGCCCTGTGATGACAATCAAGCAAGCTGCGGCAGCACTCCATCTCTTTATATTCAATCTGATTCCTCCTGTTCGGCGGCAGAATCATGCAAGCCGCCGGGTATTTCTGCTTTTTTAATGCCGGATATGTTCAGGATAAGATCGGCTTCACTTTCCGGCATTCCGATCACGCCTATCGTGGATCTGACCCGGATGCGAACCTTTCCGACGGTTTCGGAAAGGTCCTCTAACCGGATTGCACTGCCGGGGATATGCCGCTGTCCTTCGTCATCCAAAAGCGCCTCGCGCCAAACGTCATCCTGGCGGTACCAGAGCATATCCAGAGTGCCGCGCATCTGCTTGCCGCGCCGCTTTTTATAATAGATGAGCCTTGGCTGGAGCACGAGAGTGGAGCAGCCGTTCCAGCAGACGATCTGCGCAGGCTTTTGAAACCCCTGATCGCCCATGGAGACCGTAGTACTGTCCCTTTTGAATACCGTAAAGGGCGCGTTGTACACGCCTTCCCCAAAGGTTTGGAACAGGAGATCGGGCGCCACTTCATTTTGCTGGCATATGCCGATGAATTTAACGCTGCAGAACCGCGCAAACGTCTCTGAAGCCTCTTTTGGCAGTTGGATCGTGATGACGCTGGCAGACTGCTCCGCCAATCGAGGCTCCATACCAACCACGCTTTCCAGCCAGCGGGCAATTGTGTGCGTATGCTCCATATATGGGTTAGCCCATGTCGTTCCGCTTTCCGTAAGCTCCAGAACTCCATTTTTGTCCTTAAACACCATGCCCTGATGTTCCAGCCCTTCCAGAACACTGAAGGCGGAGGCCTTCGTTACCCCGAAATGCTCCGACAGACCGGTCAGTGTCCGGTCAAAGCCGGAACGTATGGCAAGGTAAAGCAAATATTCCTGCTGCCGGGATGTTGGTCCCACTGATCTTACCTCCTTCCCCATGTTTTACCTGACATGGATGATGTGATTTGAACACCAGCAAGAGCCGGAGGGCATTTTTGCCCCCGGCTCTTGCCGGATATGCGAACAACCGATGCCTGTCTGAACTGTTATGCCTCGGACAGATAACGAACCAGGATGGTGGCTACCTCGGCACGGCTGGCCGTTCCGGCAGGATTGAGCCGCCCGTCCTCCGTTCCGGCCACGATGCCCTGCGCGACAGCCCACTTTAGAGCGTCTTCCGCATAGCTGCTGACCATGTCGGCGTCTTGAAAGGCCGAGAAATCGCCGCTGGTCTCCGGGCTGCCCGCGTAACGGTAGAGCATGGTAACAAGCTGTTCGCGGGTGATACTCTCATCCGGATTGGTGCCGTCCGAAATGGCTGTTTCTTCGGCCCATGCCATAGGGGTGGAGTACCAGAGTTCGCCGCTGCTTTCGTCCGTCTTGCCGCTCACGCGGTAGAGAACAGTGAACAGCATAGCGCGGGTCATTTTTCCTTCAGGGCTGAATTCAGTTTCGGAGATGCCGCTGAACAGCCCTTTCTCCACAGCGGTGGCAATATAGTCCCGTGCCCAATGCCCGTCAGGAATGTCGGTGAACTTGTCAAGGACGCCGGCGGATTCCTCCACAAGTGCGAAGGTTCCAAGCGTGGTAGTAGAAATCACGTAATAGCCGTTTTCCACACTGCCGCTGATAAGAGTTGCCGTGCCGTCGTCGGCAATCTGGTAGACCTGAACGCGGGTGTCTGTGTATCCGTCCGGAATCGGGAAATACAGGCTGACCGCGCCGGTGGGCGCCGTGTCCACGCCAGCCGAGGTCTGCGTTGCGATGGTATAGATTTCGAACTGATCCACCTTGCCTGCCAGGGCGGTCTGGGCAGCGGTGTAGCTCGTACCGCTGGTGATGGCGGTGACCTTCAATGTAGCGCCGTCCGGGAGAACATCCTTTGTGGAGGTAAGCCGGAT
>JAGFXR010000026.1 GCA_017861365.1 Oscillospiraceae bacterium | reverse complement strand
CCAAACATTGCGCCAGCACGCGCATATCGAAGGGCGCGTTGTGTGCGATTAGGATGCCGGTGCTCATCAGCGGTTCGAGTTTCGTCCAAAGCTCAGAAAAGGTGGGTTTATCCGCAACCATCTCCGGCGTAATTCCGGTAAGCTGTACATTGAAATAGTTGAACTGCTCTTCCGGGTTCACCAGAGAGTAGAAGTCATCCACAATCACGCCGCTGTCGATGACGGTGATTCCGATGGCGCTCATACGGTCGTTTAAGTAATTCGGCGTTTCCACGTCGAAGGCAATGTAGCGTTCATTCATTCTTATGTGCCTCTTTGATCCTGGTCAATATCGTCTCATCCGCCGGGCAGAATGGATAATGGTCGATCTCGTCCACAGTGATCCAGCGAATGTCGTTGTGCTCCAGCATTTGCGGAACACCCTCGGCAATCTCGGCGTTAAATAGAGTCAGATGCACGGTGAGGTCGGGGTATTCGTGGGTCACATCCATAAACGCACTGCCAACGATCAGCGTGACGGCCAGCTCCTCTTGACATTCCCGGATAAGCGCCTGCTCCTTTGACTCGCCGGGCTCCACCTTCCCGCCGACGAATTCCCATAAAAGTCCCCGCGCCTTGTGTGCCGGCCGCTGGCAGATCATGAATTTGTTATGGTCCCATATCAGGGCGGCTACTACTTCCGTCATGTGCTTCACATTCCTCACATTTTACAAAAACAGCCCTGTACTTTTACAGGGCTTGGTCGATTGCAGATGGCTGCCATAAAAACAGTACAGGCCCTCGTAGCTTTGTGCCGACGTCTTTCAACGGCTTTGCGCTTCTTAAATAATTTAAGATAAGTATATGCTTTTTTGCGAATAATTGCAACGTCTGATTCGTCATTTTATTCCATTTTTCCTGCAAAATAGCGAAAGAGCGTGCAAGTTGCTTTGCTTGCTTCGACACGATATAATGGAAACACCATCTTGCCTGAAGGAGGGAGCGCCGGTGCCTGCCCGCATTGCTGTTTTATCCGATACCCACGGTCTGCTGCGGCCGGAGGTGCTGCGCATTGTGCGTACCTGCAACTGCATTCTCCACGGCGGGGACGCCAATCAACCTGAAATTCTGGACCAGCTGCGGGCAATTGCTTCGCTGTATGCGGTGCGCGGGAACAACGATAAGGACTGGGCGGAAGACCTGCCTCAAAGCCTGTCGGTGACACTGGAAGGCGTAACCTTTTTCATGATACACAACAAGAAGGATGTGCCGCCGGAGCTTGGTGCGGCGCAGATTGTGGTGTTCGGCCATTCACACAGATATTTTGAGCAGGAGCTGGATGGCCGCCTCTGGCTCAATCCCGGCAGCTGCGGCCCGCGCCGATTTGACCAGCCCATCACCATGGCGGTGATCGAGGCGAAACAGGGTCGGTATCAAACAGAGGAAATTATTATCCCACCGGATGAGACCGGCGGGTGGAGGAGAAAAGCCAAATGACAGCAAAGATTCCGGCTGAAAATCAAAGACTTGCCCGTATTGCCCCGCTGTTTGCCGGGTGGGAGGAAACCATGATTTCTTCCTGCCTTGGGGGCTGTATGGGATATGCTATCGCGGATGATGACGAGCATCCCACGGCGGCGCAGATTGTGGTGGGCGATTTTTGCTTCTTTGCCGGAAAGCCCAGCGAGGCGCTGGCCGCTCAAGCGGCCGCACCAATTCTGACGCCACAGAATGAGGCATGGTGCCGCGTGATTGAACGCGTCTGGGAAAACCGTGTCACCAAGCAGATCCGATATGCCATCAAGAAAGAACCCGGCGTATTCGATGGTTCAAAGCTGACCTTTTACGCGTCTTCGCTGTCGCCGGAATATACGCTTGCGCCTATTGACGAAGCAATTTATGCGCAGGCCGTACAGGAAAAATGGTCAGAGGACCTTGTCTCTCAATTCCTGGATGGGGCAGATTACTGCCTTCGCGGGCTGGGAATGGCGGTTCTTTGGAACGGGCAGTTGTTGGCGGGCGCGTCCTCCTATACGATCTATCCGGGCGGCATTGAAATTGAGATTGACACCAAACCGGACTATCGGGGCCGGGGACTGGCTACAGCCTGCGGGGCGGCGCTGATTCTCGAATGCCTGGGGCGCGGACTTTATCCGAGCTGGGACGCGCACGATCTGCGCAGCGTGGCGCTGGCGGAAAAGCTTGGCTACCACCGGGATAATCCGTATCCGGTTTATGTGAAGCTCTGACACAGAATAAAATGCAGCGAGCCTTTTCACAAAGGTCCACTACATTTTTTGTAATTCAATTTTTCTTGTCTGTTCGATCCAGAAGATAATCCACGCTTACCTTGTAAAAGTCCGCCAGAGCGCACAGAACATGGGGTGGGATCATCCGCTGGCCGCTCTCGTAATAGGCATAGGTGCGCTGAGGCACGTTGATTGCCTCACCGACCTGCTGTTGTGTTAAATCGGAATCTTCCCGTAAATTGCGGATTCTCGGATATTTTTCCACTCTTATCACCACGCTCAGTATAGAATGAACAAATTGTTCTACTTGAAATTTTGAATGTATTGTTCTAAACTATACCCCATGGGGTGAAAATATATGCCAGATTATAAAGAGATGTATCTAAAGCTGTTCCGCGCCTCGGAGGAGGCGGTAAATGTGTTAATTGCTGCTCAGCGCGAGTGCGAGGAACTGTATGTATCCGCGCCAGAGCCAGAGCTGAAGGTTATTACGTTGTCAGAGCAGGGCTGCGGGAACAAAGCGAAACCAACGAATTATCCGCAGATCAAAAAGAAGGACTCAGACTGATTGCACCAGCCTAAGCCGTTTGTCTATGCCTTTTTCACCGCACGGAGCTCGATATAACCCCGCTTGCCGATGAGCTTTTGCCGCTTGCAGCAAAACGAATGATGTGGAGCTTGTGACGACGAGCGGAGAGGTTTAGATTTATTGCTCTGCGTCTTGTTGATACAATTCCCCATCGCCTGACGAGGTGGGGCGGGTCAGAATCGGAACATCGCGCCCAGCTGATCCGCTGCTTTTTGCAGTTCTTCATTGGTGGACACACTTGCGTCGGATGCGGGTACCTTTTCTTCTTTTTTGGGCAAATACTCTGCATAGGCATATCGGGTCGTGTAAGGGCGGGTGTGGCCCAGCAGCGCCGACACCGTTTTGGCCTCCGTTTTGCTTTCCAGCGCATGGACAGCCACCGTGTGCCGCAAATCTTCAAAGCGAATATGGTCAAGTCCTGCTTTTTCGATAATCCGTTGGTGCAGCAGGCGTACCATGGCGGGCGCGTAAGGCTTTCGTGTACCGGGGTGGACGAATATTGCCTCGCTGCTGGGGTGCCGGTTATGCTCCTGCCGGAGCAGAGCGATCGTCTCTGGGCTCAGGGGAATTTGTCGCGTGTCGCCACCATAGTCTTTCAGTCTGCCCTTCACCACACTGCGCCCTGACCACACGGTGAGGATGCCGGTCCGCTCATCCAGATCGCTCCATTTTAAGGCAAGGAGTTCCCGTTGTCGCAGACCGACGTTCAGCATAAGCGTGAACATGGGCAGATAGCCCAGTGCTTCTGCGGCATCCAGATAGTCCTCGATCTCCGAGTCTCCGAGCACGCTTGCCTTGACCTTTCGCTGCGTGGGGTAGTGGAAGGCTCGTGCAGGATTGTTGGTCATCAGACTGGCTGCGACGGCGCTGTCGAGACATTTCTGCAGGCAGCGATGGATGTGGCGCATGGTGACCTGGCTCAGGCCGGGGTATTCAGCGCTCTCCGGACGGTGGCTACCAAAGCGTTTTCGCTCGTCGAGAAAACTGCCGATCTGAACCTCAGTCAAGTCGGCGAGCGGAATGTTGCCCAGCTTGGGCAGAATGTGATTTTGCAGAACATATCGCTTGGCCTCATAGGTCGTAGGCCGCACCTTGGGGCGGACGTCGGTTTCCATCCACCGCGCCGCCCATTCATTCAGCATCATAGGTTTCCCTCCATACATTGTGCCTGTAGGTTCCGGAAGCCGAGCCTTGGCAGGCGCGCCTGCGCCGACAGCTTTTGGTGCAGATGGTAAAATTCGTGGAGCCGAAACGGCTCGCCGGTCCTGTGGTTGAGAAGGGCGAATGGACTGTCCGGGTGCCGTTCATGCTCCACAGTCAGCAGGGAGACGGCCTTTTCATTCAGCGTCAGAAGCCGCTTGCCCCTCAGAATATATTGGTGCTG
>JAGFXR010000023.1 GCA_017861365.1 Oscillospiraceae bacterium | reverse complement strand
AATCACGGTTTATCCCATCCCCGCAATCGAGTTGACTCTGCCGCAGACAGGCTATGTCGGAGAAGCGGCGGCGGCATCTGTCAGCGGAACCGATCTGGATAACCTGACCACCGCATGGACGATTTCCAAGGACGGCGGCACAGACAAGACCTATACTGATTACACCAGCGGAACTCTGGCGGCTGACGGCGGCAGCATCGCGTTCAACAGCAAAGGCAGCTATACGCTGACCGTCACCATGACCGACGCCCTCGGCCGGAGCTTCTCGGACAGCGCGGCAATCACGGTTTACCCGATCCCTGATATCGCGCTGAGCCTGCCGCAGACCGGGTACGTCGGCGAAGCGGCCACAGTATCCGTCAGCGGAACCGATCTGGATAACCTCACCGCCGTGTGGACGATCTCCAAGGACGGCGGTACGGCCAAGACCTATACCGATTACACCAGCGGAACCCTGGCGGCTGACGGCGGCAGCATCGCATTCGACAGCAAGGGCAGTTATACGCTGACCGTCACCATGACCGACACGCTGGGCCGGAGCTTCTCCGAGAGTGCGGCAATCACCGTCTATCCCATACCGGAGATGCAGATCAGCCTCCCGTCTCTCAATTACAGCACTGAGGCCATCGCGGTCAGCGTAACCGGAACTGAGCTGGATGGGCTGGACATTTCATGGAGCATATCCATAGGCGGAGCCTCCGCGGTTCCGTATACCAGCGTCGCGGCCGGAACCCTGACATCGGATGGCGGCACAATCACACTCAGCACCAGCACGACCGCCACCGTGCAGCTCATCGCAACGGGAACGGACGCGATTGGGCGTTCCTTTACCTTTAAATCTAACACAGCAACGCTCAAGCCCATCGCGGCGTGCAGCTTCACCCTGCCGTCCTCCATTCACATCGGCAAGGCAGCAGCCGTCACCATGACGGACACCTCCGGCATGGAGAGTAACAGCATCGTATGGTCTCTGACCAAGGACGGGAGTACCGCAAGCTATAGTGGCACACTCTCCAACAGCGGCGGCAGCATCACCATCAGTGCCACCGGAACCTACAAGCTGACAGCCACGGTCACGGACAGCGCAGGCCGGGTCTTCACTCACTCAGAGAGCATCACCGTTACCAACACCGCGCCGGCCGCCCCGACCGCCAGCGCAACGCCGACCCGGACAACCAGCAACGGAGAATTCCTCGTAAACTTCTCCGTTTCCGCGACAGACCCGGACGGCGACACTGTAACCTACGAGTGGGACGGCACAAGCTCCGATGGCTACTACGCCACCGGAACGTACATCGTTAAAGTCCGCGCCAAAGACGCCTGGGGGTTGTACTCCGCGTGGACAACGGTCAGCTTCACAGTATCGAACTCCGCGCCCACAACGCCGGTCATCACCCGGTCACCCAGCGGCAACAGTGTAAGCCCCGGCACCGCGGTGACCATCACGGCCTCCTCCACCGATGCGGACGGCGACGCCATCACCTACGAGTGGGACGGCAGGCTTGCGGAAACCAGCACGGCCTATCCGCTTGGCAAAAACATTGTCAAGGTCAGGGCGGTAGACGCTTCCGGCGCCGAATCCGCATGGGCCGCAATCATCTTCTTTGTGGCCGACAGTTCCAGCGGCGGAGGAATGACACTGGAAAGCGCGGAATCCACGATTATCGAGGAAGGCGTCGAGGGCGCAACCATCACGGTGTGGTCATTTACAGTGCCAGCCGTGAGCGGTCACAGCGCCAGCTATGACTACGGTCAGGTCAGAGGCTATAACCAGTTGACCGGCCAGTGGGAGCAACTTCCCAGCGTGTCGTTCGATTCCTCCATCGGTTCATCCTTTGCCGCGACAGATGGGAACACCGGACGGGTTTACAGCAAAAACGGGGTGTATATGTACGGCACACTGGAGGCGGGG
Source organism: Oscillospiraceae bacterium (assembly GCA_017861365.1). Classification (GTDB taxonomy): domain Bacteria; phylum Bacillota; class Clostridia; order Oscillospirales; family Oscillospiraceae; genus JAGFXR01. The sequence continues at coordinate 14,989 of JAGFXR010000023.1, read as the reverse complement.
ATCTATACCAAGCTTGAATTTTACTACTACACCCCTCACTCCTGCATGTATGGAAAAAGCAATATCACATACAGTGTGGAGTTCTACTTCGAGTAGTTTACAAAATTTCCTTGTAACAACAGAATCAGACCCTTTTTACAGGGAGGACACCCATTGTGGCGTCCTCCCTGATCTTTTATCCCAACAAGGAGGTATCTGCCAAATGTCAAAAGTAATTACGGTCTGGGGCAGCCCGGGCAGCGGAAAATCCATGTTCTGTTGCATCTTGGCGAAGGCCCTGACCAGAGATAAACGAAAAGCCATAGTTATCAACGCTGAAATCAGCGTACCGATGCTGCCTGTCTGGCTTCCGGAGCAGGTCATTGAAACCGGCGCGTCTGTCGGGCAGGTTCTGTCGGCGGTGGAGATCGACACTTCGCTGGTAGCCAGTCATGTTACCGTCCTGAAAAGTTATCCCTTCATCGGCCTGATGGGCTACAGCGCCGGAGAAAATCCACTGAGTTATCCGGAGCTGCAATACGGCATGGTGCTGCGGCTGATTTCCGCTGCCGCGAAGCTGGTGGATTTTGTGATTCTGGACTGCAGCTCTAACATGACCAACGTATTTACGCCAGCCGCCATCGAATCCGGGGATGTGATCGTGCGAATTTTGACGCCGGATCTGAAGGGGGTCAATTACCTGAAAGCCCATCAGCCCCTGTTGGGGGACAGCCGGTTCCGATACCACGAGCATATCACCTTTGCCGGTCTGGCCCGCCCTTTCCACGCGCTGGAGGAGATGGGCCATCTCATTGGCAGCTTTGACGGGCTCCTGCCATATGGCAAGGAAATAGACCGCTGCGCGACTGAGGGCGGGATGTTTCACGCCATTAACTGCTGCAACGCCAAATACACGGCGTCGCTCACCACGGTTTTAAAGGCGCTGGAAGATCCGGAACATACGAATCAGTCTGAACCCGCAGGCCAGCCGGAACAGGAGGAAACGGATGCCGATGAACAATCTGAATGACATCTTTTTCACACCGGCATCCACCCAAGGGCTGACCTATGAGCAGGTGCTGGAGGATGTGCAGCGGTATTTTGCCGAAAAGCACGCTTCCACCATCGCCGGAGCCAGCGAGAGCGACACGGAGAAAGCGGCCGCCGTCCTCAAAGAGCTGATGGTCCAATACCTCGTTAAGCGCAAATACGCCTTGGAGGGCCTGACTATTGAGGATCTGTGCGCAAGGCTGTATGAGGATATGGCCGGCTACAGCTTTCTGAAAAAGTGGATTTATAACAAGCCCGGCGTGGAAGAGGTGAATATCAATGCCTTCAATGACATCGAGGTCATCATGAACAGCGGGCGCAGCATCAAAATACCCGATAAATTTGCTTCTCCGCAGCAGGCCATCGATGTGGTGCGGAGAATGCTCAATGCCTGCGGCATGGTGATCGACGACACCATGCCCTCGGTCATTGGATTTCTGGATAAAAATATCCGGATCTCCGTGGACAAAACGCCCGTCGTGGATCCGGAGGTCGGGATAAACGCATCCATCCGTATTGTCAATCAGCAAACGGTTTCAGAGCAGAAGCTGCTGGATTCCGGCAGCGCCACAGCGGAAATGCTCCATTTTTTAAAAGCCTGCATCCGCTATGGGGTGAGTGTCTGCATTGCCGGCAGCACAGGTTCCGGCAAAACAACAATCATGGCGTGGCTCTTATCCAACGTGCCCAATAACCGCCGCTTGATTACCATTGAGGAGGGCAGCCGGGAATTTGATCTGGTTAAGCGTGATGAGGACGGAAACATCCTGAATTCCGTCGTTCATTTGCTGACCCGTCCCCACGAAAATCCCTCCATGAACATCAATCAGGACTTCCTGCTGGAACGCGTTTTGCGCAAGCACCCCGACGTGATCGGTATCGGAGAAATGCGGTCGGCGGCCGAGAGCCTGTCCGCAGCCGAAAGCTCCCGTACCGGGCACACGGTTTGCACCACAATCCACTCCAATTCTTGCGTATCCACATACCGCAGGATGATGACGCTCGCCAAGCGCAAATACAGCATGGACGATTCGGTACTGATGCAAATCATGGTGGAAGCGTACCCCATCGTGGTTTTTACCAAGCAGCTGGAGGATCGGTCCCGCAGAATCATGGAGATCATCGAAGGAGAGGACTTCGTTAACGGCAAGCTCTCCTGCCGGTCTCTGTATAAGTATGAAGTGGTGGACAATCTCATGAATGACAAAAACCAGATCCGGGTGGTCGGGCATCACCGGAAGATGGCGAGTATTTCGGATACTCTGAAAAAGCGCCTGCTGGACAACGGAATCTCACATAAGGAACTAAGCGAATTTACGGGGGAGGTGAGTTAGTTGCAGTGGGTAATATCATTTGTTTTATTTTGATCAGCTCCGGTCTGCTGGCCCTGTTCGAAGTCCGGGCAGGCGATTTTTTTGATGCTATCTTTCGCTCCCGGCGCAAAGCGGTCACGCTGACCGATGAACTGAGCGTACTTATGGGCACCCCGACCAAAGGTTTCTTTGCACAAGACTATGAAATTAAACGGATTCTATTGGACACGGGCCGGGAAGACCGCTATGAGACGGTAAAGCGTATGTCGCTGCTTCTGTTCGCCGTAGGCGCGGTGCTGGCGCTGCTGATTGACAATGTGTTTATGGTTCCCGTCATGGGCATCGGCTTTTCATTAATTCCTATGTGGTATCTGCGCAGCACGTCGACCAGCTACAAAAAGCACTTAAACGAGGAGCTGGAAACGGCAATCTCCATTATTACAACTTCGTATCTGCGCACGGAGGATCTGATCCGTTCGGTGCGGGAAAACCTGCCGTACATCAACGAACCGGTCAGGTCCTGCTTCGACGCCTTTGTTTTCGAAGCGGAGCTGATTAACGCCAACACAACAAGCGCCATCAACAGTCTGAAGTTGAGGCTCCCCAACCGGGTTTTTCATGAGTGGTGCAATATTCTGATTCAATGCCAGTCCGACCGCAGCATGAAGCACATGCTGCCTACCGTGGCGCAGAAATTTTCCGATATCCGCGTGGTGCAGTCGGAGCTGGAGGCCATGATGAACGGCCCCCGCCGTGAAGCCATTACCATGATGTTCCTAGTGATCGGCAATATCCCGCTTTTGTATTTTCTCAACAAGGACTGGTTTCACACCCTTCTTTTCAAGACGCCGGGCAAGGTTGCTCTGGCGATCTGCGCCGGCATTCTTTTGTTTTCGCTGACACAAATTATGAAGCTGTCCAAGCCCATCGAATACGGAGGTGAAACGTCATGACCCTGCTGGCGTTTGTGGCAATTATGCTGTTTGGCTTTGCCGCCTATAACCTGAGCTGCGCCCTGGTGGATGTGCCGACCGGCAAAACTTCCCGGATGATGCTGATGGCACGGAAGCAGCAGGGCGTCAAAACTGAAAAGCTGCTGGATGTCTACATCACCAGAATAGCAGGTCTGCTTACACCCCGTATCAGGCTGGATAAGCTGAAGCGGAACAGACTGCTTCAGGCGCTGGATATTGCGGGGATTGAACTGAGCCCGGAGGTCTATACCGCCCGGGCCTGGGTTTCCGCGGGTCTTGTTGGCCTGTGTGCTCTTCCCATGGCGTTTCTGATCCCGCTGGGAGTCCCGATTCTCATTGGCCTTGCGGTGGCCCTGTGGTTTTCCAGCTACTACGCGGCGTTTGATTTCGTAAAAAAGCGCCGCAAGCGCATTGAGACGGAAATCCCGCGTTTCGCCCTGACCATCGGGCAGAGCCTGGAAAACGACCGCGATGTGCTGAAAATTCTTACCTCTTACCGGCGTGTGGCGGGAAAGGAATTCGGCGCCGAACTGGATCAGACCATCGCGGATATGAAGACTGGAAACTACGAAAACGCGCTTATCCATTTTGAGACCCGGATCGGAAGCCCCATGCTGTCGGATGTGATTCGCGGACTGATCGGCGTGCTGCGCGGAGACGATCAGCGTATGTATTTCAAAATGGTCACGTTCGATATGCGACAGATCGAGCAAAACAATTTGAAAAGTGACGCCGCCAAACGCCCGAAAAAAATTCAGCGGTATTCCATGCTGATGCTCGTCTGCATCATGATCATTTATTTGGTCGTGCTCTGCACCGAGGTGCTCGGCTCTCTTGGCGCTTTCTTTGGATAGATGCATCGCCGCGTATAGAAAACCGTAAAATTCCGAAAGACCGGGCTGATTTTCAGTCCGGTCTTTTTGAAGGAGCTGCAAGAGCCATGAACAAAAAACACTGGGCCGCGCGTGTGGCGGGCAAAAAAACAAAATACCGTCTTGCCTGGTACCGGAAACCACGGCCTTATCCGGCCGTACCCCTGCTAAGGAAAAATGCAAAGGTTCGTCCAAATAAGCGACCCTAACCCAAAATTTAAATTATATTCAGGAGGTTCATTATGAAAAAAATCTTTATCGGCATCCACAATCAGGCCGACCGGTTCGTGCTTCGTGCCCATCTGGCCGTCAGCAACCAGCGCGGCGATTTTTATATCTCTGACGCGGTTAAAATCATCATCGCTGTGGTTCTGGGAGCCCTGCTGCTGGCCGCGCTGACACTGATCTTCGACGATACGGTGATTCCTCGGATCACAGATGAGATCGAAGAGCTGTTCGGCTAAGGAACTTGGGGGATCGGCTTGCAGAATCTGCGGCTGATTCCCCCTTTTTATTTTTAGCTTTTTAAAAGCGAATAATGGAGGTGAGATCCTTGAGTCAAAACGACTGCAAATGGTACCCCTTTCTGCGGGCGGCGGGCGGAAACTGGCGAAATGCATTGTTCATCAGCTGCCCCGACTGCCCTTACCGGCAGCAGTCCTGCTCCGGTTTTTTACTGGCTGCCGACGCGGATGGGAAGCCGCTCGTGATGCCGGTGGATGCATTTTGGAAAATGTCGGGTCAGCAGCCTGCCCGGGGCGAATGCTGTGGTTCCCTCAGCCGGCAGGCGTTCGAAGCGACTTTTTCCCTTTACCTGGAATGGCACACGTCAACCGCTGAGAAGTGTCCGCTCTGGCAGCTCTGCGATGCGCATGAGGCGCGGTACGGTCATGAATGCCCGTGATGGAACCGGGCTAATACGCAATAACACCGTAATCGGTGCGTAATGGAGGTGAGGACTTGAAACGAGTCACAATCAAATGCCCGTATTGCGGGGCGCAGGCCATACTGCGCCCCGCCAGCGCGGTATATGGCGATGCCGCCAAATCAAAAGAATCCCATTTATATGTTTGTTCTCGCTGGCCCAAATGCGACGCCTATGTGGGCGCGCACAAAAAGGATCTCAGCCCGATGGGAACGCTGGCGAACGGCGATCTGCGCCACAAAAGAATTCTGGCGCACAGGACGCTGGACGCTCTGTGGAAAAGCGGGCTGATGAAAAAATGGCAGGCATATGTCTGGCTGCAGGCAAAGCTTGGACTGAGCAGCCGGCAAACCCACATCGCCAAATTTTCAGAGCTTATGTGCGATCAGGTGATTGCCCTATGCGCACAGGCCATGGGAACGCAGCGGCCAGCCGCTTAAATAACTCAATCGGGAAAGGAACTGAAACATGAATTTTGAGTTTGCTTTTAATCGAAAACGAGGTGTCCATTATGAAAAAAGACATTACGCTTACGCCCTCTCAGCGGGCCTTGGCCGAAGATCATCTCTCCGTTGTCCACTGGGTCATTTTTCACCATATTCAAGTGAATGAAAGCATTTGCGGGCTTTCGTACGACGATTTGTTTCAGGAGGGCTGTATCTGGCTTTGCCGGGCCGCGGCTTCCTATGACACATCCATCGCACAGTTTAAAACTTTTGCCAAAACCGTAGTTCGTAACGGCCTGATCACCTATTGCCGGACGATATGCAAAAAGCAAAAGCGAATGCTTTTTCTGGAAATTTGCGAACAGGTCGAGCTTATGGCGGACGGGCAAAAGCTGTCCACCCTGACGGATGATTTCGACGCAACCGTATCCTATCTGGAAATCGTTTCTCTGCTGGAATCCGTGAAAAAGGATTTTAGCGGTGTCGCCCGCCTGGGTGTGGAAGCACTGCAGCTGAAAATAGAGGGTGTGGGCATTTCAGAAATTGCCCGTCTTTATGGTGTAAAGCCCTCCCACGTCGGCGCGTGGATTTCCCGTGCAGCCCAAAAACTGCGGGACAATCCTGCTTTTCTCGCGGGACTGGATCGGGATCTGTTGAAAAGCAGCCGATGACGGACGTAAAGAACAAAAAAAGGAGGATATTCCATGAACCAAACATATTACACCGCTGTCGGCCGTTTTGAAAAACGCTCGGACGGCCTCGGGCTTGCCTGCCCGGTTATCATCATCCATCAAAAGGAGTACATGGTGGACCTTCAGGAGATGATCGTCTGGACGTCGCTGAACTGGCTGATTCTAAGACAGCGGGAGATTTTACAGCTTTACGCAAAGGCTGGCTTGGCATCGGGTGTGTCGGAAGGCCGCTCCTGCGCGGAGTGTCTGGATCGCCTGCTGATTCGGGGCCTGGTTATCTCCGGCTCCGGCGGTACCGGATTCGACGCCCTGTATGATCTTCTGAACAGCCTCTATGTCATTCCGGCCACCGGAAGCTTTGGGCTGCGCCTGTTCTCCTTCCTGAAGCTGACGCTCTGGAACGGTCTCCCGTTTGCCTCAACACGGAAACTGCTGCAAAAAGACAGGAGGAGCGCCGACGAAGAACAAATCATGCAGCTTTCCAAGCAGGCGCTGCTCTCCACCGCGGAGCTCATCAAGTGTGTCGATCAGGGGGTGCGGGATCTGTCCAGCGGAGAAAAAATTCTCGGTGCCCTCTATAACGACGACGACACCACCAGCGATAATATTGGCAGCCTGATGCGGGTCAGCCGCAGCAAGGAGCCGGTGACGCTGGCGGTTGCCAATCTCTATCTCCGCAAGCAAATTATCTTTGAAAGGATTTGATCGTCGATGAAAGACTTCCCTTTGGCGCTGCTTCGCAAGTGGATCTTCACTCTGGCCATGGGCGTGGGCTGTCTCGGTATCGGCTTCGTTTATTTCTTCTTTTCCGAGGACGGCGTTCTGCTGGGACTAAGCGGTCTGGTCTTCGGCTTCAGCCTCTTGCGGAGTATTTTCCTTTATAAGACTATTTCCGGTCACGACTATGAAACCGTGGAGGGAACCTGTGTCGCCATTACCAACAGGCCCCTGCGGAAATGCCGGCGCATTCGAATCATGGACGACCATGGGATTAAAAGCACGCTGCTGCTGGCAAAGCAGGCCAAGGTCAAAATCGGATATCAGTACCGCTTTTTCTTCAAAAAAACCACGCGGCCCTCTCTTGGCAGCGAATTTCTGGATACGGCGCTGTCCACCGATTGCTTTTTGGGCTATGAAGAGCTTGGAGAATTTCCGGGAGCGGATGCCGGCAGCTTTTCATCATCGGAAGAAAAAACCGAGAAGTAAATTGCCCGTTGCAGAAGAAAGGGACATCAGTCTCTGTTTATATAGCAAAGGGCGCAGAAGGAGGCTTTTTATGTATAAGCCGCATACCGTCGAACAATACAAAATCGTAAAATTCCTCAAGGAAGATCAGCACTTTGCCATGGAGCATTTTATGCTCTCCCCCTTATCCCGCTCGGCACTGCTTCTGGAGGACCGTACCGGGGCGCAGCTGGCCTTCTCCTACTCTCAGGGCGGCGTAACAGAAATCCCCATACCGGCGCCGCCCGATCCGGGCGAGGTGCTGGCCTTCATCCGGAAATTTCGGTCCGACCCTGCCCGGCCATGGCTTCGAAGCCTGGAGGAGATTACACGATGGTGGCATATGACGCCCAATCCGCTGCGTTACCAACAGGCCCTGAGTCTGCCGGACGATCTGTATCGTCATTTCCTGACACACCCTATTTACGCCGAAGAAGTGGTGCGTCAAATCGCAGGGAAGAAATACGTGACGGAGGAAGAATACCTCGGCATCCGGCTGTGGTACCGCAATGAAAGCTCCCCGCATTTCTGGCTTGGTTCCCTGGGCGTGGACGGAACCGGTAATCTATACGGCCTAACCTTCCGATACCGGCTGCCGGGCGCAGAAGAAATTGTCTTTTATGTGATGGATGATTATTTTCGCTTTATGAACAGAGACAAAATTTTGCATTGTACAGAGGGCTGATACTATATATAGATTTAACAGCTTGACATATACAAGATATAGTGTTATACTGTCCTTGTAATTGATTTTTGTGCGTTTCCCTTTCGGGAGTACGAGCCCCTTCGGCTTGTATGGCGACAGTATGTTGCATTGCACACGCTGTTAAGTTTGTATGAGTGTCAGTAGTATAGCCGCGCCCTCTGGCGTCCGGCTTATTGCTGACACTTTTTTTATATAGATATCAAGGCCGATCTGGCAGAAAGGAGCGTTATGTCTCAGCTATTTGTAATCGGTCGTGTGACGGCGGACCTGGAATTACAGGAAAGCACAAACAAGACCGTCCGTTTTGACCTGGCCGAGAATATCGGCTACGGTGAAACAAGGCACCCGCAATACTATCAGGTGTGGGCATGGGCCGGGAATGCCATGCATCTCCTCAAACGCAAAGTGAAAAAAGGCAGCCTGATTTGGATATCCGGTTCTCTTATGCTGGAAACCTACGTCAAAAAGGACGGCACGACCAAAGACAAGCGCCTGAAACTCACTTTGGACAACTGGGGTTATGTGCCGGCCGGTAAACCCGCTACTGCGGAGCAAGGCCCCGACCACGCCCCCCCGGCTTCACTGCCTCCCACTGACGACCTTCCACAGGTCGCCGGAATCGACGGAGACAGAGAAGCCCTGCCGGACTGATTCCACGGTCCGGCTTTCCCGAAGAGGAACTGTATCATGTTTTTCAGAAAGAACGCTGAAGACATGGTGCAGTTCCTCTTTTTTTGTTTTCAGGCAAAATTTCAAAGAAGGGACGGCAAAACGAATGAACCAGTACAAAGCCCTTTGGGGCAGCATTTCCATCCTGCTGGGCGCGGTCATCGCAATTTTGGCATTGATTCGCGGCCCGTGGCAGGTCTGGCTTCTTCTCGGGGTATTCACCGCTTGGAGCCTCTGGGTGGTTGGCATACTGCTCCTGCCCTATATGAAGCGGGCAAAGCGCAGTAAACTCCACCGACAGCAGGAAGCACAGCGGCAGGCACAGGGAATTGCGGCAGGCACCTTTCAGGTCCCGGAGGTCAGTGATCCGGTGGATCAGATCTTATTACGGCATGTCAATCACCGGATTTCCGCCTATCTGCGCGCGGCGTATCCCGAGACAACGTGGGAATGGGCGGAAAAAGAACCTGAGAAGCTGGTGGCGCATGGCGGCACCGGAAGAATCCGTGTCTTCGGAATTCCGGATTTTAATTATGCGGATGTAAGGCTTGACCAGCAGGCGCATATCAACTGCGCCATGGTGAAAATTGTGCCGCTGGCCCAGCTGCAGGGCGGCGCGGTGAATGGAAGCGAGCTTCCCCCCAACCAGCAGCCGGTCGATCCGCAGATCTGGTATGAAGTCCAGGGGCGTCAGGTTCTGGAGAATCTGATTGCGGACCTGCACTCCCGGGGGCACAGCAGCCTGACCTTGAAAGAGGACGGCGAAATCTGCATACGACAGGGGGATCAGGAGGTTTCGCAGGATTCTTTCAAAGGCTTTCCGGCCAGGGTTTATTGGCCCCGGCTTTTGCAGGTTTTTGAAAAAGAGGGTTTGGCGGCTTCCGTTACCACGTTGGGAATCGAGGTGTCGTGGTGAAGATGCCGAATCAAATCAGAACTGAAAGGAGTGGAGCCACCGAATGAAAAGTGGTCTGAATCTTGAACAGATGGCGGCGGAAATTATGCGTCAGAGCAAATCGAAGGAGGATTATATCGTCAATACCCAAAATCTTTCCTTTGAGCCCTGCGGCGACCAGCTTCTGATGCGGGTCGTCGGGGACGACGGCGTTGACCGCATCGAACCGCTGGATGTCAAACAAATTGCCCACCGGCAGATTGGGACACATCTGAACATACCAGCTAAGTATTATGACCGGATGCGGGAGTCCTACCCGGAGCTGCTGGCCCAGAACGTAAATGCCTGGCTCCATCGGGAACCCTCCCAGCGTATGCTTCGCACACTGGACGGCTCCGCCCGGGCCTTTCTCAGCAACCGCTATCGCCGACTTGACAACCTGGAGATTGCGGAGGCAATCCTGCCCATCATTGGAGAAATGCAGGATGCACGCTTTGAGAGCTGCCAGATTACGGAGAGCCGGATGTACCTGAAAGTAGTCAATACAAGGTTGGAGGCAGAGGTCACCCCCGGCGACATCGTACAGGCAGGGATGATTATCAGCAACAGCGAAACCGGGCTTGGCGCTGTGTGCATACAGCCCCTGGTGTTTCGTCTGGTTTGCAGCAACGGAATGATTGTAAACGACGCCCAGACCCGCCGAAATCACGTGGGCCGGGTCAATTCCAGCGAGGAAAACTTCCTGCTCTACTCGGATAAGACGCTGGAGGCAGACGATCATGCCTTTTTCCTAAAAATTCAGGATACGGTAAAGGCCGTCGTGGAGGAAGCGAAATTCGCCACCATTGTTAACCAGATGCGGGAAGCGGCGGGCGCAAGGCTCAATACGGCGGATGTGCCCGGCGTGGTGAAGCTTGCCAGCCAGGAATTTAAGATTTCCGATCAAGAGAGCGAAGGCGTACTGCAGTATCTGATTGAAGGAAACGATCTGACTCTCTACGGCCTTGCTAACGCGGTAACCCGGCACAGCCAGGATCTAGAGGATTATGACCGTGCAACCGATCTGGAAGGCATCGGCTACACCATTCTGACCATGCCTCACCAGCAATGGAGCAGAATCAATCAAATGGCAATGGCCGCCTGAACGGATGGTCCTTATACCATAATTTCAATTAGGAGGAATCACTATGAGTTACCAAAATGAAAATGCCATGACGGAAATGAATCACTTCACTCTGCCGGCGATGGCCGAGGGAGACTTCTCCAGTGAAGAGCTGGCCGAGGACATGGACGGCCTCCAGCTCAACTTTCAGCGCGTCAAAATTCCGTCCGGAGGGGCCCTGCAGTTTGAAATTCCGGGCGACGATCCGGAAAATCCGGACTATGCAAGGTATTTGGAGGGCGTGATTCTCTATAATCACGCTTCCGGCGCCTATTGGCCGGCGGACAGCGAATACGATGAAAACACCGCGCCCCTGTGCTCCTCAGTAGACGGCAAAATGGGGATCGGCGAACCGGGCGGCGCCTGCGAAACCTGCTCTCTCAACCGCTTTGGCACCGCGCCGGACGGAAGAGGAAAAGCCTGCAAAAATATGCGCGTCCTGTATCTCCTGCGTGACGGAGAGTTCATGCCGCTGCAGGTGTCGCTCTCGCCCACCAGCATCAAGCCGTTCCGGGACTTTATCAACGCCGCGTTTGTGACGCGCCGCCGCGGAACCTGCGGCAGCGTGATTCAGATCGGGCTCAAGCGGGCCAACAACGGAAAAGACGAATACAGTGTCGCCACCTTCCGCAAGCTTTACGATTTCACCGGCCAGGAGCTGTCGCAGATCAAGGCTTATGCGGACGGCTTCCGGGAACAGGTCAAGCTGGCCCTGCAGCAGCGTGCTGCCGCCACGGAAGACCAGTTAGACGACGGCTGCGATTACAGCGGCTATGACCAGCCTGTCCAGGAGACGGACGGCCATTTCTGCATCGCGCACCAGATTGACGGCGACCGGGAAGACCTCCCGGCCTAATTGCGTTTGATACGGCCTTTCCGCCGTATACCATGTCCACCAAGGCGCCTCTGTTTTGAGCGGGGGTGCCCTATTTTTTAAGGAGGAAATTAAAATGCTGAAAGAAGTACCGTTCACCGCCGAGGAAAGAGAATTTGCAACAGAGCATCATAACCTGATATACGCCTTTCTCAACGAAAACCACCTGCCTGAGGACGAATATTACGATGTCATTGTTTTCGGATACTTGAAGGCCGTCAGAGATTACCTCGCCCGGCCAGACTTACAGGAATATTCATTTGGCACGATTGCCAGACGCAAGATGAAATGCTGTGCACTTGATCAATATAGAGCGCAGCATTGCCAGAAGCGTAACGCCGAGGTCATAAGCATCCATGTCAGCCTGTACGACGGCGGTTTGCCGCTGGAGGATACGCTTGCCGTCCCGGATTCGCTCCTGGAGCAATTTGAGATGGACCTGCTACTGCACGACCTCGCCAAGCGTGTTTCCCGCCAGCAACTGGACGCTGTTCGCATGAAATCAAGCGGCTATGGCGTACGGGACATCGCGCACCGCCAGAGGACCACGGTCAAGCGGGTACGCGAGCTGCTGGAGGAGGCTCACAGCGCTCTGCTGGAGCTGTGCTATGAGTAAAACTTTCAAGGCAGATGCCTTAAAACAATTGATTGGAGGTCTTAACGAATGAAGAAGGGAAAAAAGACTGTACATCTGACCGGATCGCTGTTATACCCGGTCACGGTAGGCAGGGGGGCCGTCGTATTCTCCGGCGGTCAGGTGATCCATACCTCCAGAGTGGTGGCGGTTCACGAACAGGCGGTGGATCGAATCCGTTTTGAGACGCTGAATACCCACTACACCCTGGCAATGGGCCCTTTCCCGCTGGCGGCCGTGAGTCCGCTCCCCATGAGAGCGGCCGCGTAGGCGAAAGGGACCTTAACTACAAGCCCAGGCGCTGAAAAGCGTTCGGGCACCGGTACCCGGCTTTCATGCCGGGCACCGGCAGTCTCACTGTCAAAAGGCCGTGGCAAGTTGAACCTTGTCATGGCCTTTTCTTCTGAAAGAAGGCTCAATATGAAATTTGAAGGATATCAGGTCCGTGTCGTCCGGCCGAAGGACTGGGTCACCTTTCGTTGCCAACGGTGCGGCGCTTGCTGCCGCCATGTGAAGCAAAAGGTGATGCTGGAAAGTCTGGATGCTTTCCGGCTGGCAAAATTTTTGAAACAGCGCGGGGATGCCGTCACCGGCATGGACGATGTGCTCGGCCAATATACGGAGTCGGTTCCGCTGGAGAATGGTTATCCGATCTTCGTGCTGCAGGTCTCCGGTCCGGAAGACGCCTGTGTTTTTCTGAAGGACGGCCGGTGCAGCGTATATGAAGCACGGCCGCGCGCGTGCAGGCTCTATCCGTTCACGGTCGGCCCCGGTACAAAGGGCCGGGACTTTGAATACCTGCTCTGCACCGAAGCGCCCTATCACTTTACGGACGGGCGGGTATTGGTCAATGACTGGATGTATCAAAATTTTAAGCGCGAGGACAAGGAATTTGTAAAACGGGAATACGATTCCGCGCGGGAGATTGGGCGGCGCCTGCGTCAGCTTGGCAGCAGCCAGCTCCGGCGGGCCCTTTCCCCGATTTTGTTCTTCCGTTATTACAACTACGATTTAGAAAAGCCGTTCCTGCCCCAGTATGACCGCAATCTTACGCATCTGATGAAAAAGCTGCGGGAGCTGCAAAACGGGCAGTGACTCTGGCGGAAAGGACTTGTCATGTATGCTTTGGAACGGCTGGTTTTTCAGGGCACGGAATGCTGCCCGCAGTACCGCTGGAAACAGCTTGCGGTATGCGCCAGCGAGGAACTTCTGATCAAAGTCAAAAATGGACAGCGGCGTCCGGAGGACTGGCGTGTCAGTCCCCTCGCAGACGCCGTAGAAGAAAGGCGGATTAAAATTGCGTGAACCAAGAGAAATATACACGGTTGTTACAACCAGCGCCGACGCTGACCGCGGGAACTTTCAGGACCCCACCCCTGCCGGCAGCTGCTTTTCTCCCCAAAGGGCGCAGAAAGAGCTGGCCCGTCTGATTGAGGAGAAAAAGGAAACGCTGGACACGGAGCGATACGACTCGGAAGAACAGAGCGATACCGTCTGGTACGTCTATCTGGATGGATACGCCGCGGCACGCTTTATCCGCATCGAAATCATAACTTCTTTGCTCATGGATGAGGGGGATACCGATGGCTGAAATAAAAATCAGGGAACCGGGTTGCTCTTCCTGCGAGTCTTATTATCGTCATTCCGGCATTCGGCAAAAAAAGTACGGCGTTATGCTCCAAGAATATGAGCATTACTGCATCGGAGGCAAGCGGGCGCAGATGTTTAAAAAGCGCGATCCTGTCACCAAGGCGCCGAGTTGGTGCCCCAAACGGCTCAATCCGCGCAAGGTCCGGGTTTTCGGCTTTAAAACCGACAACGACTGGTATCTCGTTGAAAGCCTGCGCGTGTCACTCGGTACGGAACTGACACCCGTCGCCCACCGTTACACGGTAATCGCGGAAACAACGACTGAGCTGTCCGCGAAGGAATTTTGGGAACAGTGCTCCTATGACGCCGGCCCCCAGCTTTTAGAGGTTACGGTGCCAAGGCATGGGATTGTCGAAATTGATGACGGTCTGAAGCCACATTACTTTTATCTTTGCGATGGCGGCTATCGGTATGAGCCGTATTTCACGCCGCCCGCATTAAAGGTCAAATGAACGAGGCAGATGCATGAATACATCTGCAAATCTTTTGGAATGGAGAACCGGCTATGAATAATGTAAGTACGAAAATTGAGAATCAGATCGCCAGCCTGGAAAAGAAGATCCATGGGCTGAGCGGAGACTACAAAACGAACACATGGAAGCGGCAGCAGGAACAGCTTCAACGGGACCGCACCGCTGAACGGTATCGGGCTCAGAAGCAGATGCTGGAATACCTTGGCGAGGAGTCCGCCTGCCGGGAACTGACGCAATTGGAGAACGCCTTGGTCACCGGCGCCTTTTATGAAAACATGAGAACCTACTCCGTATCCACTCAATATGTCAGGGAGCATCCAAGCAGCTGCAACAAGCCCAGATTTCCGGCTTCGGACAGTACGGCGGCAGCGCGGCTGCTGAAAGCGGGCATTAGGGACACAGCGGCGCTGGATCAGGCCATCGTCTTTTTTGACAACCTGATGCATAAGGC
>JAGFXR010000010.1 GCA_017861365.1 Oscillospiraceae bacterium | reverse complement strand
ATTCTCCTTCCAGCCGCCGGGAGATCAAGATGGTATCCTTGGCTTGGAACATAATATGACGGCGACCCTCCGTCACAGTGACCGACGCAGTCTCGTCCACATCATTGCATATTTTTTCCACTTCAGACAGCGCTGATCCGGGAACCACAAAAGAAAAACTCTGCGTACCCGTCCGGTCAATGGATGACTCCCGGCGCAGTGCCAGTCTAAATCCATCCACAGATACCACTGTCAGCCCTGTTTCGTCCACTTCAAACAGCGATCCGGTGTGAATAGGGCGGGCTTCGTTATCGCTGACTGCGAACAAGGTCTGGGAAATCATCGATTTTAAGACGCATTGGGAGATGGAGAAGAAATTATTGCAGTCCACATCAGGCAGCTCCGGAAAATCTGCCGGATCGGTGCCGATAATATTGAATTCACTCATGCCACAACGAATATTAACCATGAGCTGCTGAGAGGAAACGGTTACAACATCATCCGGCAGCTTTCGCACAATTTCCCCAAATAGCCGGGCGGAGAGGACAAGGCTTCCTTGTTCGGTAATTTCTGCTGGAACCGTGGTGCGGATTCCGGTTTCCAGGTTATAGCCTGTCAGCTGAAGAGTCTCGCCTCCCTCCAGCAAAATTCCTTCCAACGCCGGGATGGAGCTTTTTGGAGAGACCACGCGGCCGGCTGTGGAGATGGCGGCTTGAAGAACTGCTTTTTCACAAGAAAATTTCATTTGTCGTTCCATCCTTTCAGGAGGAGAGCTTTTAAATATTTAGTCGCAATAGTAGGGGGTGTGGAACCTGTGGAAAACACTGTGAAATAGTTGAAAACACTCAGTTAGATTTTAAAAGAGGCTGTTTAAAACTTTTTCCGTTATAAACATACAAAAAATGGATTACAATGTTTTACACAGAGGGTTATTCACATTTGCACATTTTGTGTGGAAAAGAAACGCCTATTCTAAACGCTGATTGACGTTGGCACGGATGTCTTTAATGATTTCAGACAGCTCGTTGTCTCGTTTTGCCTGTTCGTCAATGCGATTGATGGCGTGCAGTACGGTGGTATGGTCGCGTTTGAATTCCTGCCCGATGTCGGTCAGAGAGAGATTGGTCATATTGCGGATGATGTACATGGCGATTTGTCTGGCGGTATTGGTTTCTTTCATGCGGCTTTGACCGCGGATGGCGTCCTCATCGATGGTGTAGAATTTCGCTACCTCCTGGATGATGAGATCCGGGCTTGGAAGAATATCGCTCTTGTCCCGGAACATATCTCTCACCGCCCGGATGACGGTGTTGATATCCACCTTTTTACCCATCAGTTCCTGAAGCGCCAGGATTTTTTTTACGGTTCCCTCCAACTGGCGGACATTTTCGGTGATATTTTCCGCGATGTAGGAAAGCACTGGCTCCGGCAAGTCTACCCCCATGCGGATGGCTTTGTTTTTGACGATGGCCAAGCGGGTCTCGTATTCCGGTTTTTTAATGTCGGCCAAAAGACCCCACTCAAATCGGGTTTTCAGGCGGTCCTCCAAGCGGAGCAGCTCCTTGGGAGGACGGTCCGAGGTGAATATAATCTGCCGCTGCCGTTCATAGAGGGCATTAAAGGTGTGAAACATTTCTTCTTGGGTGGATTCGCGCCCGGCGATGAAGTGAACGTCGTCCATTAAAAAGACATCGCTGTTTCGGTACTTTTCGCGAAATTCCTGATTTTTACCTTCCCGGATTGCGCGCACCAGTTCGTTGGTAAACGCGTCGCCTTTGATATAGGTAATGCGGAAGGAGGGAAATTTTTTATGGATGGTGTGGGCCACCGCATAGAGCAGATGGGTTTTACCAAGGCCGGAATCTCCATAAATAAACAAGGGGTTATACGATTCGCCGGGATT
The DNA here is from genome assembly GCA_017861365.1 of Oscillospiraceae bacterium. Classification (GTDB taxonomy): domain Bacteria; phylum Bacillota; class Clostridia; order Oscillospirales; family Oscillospiraceae; genus JAGFXR01. The sequence goes on along the minus strand of JAGFXR010000010.1, from coordinate 66,386 downwards.
GTCCGCCACGGCCTGCGCCGCGGCGTGAGCGAATTTATTGGAGGAGCCTACCACAAAGCGCTCAAAGGTATATTCGTCAGTACCCGGAAGAAAATCGGATTTGGCCGCGCCGCCGGTGTAAAGACTCTTTCCCTCGGGAGGAATCACAATCACTTCAAAATCGGCGGAAAAGAGTTCCTTTAATGCCCCGGCAACATATGGAACATAGCGTTCCTTGATGATATCCCGTTTAAATTCCGTGGGGGATGCCAGAATAAACTGGTCTTTGTTGAGGGTAATGGCCTCCACATCGTCAAACCAGGTATTGATTGTGGTGGAAGTCATGTTGCGTTCCATCAAAGAGAGAACCTTCGCCCAAATATCGGCGGCTGAATTCATAACGTTTCTGCTCCATTTCACAGGGTTTTTAAGAATAAACCAGTGGATTTCCATCCGTTCAAGCTGTATTCGATTTAAAAGCAGCTTTCTTTTCGTGTGGCATGAACGAATGAAAAAACAAAGGAAAACGCCTCTTAAAAACTAAGACGCGCCAAACTGATAAGACCCATACTATTTACCGTTCATTATAACAAAATTCCTGTGTTGAAGCAAGAAAAAACAGCAAAATAAGTTTTGCAGAGCCTGCGGCAATATGTCTGAACAGAAAACAATCTGAAAATACAATCTTCGCATGCTCCAAAAATAAAAAAAATTGATTGACAGACTGCGATTTCATACGATATAATATCCAATGCGACTATATTAGCCGTTCTTTCGTTGTGCAAAAACACGGACTCATTTTGAAAGCTGCGGCAATTGCCGTTTTGCATAGGCGGAACGGATTTTAGTTCCGCCATCAGCATACAGGAGGTGTAGCAAATGGTTCGTACCTATCAGCCCAAAAAGCGTCATCGCTCTAAGGAGCATGGTTTTCGTAAGCGTATGGCAACCCGCAATGGACGCAGGGTTCTGGCTCGCCGTCGCGCGAAGGGCCGCGCTCAGCTCACTCTCTGATGGGCCACTTAGTTCAATAACGCACCAATCAGGGGCGGCGGGATATTTCCCCCGCCCTGCCGTTGCTTAAACCTTATTTCAAAAGCAGCGATGTATTGCTATTCGAGGTTTCATTTTTTGAAACAAGGCCTAGGGGGAAGAGGGTTGAAATTCACTGTTTCCATTAAAAAAAACCATGAGTTTCGACACCTCTACGCAAAAGGAAAAAGTACCGTTTCTCCTTATACTGCGATTTACTGCAAGAAACGCCGCAAAAGGGAAAATCACCTTGGCCTGACCGTTGGTGTTAAAATTGGAAACGCTGTTACCCGTAATCGGGTGCGCCGCCGTTTAAAGGAAATTTACCGCACTAATGAGAGCAGGATGCTTCCCGGTTACGATATTGTTATTGTAGCCCGGGCCCGGGCTGCCGGTGCTACCTATCGGGAGTTGGAGCGGGACTTTCTCTTCAGAGCCAAAAAGCTGGGACTAATGACGGAGGAAACGCCGTGAAACAGCTGCTGCTTTGTGTGATCCGCTTCTACCGAACTAGCATTTCTCCCATGAAGGATCCTTGCTGCCGTTTTATTCCCTCCTGTTCCGAATACGGATTAGAGGCCGTGGAGCGGTTTGGCGCGTTCAAGGGCGGTCTGATGACACTGTGGCGTATTTTGCGTTGTAATCCCTTTCATCGGCAAGAAACAGTTGTCTATGATCCTGTGCCGCCCAAAAAAAAGTAATTTGCTTGACCGGACAAGCCTGAACGGCACTGATATTCTGCCTGATCCGCTTTTGAGACGGGTTTCCGTTTACCAAAGACGTTTTTTGAATCCGCATTGACTTTCATTTCCACACGCTGAAACGATTATGTTCGATGAGCGGTTGGTCTGGCCGCCGCAAGTTAGGTCTGGAGGCCCAACGAATGGATTTTTTACAAATTATACTTTCCCCATTTTCCTGGCTGTTGAAGAATTTGGCCGATATTTTTGGTTCCTACGGCTTTGCATTGATTCTGTTTGCCCTCATTGTTAAAATTATCCTGTTCCCGCTGTCGCTCAAAGGCAAGCGCAGTATGATTTCCATGAATTTACTCAGCGGTCGGATGAAGGAAATTCAAAAGCGTTGCGGAAATGACAAGGAACGATATAACCGCGAAGTGCAGGAACTGTATGCCAAGGAAAAGATCAACCCCATGGGTGGTTGTCTCTGGAGCCTGCTCCCTATTCCATTTTTGATGGTACTGTATGCGGTCATCCGCCGTCCCTTCCGTTATCTGATGAACATGACGGACAGCGCCATTATTACCCTTGCGTCTGCCTTAGGCTGGAGCAATTTTAGCTCCAGCGGTTACAATGAGCTGGAGTTGGCCTCATGGCTCAATAGCGGTAATCTGGCAAACGCGGAAACCGTTGCCGGATCTTCTCTGACCGTTCTGAATTTTCATTTTTTGGGGATTGACCTGGCCCAGATTCCAAGCTGGAAATTCTGGGACGGGGGAATTTCATGGAATTCGGTGGGGCTGTTTCTTCTGCCCATCATCTCGGCGGTGTTCGGCTTGCTGGCTATGGTTGTGTCCAATAAAACCAATAAGATGAACCAACAGGCGATGGAAAATCCTCAGATGAAAAGCATGATGTTCATGTCTCCGCTGATTTCGCTGTGGATTGGGTTTACCTTGCCCGCCGCACTGTGCGTTTACTGGATTTCGAATAACGTATTACAGATGCTGCAGGAGCTGATCTGCGGAAAACTGTTAAAGAAGGACTATGAAAAGGCTCTTGCCGCCCAAGCGGAGCAGGCACGTCTGGAAAAGGAAGAAGAGAAACTCAAGAAGCAGCAGATTGCCGATAAGCGCGCGGCAGCGGCGGAAGAGAACAAGAATAAGAAGAATAAAAAAGCCCCGGCTCCCGTCAAGAAAAATCCCGGAGTCAACACGGCGGACAGCCGGGTTGGGCTAAGGGCTTACGCCAGAGGCCGTTCCTATGATCCCAGCCGCTATGGCGGTGCCACTGCGTATAAGGATCCGAATTTCAAGGTGGATGAAGAAGCGATCCAAACCTTTGTCGATGCAAAGTCTGAGCATCAGCTGCAGGCGGGCTTGAATGAGCAGAGCGAGGCGGAAGCAGACGTGCTCACCGCGGAGGAATATGCGGAGCTTCCCGCGGCGGAGAGCGCCGAGTTTGATAGCACGGTTGAAGAAGGGGAAATCTCTGATTCGGCGGAGAGCGAAATTGAACATATGGAGGACGCAACTGACACAACGAATGGCAAGGAGGAGTGAGGTTCTATGTTAAAATACATTGAAACCACCGGCAGAAATGAAGACGACGCCATTGCCGCAGCGCTCTCTCAGCTGGGGCTGGAGCGGGATGATGTTTCGGTTGAAATCATAGGTCGTGCCAAGGCCGGTTTTTTGGGAATTGGCAGTACTCCCGCGAAGGTTCGCGTCAGTTACGAAGTTCCAGATGAAGTGCCGCAGCCCGTTAAAGCCGAAATTCCCGTCACGAAATCCCAGCCGGTCAAAACAGAACCTTATGCTGCGAAACCTCCGGAACAAAAGAAGCAGTCGGCGGTGCCTTTAAAAAGGCCGGCTGCCGCGTCGGAGCCATCCACGGATCAGGATGAAGTTTCCATTCAGATTACTTCATTTTTGGATGGATTGTTCCAGCACATGGAGATTTCGGCTCAGGCCGTTGTTACCCACGGGGATGAAGAGAGCTATGACGTGGTTCTGGAAGGTGAAAACCTGGGTTCATTGATTGGGCGCCGTGGCGAGACCTTGGACGCGATTCAGCAGCTGACCGGTTATGCGGTAAACCATACCCGTTCCAAACGCGTTCGCATTCGCCTGGACGCGGAGAATTACCGCGCGAAACGGGAAGAAGCGCTGCAGCGGCTGGCGGAAAAAACCGCCGCCCGGGTAGTAAAATACCGCCGCAATGTGACGCTGGAGGCTATGAATGCCTACGAACGCCATGTGATTCACGCCGCGTTGCAGGAGGTTCCCAATATCTCCACTTATTCTACCGGAGTGGAGCCTCACCGCAGAACCGTTGTGGCCTTTTCTCCTGAAAAATGAACTTCTGGCAGCGGATAAGCTTCATTGAGCTTGTTTGGTGACTCTGAGCAGGGCGGGAAGCTGATTCCCCGTCCTGCTTTTTTGCTATGGCTGTACAAAATAATTCTCGCATATTTTAAACGAATGGGTTATAATGTAATAGTAGGCTTCCTGCACCCTGTGGGGTGAATTATTTGATAAGTTTATGTTCAGGACGGAGGAATCGTTTATGAAGCTGGTGCTTTCCATTGTAAACCATGATGACGCGGGCGACGTAATCAAGGCTCTTGCCAAAAACGGTTTTTCTTCCACAAGGCTGGCTACTACCGGTGGATTTTTAATGGCCGGGAATGTCACTCTTCTGGTGGGTGTTGAGGAACATTTGGTGGAGCAGGTCATTGGTTTGATCAAAGAATATTGCCACAGCCGCAAGCAGATCATGCCAACAAATTCGGAAATCAGCTATGGCTATTTTCCCAGTGCTCCTATTGAAGTAACAGTCGGAGGTGCGACAATTTTTGTCCTGGATGTCGAGCAGGTGGAGCGATTCTGATATGGATGCAGAACCTTATCGTACACTGCGCCGCCGTCTTGCGGCTGGAACCCTATCTCATGCGTTTCTTTTGTGCGGCGGAGCTTGGGAGGATCGGCTGCAGCTTGCAAACTGGCTTGCCGCGGCCCGTGTCTGTACTGCGCCGGAGGATGTGCCATGTGGTCATTGCGCGGCCTGCCGGAAAGCGGCGGAGGGAATACACCCGGATATCATGACGGTCGATGGGGAACCGGGGAAAAGTATGACGGCCGCTCAGGCGAGGGAAGTCCGGGCGGATGCTTTTATTCTGCCCAATGAGGCGCGCCGAAAGGTATATTTGTTTCCCCATGCCGATTTAATGAACCTGACGGCACAAAACGCGCTGTTGAAAGTGTTAGAGGAAGGTCCCCCTTACGCCTTTTTTTTGTTTCTCTCGGAAAGCAGGGAAAAGCTTTTGCCGACGGTACAATCCCGTTGTGAGAGTATTCTGCTGTCCGGAGAGAGGGAAGAAACCCGTTCCGGGAACATCACCGCTGAGGCGGACAGCTTTGCGGACAAGCTGCTGTGGGCAGATCCTCTTTCGTTGTTAGAGGCCGGTGTTCCCCTTGAGAAGATGGACCGGGATGAGTTTGATGGTTTTCTCGGTGGGGTTATGGAGGCTCTTTCGAACCGCTTGCCGGAGCATCCGGCTCAGGTTCTCCCCCTCTTGGAGAAACTGGGAAAAATCCGAGCCGCGCTTGGATTTTATGTCGGGGTTGGACATCTGACAGGGTGGTTGGTTGTCCGGGATGTGTAGACGTACGATGTTAGTTTGATAGACATGCTTCTGTCAGCCGCTTGGCTATGCGTTGCTTTCGGCCGAACGTAGAAAGCGCGTTTTCTGAAAAATGTGGATCAGACTGATTCGACTGCCGCCTGTTGCGCCGTTACGCGCTCGGAAATGCGGTTAATTGTGCGTACCATGAAATTATATGTTGACAACTCAATATCGTGGAGGATAATATGACGGAAATTATCAGTGTCCGGTTTAAGGACGGCGGCAGGCAATATTATTTTGACCCGGTGGGGGTGACATTTACCCCGGAACAGGGCGTAATTGTTGAAACCTCCAGAGGGTTGGAATATGGAGAATGTGTCCAGGGAAACCGGGAGGTTGAGGATCAGGAGGTCGTGCAGCCTCTGCGACCTGTCATCCGTTCCGCCACAGAGCATGACCTGGAGGTCATACGGAAGAACAAGGAGCGGGAGCAGCAGGCTTTCATAACCTGTCAGGAAAAAATTCTGGAGCACCAGTTGGATATGAAACTGGTTTCTGTAGAGCAGAATTTTGAGGGCAGTAAGCTGTTGTTTTTTTTCACGGCGGAAAACCGTGTGGATTTTCGCGCACTGGTTAAGGATTTGGCCGCGACCTTTCATACCAGAATTGAATTGCGTCAAATTGGCGTGCGTGACGAGGCAAAGATGCTCGGCGGGCTGGGAATCTGCGGCAAACCGTTTTGCTGTTCCAGCTTTTTGGGAGAATTTCAGCCTGTGTCCATCAAAATGGCGAAAACTCAGAATCTCTCCTTGAACCCTACCAAAATTTCCGGCACCTGCGGGCGTTTGATGTGCTGCTTAAAATATGAACAGGACGCCTATGAGGATGCGGTTCGCCGCTGTCCGAGGGTGGAGTCTTTTGTCGAGACGCCGGACGGTGTTGGTACGGTTACTTCTGTAAATTTGCTGAGGGAACAGGTTAAGGTTCATATTGAAGACAGCGATGATGCTCCCAAAATCTATTCGAATGCCGAGATTCATATTGTTCGAAATGGAAAGGGAAAGCGGCCTGAGGGATATGTGGCTCCCGCCAAGGCCGAGCTGGCCAAGCTGCGGCTTGTGCCCGATGCGGAAGCTCCCGCTGTGGTCAAACCGGTTTCCCCGCTTTCTTCAGCCTTAGAGTCCATTTTTCAAAAGAATTATGAGCACGGATCGGAAGAGAGTGACGCCAGAGGAAGAACTGGCGACAGAAGGAAAAATACCGCAGGCCGGAGGCAAAAGAATGACGGCCAGCGGGGCGGGGGAGAGACTCGAAGCAATGGTGACGGCAAAAAAGTAATTGCCGGCGAAAAGGAAAAGGGATCGGAAAGCAGAGATGCTGCAGCAGCTGAAGCTCGGAAAGGGCGTTCAGATGGCTTGACGGGTAAGCCGGAGCATCAGGCGGAAGGTAAAAAACCGACTTATGGAGATGGGAAAAAAAGCAGACCCGGAGGGAAACAGCCTCAGGAAAAGAAAACAGCGGAGAGTTCCGCGCCGGTGCCAAACACGCCTCCGAAGCTGAATACCCCAAAAAATAAGAAGCAAAGATATCGCCGTCCATACCGCGGGAAACCACAAAGCGGAGGGGACGGCGGAAAAGAAGCCTGAGCTGCTTTCTTGGTTTATTTCATTAGCTCAATAAAACAGTTTTTATAAGATCAGACCCAGCCGGTTTATCCGGCTGGGTCTGATCTTGATTTGTTTATTGCAGTTAGTCGCTCAGAACGGTTCCGTCGGCCAGTGTGATGGTGTAGCCGTTAAAGTTAATAGTACCGTTGTTGGTCAGTGTGCTGACGGTGGAGTCGCCGGTGAGGTTCCAGGTGGAACCGGCTTCGATGGTGACATCCGCGTTGTCGCTGACAGCCGTGCCGCCCGCCGCGTTATCCTCAATGGTAATGGTTCCGGTAAACACGGAGCTGTTGCTCAGGGTGAAATCAAGGGTGGAGATGGTATCCACGATGATATTCCCGGTGAGGGTCTGGCCATCGGCGGTGAATTCCACGTTGCCGCCATTGGATCCGGCGGTACCCCAGCCGCGGCTGCTGGAATTGCCTTCCACAACCAGAAGGTTATCGCTGTTGTCGGCAAGAGTCAGGTCGACATCGGAGAGATAAATGGTGCAGTCGGTATTTGTCACATAAATCATGTCTCCGTTATTGCTGACCAGCGAACCGCCTGTCATGGAGAAGGAGGAGGTACCCACATCCGCATCGCCGGACATGCTCTGATAAATCATGACGGTGTGGATATTTTCACTGGAATCGTCTCCGTAGGTGCCGGACATATTGCCGCTGACATCGCAGTCTTCCAGCGCGATGGAGTTCTCACCCTCAATGACCAGTCCCTCTGAATTGTTGGCGGTGAGGGTTGAATTCTTGACCGTGATGTCCGCCGTTGAGTAGACAGCGGGAGAGCCGGTGCCGCTGGTGGTGTAGGTTCCGCCGTCCACTACCACGGTGCCGCCGCCCCGGTCGCTGCGGATTGCCGCGGAGGAGTTGCCCTGTGTGGTAACATTCAGGGCGTAGGCATAGGTGGTGCCGCCGCCTGTGGTCTGGATGCCTCCGGAGTTGTTGCCGGTGGTATTGATGGTGGAATTGCTGATGGTGACCACAGTGCCCTCGCCGTAGCTGAACACGCCATTTCCGTTCTGGGCGGAAGTGTTCACTGTTGCGTTGTTAATGGTGACGTTGGCGCCGTCGGTTGCCAGCAGGCCGGCATTAACGCCGTAAAAGTCTCCGTTTTCAGTATTGGAGGAGGTGCCGTCGGTCTTGCTGACGGTGATGTTGTCCAGCTCAACAGTGGCATCGGAAACCCGCAGCGCGTTTTCATCGTCCCCGGTGGAGGTATAGGTGGTACCGTCTATGGTGGTATCCGAGTCGATCAGATTGGCGTAACTGCCCTGAGTCACAGTGGACGAGCCGCCAAAGCTGCCGCCGGGAGGTACGTCCATTTGTTCAGATGATCCGCCGGAGCCGCCCAGAATACGGTAGAAAATAGTTGCCACTTGAGCGTTGGTCAATTCATCGGAAAGAGAGAGGGTACCGTCGGAATTCCCCTGGACGATTCCGGTGGCGACCAGCGCCGAGATTGCCGTGTTGGACTCACTGCTGACAGAGCCGCTGTCGCTGTAAGAGGAGAGGGTACTTGAGTCGCCTTCCGTGAGGGTCAGACCCAGAAGGTCGGCGGCACGGTAAATGAAGGTCAGCGCGGTTTCACGGGTCAGCGATGCGGAGGGGTTAAACAGAGTGTCGTCGGTATCATCAAGAATTCCGTTTTCCACCGCCCAGAGAACCGCAGTGTAGTAGGAATCACTGGAGGATACGTCGGTAAAGGAGGTCGAAGTTGCTGTTACAGACGGAGAGGAACACGCCGTGTACAGCGCCTGAATGAACGCGCTCTTTGTGATGACGGAGTCGGGGGAGAAAGTGCCGTCACTGCCGGTCATAATGCCCAGGGAGGCTACGGCACTGACTGCCTCATAAAACCAGTCGGTGCCGGCAACATCCGAGAAGCTGACGCTGGCGGAGGAGGAAGATGCGCCACCGTCCTGAAGAAGCTCCGGCGATGTGTCGCTGGTGCTGGAGGAGGTTGAGCTGTCAGAAGTGGAGGTGCTGGCCGCCAGTGACGCGCCGGTCATGGATGCAATCAGCGATAAGCTTACAAGAACGGAGGTAATCCGTCGTTTTGGAGTAGAAATCATGAGAAAAAGCTCCTTTCAAAAGGTTCTTACTGGCTGGAACGGTTTCAGCTTACTACGTTTCACTGAAAATGCCCTGAAATATTTCTGGATGATTGTAAACAAAGCGTTAACAGTATCATTTGTTTAAAGTTTATCTTTATTTTGTCCATGTTCAAATTTACATGGTGTCGGAAGACAGAAAAAGTACGCCTTATCACTTGTTAGGCGATAAGGCGTACTGCTCAGAGCATAATGGACTCGATTATTTTAGGTTGCTTGCAATTGTTCAGGCTCTGTGCTTGTTATGGCAATGGACAGTTCCTTCAGCTGTTTGCTGTCCACCACGTCGGGGCAGGAGGTCATAGGCTCCGAAGCGTTCTGTACTTTGGGGAAGGCTATGACATCACGGATGTTTTCCGTCCCTGCCACGTTCATCACCAGTCGGTCAAGGCCATAGGCCAACCCGCCGTGAGGCGGCGCCCCATACTGGAATGCCGTGATCAGGTGGCCGAAGCGCTCCTGCGCGTCCTCGTCAGTAAAGCCAAGAGCCCGGAACATGGCCTGTTGGATTTCCGGGGTACTGATGCGGATGGAGCCGCCGCCGATTTCCTGTCCGTTGAGCACCACATCATATGCCTTGGCGCGGCAGGCGGCCTTGTCGGTTTCCAGCAGAGCCACATCATCATCCATGGGGGCGGTGAAGGGGTGGTGCTTTGCAACGAAGCGGTTTTCCTCCTCGGAAAATTCAAACATTGGGAATTCCGTTACCCAGAGGAACCGGTAAACATCCTTAGGAATCAGCTCCAGCCGCCGGGCGACCTCGCACCTCAGCGCGCCGAGGGCGGCAAACACGATATCGTTGCTGCTGTCGGCGACAATCAGAACCAGGTCGCCGGTTTTGGCCCCGGCCCGTGAGGTAATGGCGGATAGCTCTTCCTCAGTCATAAATTTGGAGAAGGAGGAGGTAGCCCCCTCCGCCGTCAGCTTCAGCCAGGCCAGCCCCTTGGCCCGGTAGGTTTTTACATAGTCCACAAGGCTGTCAATCTTTTTCCGGGGCAGCGCGTCGCCGCCGCCGGGAATGCAGATCAGCCGTACGGAGCCTCCGCTCTTGATAGGATCGGTGAATACCTGGAAGCCGCAGTGCTCCACCAGGTCGGAAATATCCACAAGCTCCAGCCCAAACCGCAGGTCGGGCTTGTCGGAGCCGAAGCGGTTCATGGCCTGCGCGTAGGGCATCCGAAGGAAGGGAGTTTCGATGTCCAGATTCAGGGTCTCCTTAAACAGGCGCTTTAAAAACCCTTCGTTGATCGCGATAATATCGTCCTCGGTGATGAAGGACATCTCAAGGTCAATCTGGGTAAATTCGGGCTGACGGTCTGCCCGTAAATCTTCATCGCGGAAGCAGCGGGCAATCTGCATATAGCGGTCAAAGCCGGAGAGCATTAAAAGCTGTTTATATTGCTGAGGGGACTGAGGGAGGGCATAAAATTTTCCGGGATGGATGCGGGAGGGAACCAGGTAATCTCTCGCTCCCTCTGGCGTGGATTTCTGAAGCATGGGGGTTTCAATTTCATAAAAGCCGCACTCGTCAAAGTAATCACGGGCAATTTTGGTGACCTTGTGGCGGATGGCAATGATCCGCTGCATATCGGGGCGGCGCAGGTCAAGATAGCGGTATTTCAGCCGCAGCATATCATTGACCTGACTGTTCTCCACAATTTCAAAAGGCGGCGTTTCCGATTTTGCCAACAGGCGGAGTTCGGTGACATACAGTTCCACATCGCCGGTGGGAATCTTGTCTGTCTTGGCTTCCCGTTCCCGCAGGACTCCGGTGGCGGCAATCACATATTCACTGCGGAGGGCGGCGGCCGCTTCAAACACCGTTCTGTCGGTGGAATCGTCAAAGGCTAATTGCAGTAATCCGGTGCGGTCACGCAGATCGATGAAAATCAGTCCGCCCAAATCCCGCTGCCGCTGTACCCAACCGCAGACGGAGATGGTTGTCCCGGTGTCACCAATGCGCCAGCCGCCGCAGTAGCCGCTGCGGTGGAATTGTTGAAGAGTGTCCATCTATAATCAACTCCAATTTGTATAATATACTTGTGATATAGCTATTTGTTATGCAATATTGTGTGTTTTCCCTTGTGAAAAACCCGCGAAGGGGAATATTTCGGGTTAAACAGCGTCTGTATTATCCCGACACTGTTTGTACTATACGCTAGACCGGTGTGACAGCTGACCACTAGTTGATTGCTTTTATACCCAAAGATAAAAACAAATCGTAATAATTAATAAAAATATTACAATTATGACGCTTTTACAGAGTGGATTCTTTCTCCTGAATGGGGGTGCCTTTGCTTTTTTCCTTGAGCCCCGCTTGGATCAGCGCTATCATGGTTTGGGTATCCAGAGAGCTCTGTTCTCCTGTGGTGAAATCTTTTAGCGTATTTAGTCCGCTGTTCAGCTCGTCCTCCCCCAAAAAGACTGCGTAGGGGATGCCCAGCTTATTGGCATAGGAGAGCTTTTGCTTAAATTTCTTTTGCTCGCCGTGGATTTGGGTGCGGATACCAGCGTCCCGTAAAGCGGTGGCTAGCGAAATCGCCGGACTGAAATCATCGGTCATGGGAAGAATCAGAACATCGGCTGGAGCGGTGAGCATGTCTCCATTCAGATAGCCCTGATCCTCTAAAACAAAGAACAGACGGGTCAGACCGATGGAGATTCCGACTCCAGGAAGTTGTTTGTCGGTGTAATATTCCGCTAAGTTATCATAGCGGCCGCCGGAGCAAATAGAACCGATCTCGGGATGATCCAGCATCACGGTTTCATAGACGGTTCCGGTGTAATAGTCCAGACCTCGGGCTATGGTCAGGTCGATGACAAAATGGTCGCTGGGAACGCCGAAAGCCTCCATATAATGCGCCACGCGCGCCAGCTCATTCAGGCCCTCATCCAGCAGATTGTTCTTGCCGCGATAGTATTCCAGCGCGTTAAGAGGATCGGTGGATTCCAGGGTATGGAGTAAATTTCCGGCGGCTTCCGCAGACACATGAAATTCATCGGTGAGTGTGGCGATGACCTTTTCCCGTCCGATTTTCTCCAGCTTGTCCACGGTGCGCATCACGTCGCCTGCCTGCTGCTTCAGGCCCAATAACTCAAACAGACCGTTTAGTACCTTGCGGTTGTTGATTCGAATTTTGAACCGTTTTAGTCCAAGGGCGGTGAAGGTTTTGTAGATAATAGAGGGGATTTCCGCTTCGTTGGACAGATCAAGGGCACCGTCGCCAATGACGTCGATGTCGGCCTGGTAAAACTCCCGGAAGCGCCCCCGCTGAGATCGTTCACCCCGGTAGACCTTCCCGATTTGAAACCTGCGGAAGGGGAAAGTAAGCTCTCCGTAGTGAAGGGCGACGTATTTGGCCAGCGGCACCGTTAAATCAAAGCGCAGGGAGAGATCGTTGTCGCCTTTGGTAAAACGGTAGATCTGCTTTTCTGTTTCACCGCCGCCCTTTGCCAGCAAGACCTCCGTAGCTTCAATAATAGGGGTATCAAGCGGAGTGAAACCGTAAAGGGAGTAGGTTGTTCGCAGGGTGTTTAAAAACCGCTCAAACTGTACCTGCTGCTGTGGCAACAGCTCCATGAAGCCGGACAGTGTACGGGGTTTGATCTGTTCCATTGTATAATTCCTCTCATATATTACTGATTGTAAAAATAATGTTCCGTTGACATGACAAAGCGCACTTTCACCCCGCCTGTCACGGGACGAAAGCGCGCGCGCACTTCGTGGTGCCACCCATGTTCAGCCTGCAAGCAGGCGCTCTGCCCTTTTTGTGCGGAAGGGGAAACCGCGTCCGTTTCCGAACCCACTGCTGGTGCCGTCTTCTCCCACGCTCTGCCGTGAACTGCTTTCAGCGCCTGCAGGAAGGCAGGGCGGTTCTCTCTGTCCGGCGGTGTGAGGGGTACTCATGCCCCGTCGTCGCGGTGCTTTTATTTTTTAGGATTAACAATATTGCGCCAGTCGAGATCGCCTCGGGCCAGACCGTGAATCAGCATCTCGGCGGTTGCCACATTGGTGGCAAAGGGGATGTTATATTGGTCGCAGAGACGGGTGATATATCCAATGTCAGCATCCAGATCATGGGATTGGGGATCGGAAAAGAATAAGACCATGTCTATCTCGTTATAGGCAATGCGGGCACCGATCTGCTGGCTTCCTCCGTGAGCGTGGGAAAGATAGAGTTGAATGGGAAGCCCCGTTGCTTCCGATACCAGGCGGCCGGTGGTATTGGTGGCACAGATGCTGTGTTTCGCTAAGATTCCACAGTATGCAATGCAAAACTGAACCATTAATTCTTTCTTCCGATCATGGCACAAAATTGCGATATTCACGGGCGATCATCCTTTCTATTTGAGGCGCAGATCCCTGAAAAACCACGCCGGGCGGGTAAGCGTTTGCGTGAATTTTGATCTGCGGTCGATCATGCGGAGGATTCTGGTTGCCTACAGCCGGCAGAGGGGAACGCTTTGACCAATCAAACGTTTTACGATATTACGGCAGGCGGTATCCGCTTTTGAATAGAGAGAAAAGACGGGAAATCTTCCTTTTCCGATTTCCAGGATGAGGGAGGTGTCCTCCGGAATCAGACCCAGAAGAGGCAGTCCCGTTTGATCGATGGCATCGTCGATGGTGAGTCTTAATTTCCGCAGAATCTTTGGCTGAACACGATTGACCACGAGCCGCAGATCAGCTTTGATGGCAGAGAGCTCGGCGGCCACACGGGAAGCGTCCCGCAGGGAATAGGGGTCGGTATTCGCTACGACGACAATCACGTCCGCCGGGCAGGTGGAGAGATTCCAGACGTGGCCCAGGCCGGCCGGAGAGTCCAGGAGTACATAATCATATTGACGAGCCGCTTCTGCCGTCAGCTGTTTCATCTGCGATTCGGTGATATGTTCCCCAGAAGCAAACGCGGGGGCGGAAAGAAAATAAAGTCCTTGCGCTTTGGGGTGGGGCACGACGGCATCGTCTAAGGTGCACCGGTTTTCAATGACGTCAATAAAATTCATCACCGCGCGGTCGCTCAGACCCAGCGCCAGATCCAGATTTCGCATGGAGCAGTCCATATCAATGCAGAGAGTTTGCTTTCCCAAGGCGGAAAGACGGGACGCCAGAGCGGCAGTCACCGTTGTTTTGCCGGTTCCGCCTTTTCCGGAGGTAATTGTTACCACCGTGCCCATAACATCCCTCCTCTGTTGTGCTTGCTGTGCCGACCACGCGCTTATAGTTGAAGAGAATGCATCTGCCCGCGCGTCAGCGGTCATTCGGCCGCCGGACGGGTGTGCGGACGTATCGATATTGCTAATAATAACATAAATAGTTTTAAAATTCAATGCAGTTTTCGTAATTACTTCATAAAAAATGGAAATTAGAGTGATTCATTTTGCATTTTAGTCCAACGCCGGGGATATTTTGAGGGGGTTTCGCTTTGTTTTTCAATACGAATGATAGTTCTTGCAATTGCAGTTCCCGGAATGGTGTATTGGTGAGGTGACATCAGCATGCCACCCAGCCCGATAATGGACGGTATGCTTGCGTCCACCTCCTGCTGGCAGTCGGCGGTTTTCATTGCTAAAAAATTTCCGCCTGTCTTAACAAAGGGCAGGCATAGCTCCGCTAATATTTTGAGATCCGCGACCGCTCTTGCGGTGGCATAGTCAAATTGCTGGCGATACTGGGCATCGTGGCCTCGGTCTTCTGCCCGGGCATGACAATATGTGACGTCGGAAAGGGATAATACTTTACACACTTCTTCCAACCATGTCAGCCGTTTTTGCAGACCATCCAGCAGCGTCAGCTTCAGTGACGGGACAAGTATTTTTAATACCAGCCCGGGGAAGCCCGCGCCTGTGCCCACATCAATCAGAGTGCGGCCTTCCAGGTTGCAACAGCCAAGAATGGCGGCACAGTCTAAGAAGTGCAGTTGAACAATTTCTGTCGGGTCAGTGATCGCGGTGAGATTCATTACTTGATTTTTTTCTTGGAGCAACAGACTATATTGCTCCAACTGTTCGACTGCTCTGGGGGGCGGAGCTAAGCCGAGGGCGTCCAGTCCGCTTTGGATGAGTTCCCTCATGATTAACCCCCCCCTGAAAGGTTGGAGAGTAAGGCTGAGATGCCCTGTAACAGACAAATTACGATGGCAGCCGCACACAACAAAATCAACAGCAGCATTGCCAATCGCGTGGACAGGTTTTTATTTTTGATAAAAAGATATGCAAATTGAGCTGCAAAGCCGCCAATGGCTGGTGCCAGCATGATTCCGGTAATGCCCAGGATCATTTTACCGTGCGACAATTGATAATTGAACAGCAGGATAATAATGATCATATAGACCACCCCAACCCACGCCCAAATTCTCTTTTGCGGTGAAGCGGGGGTGTATGGGACTTTGTCCGGTGGCGGTGTATCGGGGGAGGAGAATTGCTTTGGCTGCGCTTCTGGCACAGCGTCTTCGTGTTTTGGCTGATGGTTTTCCATGGCTTACGTTCCCGCTGTGATGACTTCCAGCCCGCCCAAGTATTTTTGCAGGACTTCCGGTATTTTGACGGAACCGTCCTTGAGCTGGTTTTGCTCCACAAGGGCAGGGAAGATGCGGCTGGTAGCCAGGCCGGAACCATTCAGCGTGTGAAGAAGCTCCGGTTTTCCTGTAGATTCACGG
Organism: Oscillospiraceae bacterium; assembly: GCA_017861365.1. Taxonomy (GTDB): domain Bacteria; phylum Bacillota; class Clostridia; order Oscillospirales; family Oscillospiraceae; genus JAGFXR01. The sequence goes on along the minus strand of JAGFXR010000010.1, from coordinate 50,631 downwards.
CGGAAGCGCATATTACCGCGTCGAGCCTGATAGTCTTTGGCGTTGGAAACCGAGGATACCTCTTTGTAGCCGTTCATAGAGGGAATCTGGATTTCAATGTCGTAGGTGCGGGCCATAGAAGCGGAGCAATCTCCTGCCGCCAGCTTTACAGTTCTGAAGTGGAAGCCAAGACCTTTGACCAAATTTTCAGCCTTGTTAACAAGTTCTTCAAAAGCGGCAGGGGAGTCTTCAGGCTTGGTGTACTGCACCATCTCCACTTTGTTGAACTGATGTCCCCGCACCATGCCGCGCTCTTCAGCACGGGCTGAGCCCGCCTCACGGCGGAAGCAGGGCGTATAGCTGATATATTTGCGGGGTAAATTGGCCTCGGCGAGAATTTCATCTCGGTGCAGATTGACAAGGGCGGTTTCTGCTGTAGGAAGCATAAAATGCATCCGCTCGTCGGTTGGATTTTCGATTTTATAGACTTCATCGGCAAATTTCGGGAATTGCCCCGCCGTCTCACCGCACTGATACTCCAGCATATGGGGAACAAGTACCAATTCATAGCCGTCCGCCAGATGGGTGTCGATGAAGTAATTGAGGAGCGCCCACTCCAGCCGGGCACCCAGGCCGCGGTAAATCCAGAATCCGGAGCCAGCAAGCTTAGCTCCTCTGGGATAGTCAATGAGACCCAAGTTCGTACAGAGATCCACATGATGCAGAGGTGTAAAATCGAATTTATGAGGCTCTCCATAGTAGCGCAGGGGTTCATTATTTTCTTTTCCGCCTGTCTTCAGGTCGTCATCAGGCAGATTGGGAAGAGAGAGCATCAAAAGTTGATATTCACCTTCGATTTCCCTCAGTTTGGCGTCACTTGCGGCGATACTTTCCTTCAGCGCGGACATTTTGGTAAACACGGGGGCAGTGTCCTCACCCTTTTTTTTCATATCAGGAATCGCTTTAGAGACTTTATTTTGTTCCGCTTTCCACTGTTCCACTTCAAAAATAAGATCTCTGCGCGCCTTATCCAGCGTAAGAATACGGTCAATTTGTTCGTCACAGGGGATTTCCTTGGCCCGAAGACGGGTTTTTACTTGATCCGGGTTTTCTTTGATAAGTTTTATATCTAACATGGATGACACCTCGAAAAGTTCTGTTTTGTTTCACGTGAAACATTGAATCACGGAGTCGTGTTGGCTTCGATATCAGAAGCGGCTTGACCGTTGATCGTATCCTGAGCCTGTTGCAGCGCAGATTTAGTCGTTTCTAATTCTTTCTGAGCGGCCGTTAACTGCGATTCTACGTCAGTGAGCTGATTTTGAAGCGCATCAATCTGATCGTTAGCGTCCGCCAGCTGAGTTTCCAAGTCCTGCGTGTTTTCATAGAGATCATTGATAGTCTGGAAGCTCTGTACGGTCTCTTGTATGCCATTAATGGCGTCGTTGGTTCGCTGTTGCATGAGATAGGAGAGAAGCAAAAGGAAAAAGGCTACAATAAAAAGGAGGGATAGATAGAGAAAAACTGAGTTTTTTTTACATGGCTTTTTCGCTTCGGCTGTTGTTGTTTGGGATGGTTCTATTTCCGAGACATTCGACTTTGCCAGTTTCACCTCACATAGTCCCCCTTTTTTGAGGAAACCATGCTGAGCAACTCTAATAATGTGTCCAGATCTTCGGAATTATAAAATTCCAATTCTAATTTTCCTTTTTTCCTGCCGGATGATATTGACACTTTTCTCCCAAAACGAGAAGAAAGATCCTTTTCAACCTCTTTTAAATAAAAAATATGATCATTCGTATTGGTTGGTTTTTCTGCCGTTTCAGCTTTTGCTGTGTCGGCGATCCGTTTTGACAGTGATTCCGCCTGGCGGACTGATAATTCGCCTGAGACAATCCGCTGAGCCAGTTGAATTTGCGCGGTTTCACCGGAGACAGACAAGACAGCACGGGCATGACCGGGTGTCAGCTGACCAGCTTCCACAAATTCGCGAACTTCTTTTGGTAGTGCTAAAAGTCGCAATGTGTTGGCAATGGCAGATCTGGATTTACCCATCCGTTTTGCCAATTCCTCTTGTGTGAGGCCATAATCCTCCATCAGACTGTGATAGCCTTCAGCCTCTTCCATAGGAGATAAGTCCTCCCGTTGAAGATTTTCAATGAGGCCGAGTTCCATCACTTTTCGGTCGTCCGCTTCAATGATGACGGCGGGAACTTCAGTCAGACCCGCGAGTTTTGCCGCGCGCCAGCGACGCTCTCCGGCAATGATCTGATAGTACCCAGAGGAGAGACGGCGTACTGTCAAAGGTTGAATAATTCCGTGTTCCGCGATGGAATCTGAGAGATCGTGCAGTGCATCGTCATCAAAATGTTTTCTCGGTTGGTTTAGTCCTGGTTGAACCTGAGAAATGGGTAGCAAAAGAGACGATGATTCCTGCTGCTGCAAGGCGGCATCGCCAAGAAGGGCACTGAGACCTTTCCCAAGGCCGCGCTCATGTGCCATGTGATCAATCCTTTCTGGAAATATGGCTATGTTTCACGTGAAACAATATGCCCAAAAAATGAAGGTCTATACAGCGGAATAGGATTTACTCTTTTGAAAGACTTCCTGAGCCAGGTTCTGATAAGCTTCCGCCCCACGGGAAGTCTTGTCATAGGCGATGATAGGCTTGCCGTGACTTGGGGCCTCCGACAACCGAATGTTCCGTGGAATCACGGAGGTATAAACCTTCCCGGGGAAATGGCGTTTGACTTCTTCCGCTACCTGCATACCTAAATTGGTACGACCGTCAAACATGGTGAGAACCACACCCTCTAGCTCTAATTGAAGGTTCAACGAGCGTTTGACAATGCGAACGGTGGAGAGTAAATCGGAGAGCCCTTCCAGCGCGTAATATTCGCATTGAACAGGAACGAGAACAGATTCGGCTGCGCAGAGTGCGTTAAGGGTTAAAAGTTCCAGAGAAGGAGGACAGTCGATTAAAATATAATCGTATTCAGGCGCAACTTTTACCAATGCCGATCGCAGCAAATATTCCCGCCGCTCCATGCCGATTAATTCCACCGTTGCGCCGGACAAAGATTTGTTGGCGGGCAAAACATCACACCAGGCTGTGGGGACAATGGCGCGCCGCACATCGGCTTGCGTAATCAAGACCTCGTAGATAGAGGGTGTCACACTGTTTTTATCAATTCCAAGACCGGAGGTAGCGTTACCCTGCGGGTCAAAATCACACAGCAAGACATTTAAACCCAAGTCATGCAGGCATGCCGCCAAATTAACGCATGTCGTCGTTTTTCCAACGCCGCCCTTTTGGTTCACCACGGAAACAATTTTACCCATAATATACCTACCTTTGCATGTATCGGGTTGCGAATCGGGGAGGAGTCCTGCCGTCATGTCCCGTAATATCAACATGTCGAGCAAAAACTGTCAATAAAACCGGGGCCTGTCCAATAGAATCTATTATAGACGTTTTGTGTATAAAATACAAGGGTCTTTGAGCGGCTGAAAAACAAAAAAGGCACCAAATGTTTCACGTGAAACATTTGGTGCCCACAGGCTTGCGAGAAAGGAGGAATCAGGCGTGTTTGGGAATCTTAATGGTAAGTAAAATAGAATCGTCGGTATCCTGCTTTTCATAAACTGCCGAAATGCCGGCCTGACGCATAATGGAGATATTATGCTGAATGGAGTTTAAAAAAATGCGGACATCCTTGATGACATAAGTAGTCTTACGGCGAGGAGAAGGCGTTGGCTCCGGTAAGGGGAGTTCAGCGGAAGAATCGGAGCATCGCGCTAAAATAGATTCCACAAGCTCATCTGTCTGAGCTACCGTGAACTTTCGTTCCACAAGATAGGATGCTGTGGGGGACTGAAGATCCTCTGGCAGTCGCAATAAAGCTCGGGCATGCCGTTCAGTAAATCCATGATCACGAAGCAACTGAAGTACGGCGGGAGAAAGCCGCAGGAGACGAAGTTTGTTGGCAATAGCAGACTGGGATTTTCCCAGTTTTCGGGCAGTTTCTTCCTGAGATAGCTGATAAAGGTCAATCAGACGGGCCAGAGCAATGGCTTCCTCAAGAAAATCCAAATCTTTGCGTTGTAGGTTTTCGATCAACGCCAAAATGGAAGATTCCGCGCCGTTCACTTCCACACTGACGCAAGGAACCTCCTGAAGACCGGCCAGATGCGCCGCGCGCAGACGGCGCTCTCCCGCGATGAGCTCCCAGCCCCGGTCGGTGCGGCGAACAGTAAGAGGCTGCAAAATACCGTGCTGAGAGATACTGTCCGCTAATTCCTGTAAGCCGTCAGGAGAGAACTGAATACGTGGCTGATGAGGATTAGGAAGGATGTCACGGGTGGGCAAAAAGAGAATCTGATTAGATGCATATCGGGCGGCAGCCTGCACAGTTGACATGAAAAACCCTCCTCTTTCGTAATATCCAAATAATACCACCTGAAAGAGGATGGGAAATGTCGAAACAGGGAAAGGGAAATAAAAAGATTGAAATAAGTTATATGCGGCTTATGAACGCAAAAAGCCCTTTCCAAAAATTTCACTGGAATTGGTGATCAGCAAGAAGGCATGAGGGTCTTGCTGCTTGAGGTAGCGGCGCAAGGTCACGGCCTGGTGACGGTTTACCGCGGTGAGCACAATGTAATGGGGGGTGTGGGAAAAAACGCCCTCAGCCTGCCATTTGGTCGCGCCACGGTGCAGTACCGTGGTGATAAACGAACAGGAGATATCAGGCTCCGTGGTGATGATCAAAAAGCTTTTACGGCGGTTTAAGGATTCGATCACAGTGTCGACCAACACCGATTTCAGACAAAGGCCCAGCAGGGAGAACAGTCCAGTCTCAATGCCAAATACAAGGAAGGAAGCGCCCGCGATGAGTACATCCGTGCACAGCAGAGAAATTCCGATATCCAGGGAAGTAAATTTTTTCAAAATCAAGGCCACGATATCAGTGCCGCCGGAAGAAGCGCCTACATTGAATAAAATTCCGGCACCAACAGCGGGAAAAATCACGGAAAAAAATAATTCCAGAATGGGCTGAGAGGTCAGAGGGGCGGAAAGATGAAATATCAAATCCAGCCCCTGCACAATGCCGGAAAAGAGAACCGTGCAATATACGGTGCGAAGACCAAATTCCTGATCCAAAGCAAAAAAACCAATCAAAAGAAGAAGCAGATTGAAGATTAAAATCAAATTAGCCGAGGACAGACCGGGAATCAGGCTTGCGAGAAGAATGGACAAGCCCGAGACCCCGCCAGTGGAAAAGTGATTGGGGATTTTAAAAAAGTAATCGCCGACTGCAATGAGAATAGAACCCAATGTCATCCAGCCAAGTTCCGCTGCAAAGCCGTCTCCCAGGGAAAGCTTCATCATAGTACGCATAGAAAGCTCCTCTCAGGGACGGGCAGCTTAGCGCTCAGCCAGCAGTGTGTCCCATACATTCCAGTATACGCTAGCATCCCCATTTGGAATCGTTCCGATGCGCCAGAGAGAGATTCCCGTAATGCCGAACAGCTTGGCCAGACGAACCTTTGCCTCTACACTGCGGGCATCCTCGTACCAGAGGCGATAATGGGATATGCCGTCGTCGGTGGTATAGTCGGCAAAGGGATTTTGATAGACATCGGACCAGCCGATGACCGTGTCCGACTGGGTCAATCGTGAATAGATGGTGGAGAGAGAGGGAACGGCCGCCGTCTGACTGAGCAAAAGACCATCGCTGTCCACATTCCAGGCCACGCCGGAAAAAGAAATAGCTAAAGCGATTTTGGAAACGTCGGCGACACCGGTGGTCTTGTCGGTAATGGCCACCAGAGCGGCATACACCTGTTTAAAGGGGGTTAGGGGGGTGTCGGTCTGATCGGTACCCACGGCGTCGGCGGAGAGGGAGGAGACCTGATAGTCATGAGCCATTAAAATCACCTTGTCGCAGAGCTCACCCAGGGCATGGTAATCATACCCGTCGTAATAGCCTTCCGTTAAGGTTACGGGGGGGACGCAAACATACAGGAGCTGATCCGACGGCAGCTGCGCCCGCAGAGCGGTCATGAATGCGGTGAAGTTTTCCTTATCGGAGTCAAACAGCTCTTCATAGTCGATGGTAACGCCGTTGTACGCCGCGGCGGCGGCGACAATATCCGAAACAGCGGCATCGCGGCTGTCGGCCGAGGCCAGCAGGTCGTCGTCAGTGGAATAGACGTTGAGATTATAATCTGTGCCGTTGGCTTGAAAATAATCCAGGGCGATTTCGTAGCCGTCGGGAACCGCCCAGCTGTTTCCATTCTCTGAAGTGGTGTTCAGCCAGGGACTGCCGCTGTCGTCGGTGGTCAGATAAGACCAGCCCAGGGAGACGGCATCCATCTCAGTGGTCAAATCGATCTGGGAATAGGCGGAGAGCGCGTAAAATCCGTGCAGCCAATCCACCTTGGAGGTGTACCGCTCATACACACGCATCAGCATAACCGCAGCTTGCTCCCGGGTAGCGTTGGCATCTGGCTGAAAAAGCGTCTGGCCATTTTTTTCAATGCCGGTGATCATGCCGATACGGTAGGCGATGGAGATGTAGCCAACATCGTCGCTGACATCAGGAAAAGGCGACGAGGCAGAAAGCGACTGAGCCAGGGTATCGTAGCCAAGACCCCGTACCAGCATAACCGCCATATCCTGGCGGGTAATGGCTTGATCAGGATAGAAAGAGGCTCCCCCGGAAAAGACATCGTGGGCTAGGGCAGTTTCTACATAAGGGTAATACCAGTCATCGGAGCCGCAGTCATCAAAGGAAGGAGTATCCGGAGTGACCAACTCCCAGTCAAACATGCGGCACAGTATCGTGACAAAAGAAGCCCGGTCAATGGTCTGGCCCAGGCCGAACCGCCCGTCTCCCGTGCCTTCCATCAAGCCATCCTCTGCCGCCGCCTCAATATAGGACGCGGCCCAATGCCAGACAGGAACATCGGAGTAGGCGTCAATGGATTGAAGGCTGGCGGAGGCAGGAGCGGAAGTAAACAGCAAAAGCAGAGATAATAGAACAAGTGAAAGCCTTTTCTTCATAAGAAGAATCACTCCCTTCTGACAGTATTCTATCAGAAAAGACTAGAAAAAACAATAACAGCGGAGTGCAAAGGCGGCATTCCTGACGTTGCGGAATGCCGTGAGACTGAACATTTGCCATAGCACCTTTAAATAAAAGAGCAAGGAGCATGGTCGGGAGACAAACAACATGAGACGGATTACAGATAGGTTTGGGTTGCGACATCCACCAACCCCAGATCAGTGAGCTTCAGATCAGGAATCACTGGAAGAGAAAGGAAGGAAAGAAGCATCAGCAGCGACGCGGCATTTTCTCCGCAAAGTGAGGCGAGAGCCTGCTCCACGGCAGAATAGGAAGCGGCGGCCTCTGCAAGGGGGCGGTCACTCATAAGCCCGGCGATGGGCAGAGAGAGCGCCGCTAGTGTGATCCCACCGGATACCACGGCGATTCCACCCCCTTGACCCAGTGCCGCCACTGCGGCACGCATGTCGGGCTCGTTATCACCTACAACAGTGATATGATGAGTGTCGTGTCCGATGGTCTGAGCCACGGCGCCGCCATGGATGGGGAGATGTTTCACATAGGCGGTTCCAATGTTGCCTGTGGCGTGGTGACGTTCCACCACCGCGCAGAGGGAAAGGCCTTCTGGGCCGGTACAGTAGGTTTTTTTGGTCAGCAGAGAAAACGGCAGTGTCTCAATCACCGGCCTGGCGGGGTCAAAGGGTGTAGCGAGGTTCCCCTCGGCTATGGGCGCGATATGAACCGTGTCGGAAACTGCGCCGCAAAAGACCGCAGCGGGGGAGAAGCAGGCAACGCCGTCCACAGCAGCCAGTACACCGTCTTTGTAGACCTGACGGATGGCGGCGGCGGAGAGTGTGTCGCAGAGGAGCAGATCCGCAGCGTAGCCGGGGGCAATGGCTCCGCGATGGCGCAAGCCGTAGCAGCGAGGGGCGTTGAAGGCGGCGATGGTCACCGCATCGGCGGGTGCCATGCCTAAAGAGATCGCCAGATCGACGCAGTGGCCGATGGTACCCTCGGTTAAAAGCTCGGTGACATGCTTGTCATCGGTGCAGAAGCAGAAGCGGTGGAGGTTTTCCGGCGTGACGGCGGCCAGCAGGTTGGCCAGATTTTTTGCCCCCGTACCCTGACGGAGCAGCACGTACATCCCGCAAGAAATTTTCTCCAGCGCCTCTGCGGCGGTGGAACACTCGTGGTCGGTGAAAATCCCGCCCATTAAATAGGCGTTTAAATCGTTGCCGGACAGCAGCGGCCCATGTCCGTCGGTGAGTGGGGAAGACTCCAGCTTTGCCAGAACCTCAGGATCCTCCGCCAGTAGGCCGACGTAATTCATCATTTCACCCAGGCCCAGAACCGGATATTTGCGGAGCAGCGCGGCGGTGTCGGCGGCATCAATCACCTGACCCGGCGTTCCCACAGGAGCGGCGGGTACGCAGGAGGGAAGCATAAAATGAATGTCCATGGGAACGGAAGCGGCAGAGTCCAGCATAAATTGTAAGCCAGCCTCGCCGCAGACGTTGACAATTTCATGGGGGTCGGCAATTACGGAGGTGACGCCCCGGGGAAGCACAGCGGCGGCATATTCCGCCGGAGTGACCATGGAGGATTCAATATGAGCGTGGGCATCCGTGAAGCCGGGAAGCAGGAACCGGTCGGTGCAGTCTAACTCCTGCTCTCCATGGTACCATCCAACGCCGCAGACAACGCCGTCAAAAACAGCAACGTCAGCGGTTTGAACCCGGCGGTTAAATACATCCACATAGCTGACATGTTTAAAAACCAGATCCGCGGGAGTTCTTCCCGCAGCCACAGAAATACGCTCTGCCAGTCGAGCCATCAAAAGGCCTCCCTTATCATCATCACAAAAACAGGCTGTCACGGAAGTTCGTGCCCCGAACTTCGGAGAATCGCTCTTATTTTAACATGGCGAGAAGCCGCGGACAAGAAAAAGAAACCCAGTTGTGGAGACAGATTTCCATGACCCACAGCTAAACGCCAAAAAATAGCAAACAGCCAGACGTTGCTCCATACGTCTGGCTGTAGCTGAAGGAAAGAGGATACAATGAAAAGAAACTGTCTCTTGCAAGATTATAGTAACAAACAGTTGTTAAATAAAAAAACGTGATTTATTACAAAAGAATTAAATGTCTTGCGGTTCGGCAGGCACTCCTCCGTCCGGTCTGAGCGTTTGAAAAAACATCCGCAACAGCCCGGCGCACTCGGCTTCCAGGAGGCCGCCATAAATTTTTGGATGGTGGTGAAACCGTTCCTCAAAGAGATTGAGTACCGAGCCACAACAGCCGGACTGCTCCTCCCGGGCGCCGTAGCGGATGGTTCCGATCCGGGCGTTGATGATGGCTCCGGCGCACATAGGACAAGGCTCAAGAGTGACGTACAGGGTCGCATTGCGCAGCCGCCAGCTCCCCAGCATCCCGCAGGCTTCCCGGATTGCCTGAACTTCTGCGTGGGCGGTGGCGTCGTGGGAAATTTGCCGCCGGTTGCGGCCCTCGCCCAGAATCACACCGGCCTCGTCGGTGATGACGCAGCCCACCGGCACGTCGCCATGGGACATGGCTTCTTCCGCCAGCGCGAGGGCGCGGCGCATATAAAACTCATGATTCATAAATTGTCCTCTGACCATTAAAAAGTAAAAAACGCGATATAGAACCATCATACGTCCAACCGGATTCAAAAGCAAGTGTAAACAGGCGCGAGCAAATAAAAATGGCCGGCGCGGTTGCGCCGACCATTGAAAGCAGAAGAATCAATTACACCATGGGTTTGAGGTCGCTGGGGATAATCAGAGTGGCCTCAGTGGCAGCCTGAATTTGCTCCACGGTGAACTCGGGGTTATACTCGGCGAGGACAAGACCCTTGTCGGTGACCACCATGACACCCATCTCGGTGATGATCTTGGTGATGCACTTGACCGCGGTGTAGGGGAGCTTGCACTTCTTGAGGATCTTGGGAGCGCCCTTGGCGGTATGCTCCATGGCGACAATAACGTTTTTTGCGCCCACCAGAAGATCCATAGCGCCGCCCATGCCGGGCATCTTCTTGCCGGGGATGATCCAGTTGGAGAGAGAACCCTCCTCGTCCACCTCAAGGCCGCCCAGAACCGTAGCGTCCACGTGACCGCCGCGAATCAGGCCGAAGGAGACGGAAGAATCGATGAAGCTGCCGCCGTTGCCCACGGCGGAGGCGGAGCCGCCCGCGTCCACCACATGGATGGGGTCGCGGTTTGCGTCGGTCACAGCGCCGGTGCCGATGATGCCGTTCTCGGACTGGAGGGTAACATGTACGCTCTCAGGCAGATAGGCAGGTACCAGGGTGGGCAGGCCAATGCCCAGGTTCACCACGTCGCCGTCCTTCAGCTCCTTGGCTACGCGGGCGGCGATAAAAGCCTTGACGTTTTCCATTAGTACAGACCTCCCTCTACGACATAATCCACAAATACGCCGGAGGTGCGTACATCCTCGGGCGTGATGTCGCCGATTTCCACAACCTGCTCCGCTTCGGCGATGACGGTAGCACCGGCCGTCGCCATAACAATGTTAAAGTTACTGGTGTCGCCCTTGTACCAGACGTTTCCAGCCTTGTCAATCTTATAGCCTGCGATGACGGCGAAGTCAGCGAGGATGGGAGCCATGAGCAGATAATCCTTGCCGTTGATGGTCTGCTTGCCCAGGCAGTAGGGGTTTTCCTCCACAATGGTACCCACGCCGGTGGGGGTGAGCACGCCGCCCAGACCCGCGCCGCCAGCGCGGATCATCTCGGCCATGGAGCCCTGGGGAATCAGGACAACCTCAAGGGTTTTGTCGGTCATGGACTGGGTGGCAACCTCGGGATTGAGACCCACGTGAGTGGCGACCAGCTTCTTGATCTGCTTGTTGTGAACCAGCTTGGCAACGCCATAGTAGTCCTCGCCCATGGGACCGCCGGGCATGGAGGCGTCGTTGCAGATCATGGTGAGATCCTTTTTGCCGCTCTTGGAGAGGGCGTCAACAAATTTATGGGCATTGCCGCAGCCCATGAAGCCGCCGAACATAATGCTGGCGCCGTCGGGGATCAGGGCAACTGCTTCCTCAATGGAAACGAATTTAGCCAACGTAGTTTCCTCCTAACATGAAATAAATGAATCAAATGAAGCGCGAGCGATCAGCACTTTTCAAAAATGGTGGCAACACCCATACCGCCGCCGATGCACAGGGTGGCAAGACCCTTCTTGGCCTCGTCGCGCTTGAGCAGTTCATGCAGCAGGGTGACGATGATGCGCGCGCCGGAGGCGCCCACGGGATGGCCGATGGAGATGGCGCCGCCGTTGACGTTGACCTTAGACATATCAAACTCCAGATCGCGGGCAACCGCCACAGACTGAGCGGCAAAAGCCTCGTTGGCCTCCACAAGATCCATATCCTTGATGGTCAGACTGGCCTTGGACAGTGCCTGGCGGGAAGCGGGGACGGGGCCAACGCCCATGATCTTGGGATCAACGCCGCCCTGGCCCCAGGAAACGAGCTTGGCCAGGGGCTTCAGGCCGTACTTCTCAACAGCCTCTTTGGAAGCCAGTACAATGGCGGCTGCGCCGTCGTTGATGCCGGAGGCGTTGCCGGCAGTGACGCGGCTGCCCTTTGTGCCGTCGGAGGTGGGGAACGCGCCTCCCAGCTTGGCAAGGGAGTCCGCCGTGGTGGTGGAGCGGGGGAACTCGTCCACCTTAAAATCAACAGTTTCCTTCTTGACCTTCACGGGGACAGGGACGATCTCATCGGCAAACTTGCCCGCGGCCTGAGCGGCTGCGGTCTTGGCCTGGGAGGAAGCGGCAAAAGCGTCCAGCTCCTCGCGGGTGATGCCGTAGGCGTCGCAGACGTTTTCCGCGGTGGTGCCCATGTGATAGCTGTTGAACGCATCCCACAGGCCGTCGTTCACCATGGTGTCGACCATCTGGGCGTTGAACATACGGGCGCCGAACCGGGCGGAGGGAACCGCGTAGGGAGCGGCGGACATGTTTTCCATGCCGCCTGCCACGATGATTTCGGCGTCGCCGGAGACGATGGCACGGGCGCCCTCGATCACGGACTTCATGCCGGAACCGCAGACCATGGAAACGGTGTAGGCGGGAACCTCTACGGGCAGGCCCGCGCCCAGGGCGGCCTGACGGGCGGGATTCTGACCCAGACCGGCGGACAGGATGCATCCGAACATAACTTCGTCAACAGTCTCGGGAGCCACGTTGGCGCGGCTCAGAGCCTCCTTGATGACAATGGCACCCAGCTTGACAGCGGGGGTGTCCTTCAGAGAACCGCCGAAGGAGCCGACTGCGGTGCGGCAACAGTTGACAACATAAACTTCGCGCATGATGATACCTCCAAAAATATATTACTATTACTCTTCGAAAAGAAAACCTTCGGTCTTTCATTATAGACCTGTATTTCATAAAAATCAACTAACTAACTTAGGTTTTTTGAAGAAGAATCCGTGGCTTTTTGAAGGAGAAATCGCAAAAACCCCTCCCGAAAGGGAGGGGTTGAGGGTTCAATCATCTATGGTCACGGAATCAGATGCCAAGGTTTCGTTTTCCTCGGCGGCCATGTAATCGTCCATGGTGATCAGTTCATCCTTCACATCGTCACCCAGAACGGCAAGGGTATTGGCGGCGGTGGTCTGAAGGGTTATGGTGATGGAGTAGGTATCAGGAGTTGAGGGATCGTCGGGATTGGGATAGGAAAACATAAAAACAATATCGTTGAAATAGCAGTTCGCAAACCGAGTCTCATCCTCCAGCAGATAGCGGCGGCTCAGGGCGCCGCTGTCCAAATCCGCAAGCACCGCGTCGTAGAGAAGGGCGGACTCGTCGCGGTCGAGAGAGAGATAAGACGTATCATAATCATATGCGTTGGAGGCGGGGAGGCCAAGCTCGGCATAGCTTAAAACCGCGTCCTCGGGCAAAGCCGCAAAATAGGCCTCGTAGGCAACCTCCGGGATGCTGACGAGCTCCTGAATTTGGGCAGCATAGGAATCGGGATCCAGCAGAGCCTCGGTCGTAACCGGCAGGGAGTCATAGGAGCGGGTGAGAATCAGGCCGTTTTTTAGCTGGTAGGTAACGGAAAAGGATGCGTTGCCGGACACCTGAACGGAAACCCCGTCTTTACCGTCGATATAGTTATCCGAGTAATAGGCTTCGTAGGACTGCGATTCAATGGCCTGTTTTTGGGCGATGATGGTCTGATGAATGGAAATGACCTGCTCAATGAGCTCTGGATCGGTCAGAGTGACCGTGGTTCCGGAGGCGTTGTCATAGGGGGCGGCATAGGGTGTGGTCAGGGAAACGGATTCCACCTCGTCGGCGGAAGGAACTCTGTGCTCGTAGCCGAGCAGGTCATACTCCAGGCTGATGGTGAGCGCGGTGAGACAGAGCAGGAAAATCACGCAGCCCTTCCATTTGGAAAAGACCCGGAAGGATTTTTGCAGCATCATCTCGGCTGCAAAATATCCGAGGGCACCACTCAGAATCAGCAGGGTCAAAAGTCCCCAAACATTGCCTGAAATGGAATAACCGTTTTCAAAGAAGATGGCATAAAGGAGAAGTCCCAAAGACAGCGCTGTACAGAACGCGAAGCCGTACCGGAAGACAGGGCGCAGCGGTGACACGGTGACCGTGTCACCTGCCCGTTCCATACGCCGCCTGCGATAAAGGAGCAGGGAGACAATGGCAAGCAGGACTCCGATTCCGGCGTAAAGAAACAGGTAGCGAACGCCGGAAAAGGAGGATGAGATCAGATTTCCGGTGGTGTCATAGGTATATTCCAGCTGGCAGTGTTTCAAAAGAGACCAGCAGGGGGTCAGCCACTGGCCCGCGGTTTGCAGCGCGGTGTCGGAGCCCTGCATCTGAAAGCCAAAGACGAATGTGGAGAGCACCGCGCCAATGAGTTCGGCCAGGATCACGCCCAAAAAGTTCAGGATGCAATAAAAAGAAGCCAATGCCATTAGATTTCCGGTAACCATGGCGCAGAAAACCGCGAAGGAATAAAAGAACAGCGGCAGCAGAGTCATACCCAAAAGCCAGAGACCCAGCGCGCTAAGGTCAACGCTGCCGGTGGCGGCCTCTGTCAGCAGCATCAAAAGGAATACCACAAGATTCGGCAGGATGAAAAAGGAGAGGCCCGACAAATAATTGGTGAAAAATAGGGTTTCCCTGCGGATGGGCAGGGCGTGGATCATGCAGGAGGCCCGGCTGTTGCAGAGATAGGAAAAGGTAGCCAGAGCGGTGGCGATGGAAAAGCTAAAGACGAGCGGAATGCCCAAATTCCTCAGCAGCTCCGGAGGTATGGTGGAAGCAAAGCGGGCGATAGTGTAAGTATCCACAAGACGGTCCCGGTAGCTGACCAGCAGACTGGCGGGGAGGGCCACAAGCCAGATCACCAGATAAACCGCCCACAGCGGCCAGAAGCGAGTCGCGTTTTTTAGATACAGTGTGGGACTAAAGAATGATTTCACGGACGGCATAGTCCTCACCCCCCAGCTCATAAATAAAGATTTCCTCCAGAGTCAGAGGCAGAGCCTCCATCAAAATAGGCGCGTAGGGCGCCATACGCCGGGTAACCACTTCCGCGGTGCCCCGGACAATGAAGGTGTGAACCCGACCCGTGCGGGCGGCATGGAGAAGGTTCAGATCATCGGGGAGGGGCGGAGCCTCCGGAGACTGGAAGGCAATCTGAAGCTTTACCACGTTGCCCTGCAGCTCGGACAGGGAGCGCTCCAGAAGCACCCGGCCCCGATTCAGGATACCCACATGGTCGCACACGTCTTCCAGTTCCCGAAGATTATGGGAGGAGACCAGCACGGTGGTTCCGTACTCCGCCACGTCGCTGAGCAGCAGGGACCAGACCTGACGGCGCATCACGGGATCCAGACCGTCCACCGGCTCGTCCAGCAGCAGATAGTCGGGGCGGCAGCACAGCGCCAGCCAGAAGGCCGACTGCTTTTGCATGCCCTTGGAAAGACGGCGGATGGGATGCTTTTCCTTTACATTGGAAAAAATGTCCCGCAGGGTGTCGTAGCGCTTCATGTCGAAGCGGGGGTAAAAGCCGCGGTAAAACGACATCATGTCCCGGGTGGAGGCAGAGGTAAAATAATAGAGCTCGTCGGGGATGGTGAATACCCGGGACTTCAAGGCGGGATTTTCATAGAGCGGTTCGCTGTCGATGAGGATTTCACCGGAATCCTGCCGGTATACCCCGCTGAGGTGGCGCAGGATGGTGGATTTCCCGGCGCCGTTGGGGCCCACCAGACCGTAAATAGAACCGGTGGGAACCGACATGGTCAGTCCGTCCAGCGCGGTAAAGCCGTCAAACTGCTTCACTACATTATTGACCTGAATCATGCGTTAACCTCCTGTTGCGGTTGTGGAGGAGCGTTGAGCCGGTCGGCCAGCTCCTCATTTGTCACGCCGAGAAAATGCAGCTCCGCCGCGGCGCTGTCAAACTGACGCAGCAGAGCTTCCTTCCGGTTTCGGTTGACGTCGGTTTGCTCGGCGGCAAAGGTACCCTTACCCGGAACGGTGTAAATGTACCCCTCAGTCTCCAACGCCTCATAGGCCCGGGCGATGGTGTTTGGATTGATGGCCAGAGAGGACGCCATGGCACGAACCGACGGCAGCTTATCCCCCGGGAGCAGCGCGCCGGACATCACCAGACGGCGCAGGCCGTCCTTGACCTGTTCGTAGATGGGACGGGAATCGCGGTAATTGAGGGTAATCAAGGTACTGCCTCCCAGCGCGGCTTAAATGCGCCGCAGTGTTATAAGTGTACTAATTCACTTAGTACACTTATCATACACTACGGCGCAGAAAAAAGCAAGTATCACATTTGGGAAACGGCAGAGACGACATTACTGGCAGTCAGGAAGCGGAACCGCGTTTTTTTTTCTCCGCTTCTGCATCTGAATCAGGGCGGTAAGGATGCCGGTGAGGACAAGGAAGCCATAGCATGAGATGCCGCGGCTGAGCAGCAGGGCGGGGGCCACGGCGGCCGCGCCGAACAGGCCGGCGTAGACCCGGAGAAAAACCGCTTCCGAAACCCCGGCGGCTCCGGGAAGGGGAACGCAGTAGACCGCCAGAGAGAGCAGCGCCTGAGTAGCAACAAATCGGAGCAGACCCGCGCCCGCAAATCCGAAGGCGGTATAAACCATAAAGGGAACCAGATAGAGGGCGGAGAGCTGAATGGCCATAATGACAAACAGGGCCGGGGCCAGCTCCGGCCGGCGGCGGATCAGGGCCGCGCCCTGGTGGTACTGAGTCAGATGAAGGTCAAGGCTCTCGCGGGCGGCGGAGAGATCCTTAACCAGCCGAAGCCGGGCGAAAAGCCTCAGTACCGCGCCGGAGAGCTTTGCCGCAAGGGCCGGAAACCACAGAAAAATCAGCATCGCCACGGTGAGCAGCAGCAGGATCGCGGCGCCCACACCCAATAGAAGACCGGAACCCAGCCCGAAAACGGAGAGCAGACCGGGGAACAGCAGCAGTGCTGCCAGCGCGAACAGCAAGGTGACTCCCTGATAAAAGATGGCAATGAGCAGCATGTCCAGCGTTCCGTGAGCAATTGGGACGCGATCCTGCTGCATACAATAAATCTGAGCCGGCTGTCCGCCGCTGGAGGCGGGGGTGATGCAGCTGAAATAAAATCCGGCGAAGGAATAGGTCAGGCAGCGAAAAAAGGACGTCCGGTTGCCCAAGGCACTCAAAATCAGGTAGGTGCAGGCGGTCTCGCAGCATTCAAAAATGAACATCAGCCCCACGCCGAGCAGAAGGGGAAGGAGGTGGGCTCGCCTTACCGCCAAGATCAGGTCGCCGTAAGACTGCTCCCTCAGGATGATAAAGACGGTGACGCCCAGCAGCGCCAGAAGAACAAGAATCCAGAATTTATTTTGCTTCATCGGCCGCGCACCAATTCCCCGTGGGTGAGAGAGGCAAGCAGTTCCGCGGCGCCGTCATTCTGCAGCTGGGCGGCAAGGCTGATCATATTGGCAGACATACGGGCAAGGGATTCGGTGTCGTAAATCAGCGCCCGGATGGACTCGAGGCTTCCGTCAAGCTCTTTGGGGGCCACACGGCCCAGGTCTTTTGCCACGAGAAAATCGGCGTTGTGCATTTCCTGCTCCCAGAACGGTTCCCAGGCCAGCATGGGCAGCGCCGAAAAAATGGATTCAAACAGAGTGATTCCGCCCGGCTTGGTAAAGACCATGTCCGCCTGGGCCATATAATCATAGACCTTGTCGGTATAGCCGAGGAACTCGATGTGTTCAAATTTACCCGCGAATTTTTCATAGAGCCTTTTGTTGTTTGCGGTCATTACGGTGGTTTCCAGGTTGGGAAACTGATTGAGCTCCTCATAAAAGCGGGTTCGTTTCGGCAGCACGCCCATACCGCCCCCCATGATGAGCAGACGGCGGGGGCCGCCGCCCTTGGAACTGCCGGTGGCGTGAAAGCTGTTTTTCACCGGGATTCCCGAGACAAGGATTTTTTCCTTTGGGATGCCCTTTTTCATCAGCGCGTCCCGCAGGTCGAAGCTTCCCGCCATATAGCAGTCGGTTCCCTGGCAAAGCCACTCCGCGTGGGGTGACAGGTCGGTAATGCAGGTAACCAGAGGGAGCGTGGAGCCGGTCTCCTGCTTCCAGCGGGAAACCAACTGGGCGCAGATGGGGTGGGTGGCGATGATTCCGTCAGGCTTGCTTTTTTCCAGCAGGTTGTTTAATGTCTTTTTCAGCAGCGGAGCCAAGGGCGGAAGTACGTCAAAGGGGCCGTTTTCGGTAGCCTGGTAATAAAAATTATAAAGAGAGGTGCCGTGGTTGACCAGTAAGTAAAAGCCCCGGTAAATAGATTTGGAGGCGCTGGGCAAGGCCAGCGCGGGCAAATCCTCTACAGTGATTTCACTATCGGGAAAAGCGGTGGAGAGCTGGTCATACAGAGAGCAGGAAGCCGACCAGTGACCCATGCCAAATTTTCCTGTTAAAATCAAAATACGCATTGTTATTCCCTCGAATCCGTAAACAAATCATGTCCTGAAATAGTTATATGATACCCTCTATGATAGCATAACGAATATGGATTAAAATAGATACAGATAAATTGTTAATTTCAGCTTAAGAATCAGGAAAAAACGGTGCAAAAGACTCGTAAATATGAACGCTCTGTTAAATAACACATTTTCCAGTGACAAATCAAAAACGATGATTTATAATGAAGGCAATTTCCGTGTTTGATGAATCTTACATAACGAAGGTGATATATTCGATGTCCTATCTTCTGAACTACGAGAGCTATGTCGGCTGTGTTTCAGAGCTGTTAAAAAGCCAGACCGTCCAGTCCATGAGGCGGCATCATCACCACTGTGATATTTCCTGCTACGAGCATTCCGTATTTGTTTCCTATGTGGCCTTCCGTATGGCGCGCCGCTTGAAGTGCGACTACCAGGCCGCGGCCCGGGGGGGGCTGCTGCATGACCTGTATTTATATGACCCGGACGACAAATCCGCTCATCCCGGCTACCAGTGCTTTGACCACCCTGTGGCGGCGTGGAAAAATGCCAAGGAGCTCTGCGACGACCTGACCCCCAAGGAGGAGAACATCATTCTCTCCCACATGTGGCCCATGGCAAGGCACCGTCCCCATTCCCGGGAGGCAGTTCTCGTCAGCCTGGCGGATAAATTCTGCGCCACGGTGGAGCTACTGCATCTGTTCCACGTGATGCGCAGGCGCGACCATCTGCCCGCCGTTGTAAAGGCGATTTCGTTTGCGTAATAGTGACCTTAAATCCCTCCGGAAAAGCTCCGGGGGGATTTTTTATATTTAAGACGTAGTGATGCAGGCGTCTATTGGAACCGCTCCAGCACAATGATGATGCGGCCCTTTTTCGACTGGCCCAAGACCTCTTTGAGCACACATGCGCCAAAGCCCCGGCAGGAAAACCGGTCGCCCTGGTTCACGGAGCGGTCGGGCTTGCCACACTCCCTGTGATTCAGCCGCACACGCCCTGAGGTGATGAGCTCCGCGGCTCTGGAGCGGGGGAGGGAAAAGGCGGAGGCAACCACGGCGTCCAGACGCAGCGTGGCCACCGTGTCCCGGAGAAGGGTGGTGCTTGGTTCCGGTACGGACAGCGCATTCAGATCAATGGGAGAGAGCTTGAGGCGGGTTCTTCCGGCGGATTCCAGATAGGTCAGCAGGAAGGGCTCCAGATCCCGAAGGAGCAGCAGGTCGCAGCACCCGTCCGTCACTAGAATATCGCCCAGCGATTCCCGGGTGACGCCCAACCCCATCAGCGCGCCGAGAAAGTCCCGGTGATTCAGGCCGCTTCCAGCGGGAAACACCGCCCGCAGAGCGGAAACGGGGCAGGCATCGCCGGTAAATACAGCGTCATCCTCCATCCAGTCCGGCAAAAATACGCAAACCGCGCGCTCCGCGCCGGCATAGCCTCCAAACAGCACGTTGCGGGGATGCCCCGAAGCGGCGATGAGCCGGGAGACGGCAGCCTGCTGCTCGGGAGAGAGGAAGGGCGTGTGGGCCGGAATGGAGCGGCTTCGGGTGGTTTCCAGCTGATCATGAGCCCGGGCGAGGAGGAGACGCTCTTCCCCATCGATGGCCAGATGGTTCAGCAGCTCGGTTTTCGTCATGACAGCGCCTCCTTGGCCAGAGGCGCGAAGTGTGCATCCACCAGCTTCGCCAGAGTCAAAGGAGCCAGCTCCACCTGAGTGCCGATTTTGCCGCCGCTGACGATGATAGTATCCCGCGACAGAGCGGTTTCATCCAAAACAGTGACCAGTCGTTTTTTCATTCCGATGGGGGAACAGCCGCCGCGGACATAGCCGGTGAGGGGAAGAAGATCTTTGACCGGGATCAAAACCACGGATTTTTCCCCCACTGCCCGTGCGGCGGCCTTGAAGTCCAGTTCCTCCGCCACAGGAATGATAAACACATAATGTGTCCGGCTGGCACCCTGGCACACCAGGGTTTTAAAGACCGATGCGGGATCCTGGTTTAACAGAGCGGCAACCGACACGCCGTCCACGGCTTCCTCGCCATGGGGATAAAAGTGGGGAGTGAAAGGGATTTTTTTCTGAGTCAGGATACGCATAACATTGGTTTTCTCTTCAGTCATCAAGTGTCACCTCATGGATTACGAGGATGCCGACTGCTGAGCGGATACCAGCCGGGCGTAAGCGCCGCCGCTGGAGAGAAGGCTCTGATGGCTGCCCTGCTCCATGATGCGGCTGTCGTCAATGACAACGATGCGGTTGGCGTTCCGGACGGTGGAGAGCCGGTGGGCGATGATGAGTGTGGTGCGTCCCACGCAGAGCGCGTCGAAGGCGGACTGAATCCTGGCCTCGGTGACCGCGTCCAGTGCGGAGGTGGCCTCGTCTAAAATAAGAATGGGAGGATTTTTTAAAAAGATGCGGGCAATGGAAATCCGCTGCTTTTGCCCGCCGGAAAGCATGATGCCCCGTTCGCCCACATAGGTTTGAAAGCCATCGGGCATCTCCAGAATGTCATTATAGATTTCCGCTTTTTTGGCGGCGCTGATGATTTCTTCATCGGTGGCAGAAGGTTTTCCGTATCGGATGTTGTCATAGACGCTTCCGGCAAACAGGAACACGTCCTGCTGTACGATGCCGATGTTTTCCCGGAGAGAGTGCTGAGTGACCGAGCGGACGTCGCGGCCGTCAATCAGAATCCGTCCCTCAGACACGTCGTAGAAGCGGGGGATGAGCTGGCAGAGAGTGGACTTTCCGCCGCCGGAGGGTCCCACCACCGCGACGGTCTCCCCCTTGCGGATGTGCAGGGAGATGTGCTCCAGGACGGGGGGCTCCTGTGGGTTGTAGCCGAAGCTGATATCATCCATGAGAATGTCGCCCTCAACGGGAGGCAGTGCGACAGCGTCCTCGGCGTCGGTGAGGTCCGGCCGGGTGCGCATCAGTTCCACAAAGCGGGTGAAGCCCGCCATGCCCTGCATGAACTGCTCCACAAAGGCAGAGAGCTTCCGGATGGGAGTGAGAAAGGTGGAGACATACAGGGAGAAGGTAATTAAGTCGATATAACTGAGTTTGCCCTCCATGATCAGAAAGCCTCCAAAGGCGATGACCAGCACGGACATGATGCCCATGCAGAACTCAAGGCCGGACTGATAAACCGCCATAGCTTTGTAATAGCCTCGTTTTGCGGAACGGAACAGGCGGTTGGAGGACTGAAATTTGGAAAGCTCGGCTTCCTCGTTGGCAAAGGCCTTGGCGGTACGCATGCCGGAGAGAGCCGATTCCAGCTCTCCGTTGATGCCGGCCATGTTCTGCTTGACCTGAGCGGACGCGCCCATCATGCGCCGCCGCTGAAGCACGGTGAACACCACGAAGACGGGAACCACGGCGAAGACCGCCAGTGCAAGCTCCCATTGGATGGTGAGCATGATGCAGAAGGCGCCCAGCAGAGTCACGGAGGAGATGAACAGATCCTCCGGGCCGTGGTGGGCAAGCTCGGTGATGTCAAACAGGTCGGAGGTGGCGCGGCTCATCAGGTGTCCTGTCCGGTTTTGATCAAAAAAGCGGAAGGACAAATCCTGAATATGGGAGAACAGGTCGCCCCGGATATCGGTTTCAATGTAGGCCCCCAGCATATGCCCCCAGTAGGTAACGATAAAATTCAGAACGCCCTTGAGTACATAAGCACCTGCAAGAATGGCCATTACGGTGAAAAAGGTGCCATAGAGGGTTTGCGGCAGCAGGGTCTGCATGGACAGGCGGGAGACGAAGGGAAACGCCAGATCCACCGAGGCAATTCCCAGGGCGCAGATAAGGTCCAGCGCGAACAGCTTCCAGTGCGGTTTGTAGTAAGAAGCAAAAATAGACAGGTGTGATTGGTCAAAGCGGTTGTTCAAGGCATAATTCCTCCAGAGGTCATGGTTTTCTGTTTATTTTTAGTATATCTCGCCGAAGGCTTTTTTGTCAATGAACATAGACTTTATCCAGGTGAGAGATTATAATGATAACTTAAGTCACGACAGGAAGGAAACAAGGCAATGCTCAACTACTTTTTTACGGTTGCTGGAAATGTGGTAACACTATTTTTAATGATGGGGGTCGGATATTTTTTTGCCAGACGCGGCCAGTTTTGTCAGGACGCGATTTCCCAGATGTCCCATCTGCTGCTGTACATAGTTGCCCCCTGCATCACCATCAGCCAGTTTCAGACCGATGCCGATCCCACGGTAATGGTTTCGCTGGGAATTGGGCTGCTGGCCATTTTCAGCAGCTATTTTATTATGGTGCCGATTTCACAGCTTTTGTTCCGGAAACAGCCGGAGGGGAGTAAAAGCGCCCTGCGCTTCTGCTGTGTTTATGGAAATACCGGATTTATGGGGCTTCCCCTGCTCCAGGCGATCTTTGGGGAACAGGCTTTGATCTACGGCGTGGTGGGGCTTGTGGCCTTCAACATATGTCAATGGACCCATGGAGTCATGGTGATGGGTGGTTCCCTGTCGCTGAAAAAAGCCATTCTTAATCCCGGCGTCATCGGTACGGCCATCGGCCTGTTTTTCTTTTTCACCGGACTGAAACTGCCCAGCATGGTGGGAGACTCGGTGAGCTTTATGGCGGACTTAAATACGCCGCTGGCTATGGTTGTGATCGGAGGGCAGATGGCGGCGGCGGACCTGGCGGCTACCTTCAAGCGCGCCAAGCTCTATGCCGCGGCGGCGGTGAGGCTGCTGCTGGCTCCGGCGATTATGACGCTGGTGCTGTACCCGTTCCACCTGGACCCGCTGATTTATTCCATCTGTGTGGTGCTGGCAGCCACTCCCGCTGCGGGCGGTACCGCGATTTTTGCCCAGCAGTTTAATCGCGATGTCAGCACGGCGGCCCAGTTGATCACACTGACCACGCTGCTCTCGGTGATCACGCTGCCAATCTGGGCTGTGATTGTCGAGATTCTGTCCCAATAATAGTACTGTGAAAAAAGGCTCCCGATGGTGTCAGGCTTAGTTAAAATGGACAGTTCCTCTTAGGTCAAGTAAAAGGGACAGTGACAAAAGCCCCCCCTGATGTAGTTTTATGTTCTACATCAGGGGGGCTTTTTATGAGAAGAACATGGGCACAGATCAAAGGATTAGAGAGAAAATCAACCGCCGTAGCTGAACTGGCCGAAAGGTGTGTTGAAGGTATAATCGCTGCTGCTTCCGTCGCTACCATAGTAATTACTGCTGGAGTTTTCGCTGTCGGAGCTGCTGGAGTCGGAACTCGAGCTGGAATCAGTGGAGGAATCGGGCTGTTCCTCATCAAAGGTGACGGACACGGTCAGCGTCTGCCCATCGCGGTAGATGGTGAAGGTCGCGGTGTCCCCCGCCTTGTACTTGTTCTTGGCCGCGGACAAGTCGGAGCTGCTGGTAATGGTGGTGTCGTCCACCTTGGTGATGATATCACCTTTCTGGATGCCGGCCGTTTCGGCGCAGCTGCCGGAGGTAACGGAGGCGACATAGGCGCCTGAGGGTACGCCGTAGTTCTGAGCCTCAGAGGAGACGGAACCCACGGAGATGCCGAGGTAGGCCTTTCCTGTGACATAGCCGTTTTCCATGATACTGGTTACCGCGTCGGTGACGTCGTTGATGGGAATGGCGAAGCCGAGACCCTCAATGCTGGCGGAGCTGGAGGAGTAGGAGGAGCTGGAGTATTTCGCACTGGTGATTCCGATGACCTCGCCGTAGGTATTGAACAGCGGGCCGCCGGAGTTGCCGGAGTTGATGGTGCAGTTGGTCTGAATCATGTTAATCGAGCTGCCGTCGGAGTAGGTAACCGTGCGGTTGAGAGCCGAGACCACGCCGTCGGTGAGAGAGAAGGTGAGCTCGCCCAGGGGGTTGCCGATGGTGCAAACGGTCTCGCCGACCTCGGCCTGGCTGGAATCGCCGATGACAACGGGGGTAAGGCCGGTGGCGTCGATCTTCAGAACGGCGATATCATTTTCCTCTTCACTGCCGATCAGGGTCGCGTCATACTTGGAGCCGTCGTTAAACAGAACGGAAATGCTGCTGGCACCCTCAATGACGTGGTAGTTGGTGAGGATATAGCCGTCGCTGGTGATGACGAAGCCGGAACCAGAGGACGCGGTGCTGACCTCCTGACCCCAAATGTTTGTGGTGGAGCCGGCCTGAATGGCGACACAGGAATTGACATAGGTATCGTAGATTTCAGAGAGGGTGTATTCCGTCTGCCCGTCCACATTTGCCACCGCCACGGAGGTGGTCGGTACCCGGTCGCTCACATTCAGCACACTGGAGGAGGCATTGCCGCTCACCAGCAGGGAACCGCCCACACCGGCCGCGCCGCCCAGCAGTGCGCAAACGAGACAGAGGGCAACGACCCCGGGCCAGCGCTTTTTTATCTTAACGGGGACAGGCTGCATATCCTGGATCGGATCGGTGGAAGGGGAGTTACCCCAGCCGGGGGTGGAGTTTGGCTGAGAGGAGTTCCAGTTTGTGTTTTGATTATGATCGTCTTGATACATGGTAAATCGCTCCTTTTTAGGATGATGGAAGGTTTATTCTAAATGACCGCCTTGCAATTTTTATAGTAACGTTAAATTGTGTATAAATCATGAAGTGTAGTTGAAAGAAATTTTAACTTTTTAAAATATTATTCCAATAAATGACAAATGCGTTTTCGCGGATCAGGACGCATCTCCGGGAGGGTCTTTTCGGGGCGGTTTCCGCAATAACAGGAGACAGTCGTTCGCCGCGAGCTTCAGGTCGGAGACAAAGGGCGTGAAGGTGCCCATCCTAACGACATTGATGACAACCAGCGCCACGACGGGAGCCAGCACCATACCCAGCACGCCGGCCACGCGCATCCCTGCGTATATGGCAACCAGGGAGAGAATAGGGGAAAGACCGGTGTGATCTCCCACCACCTTTGGCTCGGACAGGCGGCGGAACAGGATGATGACGCCCCAGATGACCATCAGCTCCACCGCGCTGCGAAAGTCCCCAATAAACACGCAGATCACCGCCCAGGGCACCATCACGGTGCCCGCGCCGATAATGGGGATAAAGTCCAGTACGGCCAGAAGCGCGGCCAGCAGAATGCCATAGCTCTGCCGGGTGATCAAAAATCCGATTAGCAGAATCAAAAACACACCGACGCTCAGAATAAATTCCGCCCGGACATACCCGCCGAAGGCTCCTGTGGCGGTGGCCTTGACCCGGGTGAGAAAAGTGTCCAGCTCGGGGGAGAGGTGGTCGGTCATGAGAAAGCGCAGACGGGGGTAGTCCGCGGTAATGAAATAGGTACCCATGATGAACACAACGGTGGCGACAGCGAAGGAGGGCACCGCTGAGAACACATTTTTGAGGCTCAGCATAACGGAATTGATCATGCTGGGAACCACTTCCTTGACGCGGTCCAGCGTGCCATATATCAGATCATTGACCGTGGAGACCACCTCGTCGGGCAGCAAATGATACCAGAAGGTCATAGAGTTCTGCAAATATGAAACATAGCTTGTCAGGGAGTCCAGCACAGACTGCCAGTTATCCGTTAACGACTGGATTTCAGAGATGACAGACCAGATGAAGAAAAAAATCATGCCGGTCAGAAGGGCGAAGATCAGCACAACCAAAAGCATTGACAGAATGCGCCTGGAAATGGGAATCCGCTTTTGAATGGTCCGGATCAGCGGGTTGAGCATCCACGCCATCAGAAAGGCGAGAATGAACGGCGCCAGCAGATTCCAGAGGGGCGGGATCAAAATGACCGCCAGCACGATGAGAGAGAAAAGAAGTGCGGCGCGGATTCCGATGCGCAGCCAGAGGCGTCCGCGCTCCCGCCACGAGAGTTCCCGCTGTTCCATAACATCATCCCCTTAAGTAAAAAGTGCGCGATTTGTTGCGTTATGAGCGGCAGTCTCCGCCCGAGGGCGAACAGGGCCGATGCGGGATTTATAAATTCAATCCGCCTGGCCTGTCCGGTTCTTTAATTAGCATAACCAAAGTATAACATAAAAAGACCGCCATGAGGCGGTCTTGAGAATAAATTCACAAAAATTTAAGACTCCGTGGATTCCTTTACAAAATAAGCAAGGCCGGTGGCCTTGGGGCCGGCGTGGGTTCCCACCACGGCGCCCATGTCACTGGTGAGAATTTCCGGCACACCCGCGACCTCGGTTTTAAAAAATTCCATGCATTCCGCCATTGCCTCCGGAAAGTCGGAATGGCCAAAGCAGACTCTGTGATTAAAATCAATGGGTTCAGTTTTCAGCCGCTCGGACATCCACTGAAAAGCCGCTCTGCGTCCCCGGGTCTTGCCGATGGACTCAACTTTTCCGTCAATAATTCCAACCAGGGGCGTGATCCCAAGAATACCGCCCACTACAGCCGTCGCGGCGGAAATGCGGCCGCCCATTTTTAAATATTTCAGGGTATCCAGAACCGAGAGAAGGCGAATACGCCGGGTGAGCGCTGAGATGGCCGCGGCGATTTCTGCCGCGGGCAGCCCCGTGTCTCTCATGGCGGCAGCCTCCTCTACCAGAAGTCCCAGGGGAAAGGTGACGGTACGGGAGTCTATGATATAAATATGATCAGGATCCACCGCCTGACGGGCAATTTCCGCGGACTGACAGGTACCGGACATTTCCGAGGAAATGAAGATGCCAATAATTTCATCGCCCTCATTGATATAAGACTGAAACAGATTGGTGAACTCAGAGGGCGTTACCTGCGAAGTCGTGGGCAGAGACTCGGCGGTGGCCAGGCGGGCATAAAATTCCGCGTTGGAAATTTCCTCGCCGTCTCGAAAGGCCTCTTCCCCAAAGTGAACCGTCAGCGGAACAATGCGGATGCCCCGGGCGTGCGCGCGCTCCCGGGATAAATCACTGGTGCTGTCGGTAATGATTCTGATCATAAGATGCGACTCCTTTTTGCCGGGAAGATTTCAAAAAATTTATCTTATCATTATATAGGAACCAATGATAAAGTCAAGTAAAAGGCAATCCATGCAAGTTAAGCGGCTTATTGTGTAAACTTTTTTCGAAAAAGTAAGAGGGAGATAGACAAGAAAAAAAGAATGTGTTATTCTAAAAATGACAAAATCACTGAAAAAATATCCATTTTTTAAAAAATATCATTTTTTACAATTTTTTTGGAGGTTATTATATGCATCAGTGGTACAGAAATTTAAAAGTCAGAAGAAAACTCCTGCTGAGCTTTAGCTTGCTGATTCTGATTTTGGTCGGGTCAGTAGTGGGCGGGCTCATGAGCGTCTTCAAAATGGTTTCTGAATTTGGGAATATTGATGAGGTTCCGCCCGATGTGCTCGTGCGGGTAGCGTCAGCCACCCGGTTTGTGGAAGTTGAGATGGGTGCGTTCATTCTGGTGGGGGTCGTTGCCAGTGTGCTGCTGATCCGCGCCACGACAAAAAGTATCGTGATGCCGTTACAGGAAATTGAAAAAGGCACCATGGCAATGGCCAGGGGCGATTGGGAGACGAACGTAACCTATGTGTCCGACGATGAGATGGGAAGGGTTGCCGAGAGCTGCCGCACCACTGCGGAGACCCTGATGGTCATCATTGGGGACATCAGCACCGCACTCAGAGATCTGTCCGACGGGGATTTTGTCAAACGGTCAAAGAATTCCCAAGCCTACATAGGCGAATATACGCAGATTCAGGAATCCCTGAAAAAGATGGTGTTTGGGCTCAACGGGGTCATCAGTCAGATTTCCGTTGCTTCCACGAAATTAACCGAAGGTGCGGAAACCATGTCCGAAGAGGCCACGACCCTGTCTCAGGGAGCCACTGAACAGGCCTCCGCCGTACAGGAACTCGCGGCCACTGTGAATGAGATTTCCATACAGGTCAAGGAAAACGCCGGGCACGCCGAGAATGCGGGTCATGAGGCAGAGGAACTGGGCCGGGAACTGACCAATAACAACGCACAGATGAAGCAGCTGGTGCAGTCCATGGAACAGATCAACAACACCACCGACCAGATCAGCAAAGTAATTAAAACCATTGAGGATATTGCGTTTCAGACCAATATTCTGGCGCTCAACGCCGCGGTTGAGGCGGCCCGGGCGGGAACGGCCGGAAAAGGCTTTGCCGTGGTCGCGGAAGAGGTGCGGAATCTGGCTCAAAAGAGTGCGGAGGCTGCCAACAGCACGACCATCCTGATTGAAAACACAGTGAAGGCGGTTCATCAGGGCTTTGAAATCGCCGAGAAAACAGGCGGCGCGCTGGAGCAGGTTGTTGCCAATGCCGGACATGTAGTCAAAACCGTTGAGAAGATCGCCAACGCCACCAAGCTCCAGGCGGAATCCATTGAGCAGGTTACCATGGGAATCGACCAGATTTCCAGTGTGGTGCAGCAGACATCTCTGGCGGCGGAAAATGTGGCGGGAACCGGCGAGCAGGTAGCCGATCAGTCCAAGCGGATGAAGCAATTGGTAGAGCGGTTTAAGCTCTTTGAAGAGGCGTGACGCTATGAGAAACACCGGCCCGGTATCGAAACGATACCGGGCCGGTGTTTCTTTGATGACTGAAGTCAGTATGCGACGCCCCAATATACCATATGATGGGCGGGCTTTCCGCAGATGGCGCAGGTGTCTCCCAGATTCTCCTGCGCAAAGGGGATACAGCGGGACGAGACTCCGGCCTCGTCCTTCATGCGCTGCTCACAGGCCAGATCGCCGCACCACATGGCCTTGGCAAAGCCGCCCCGGGCGGACATCGTTTCCCTGACCTCTTCCAGTGTGGAGCAGGGATAGGTATTGTCCTCCAGAGTCCGCTTTGCCTTGGAATAGAGCGCGTGATGGGCGGAGTCCAGCAGTTTGGATACGGTTTCCTCCAATTGATCCAAAGAGGCAAACACTTTTTCCCCATTATCCCGTCGAACCAGAACACATTGATGGTTTTCAATATCCTTGGGGCCAAGCTCCAGGCGCAGGGGAACACCCTTCATCTCGTATTCCGCGAACTTCCAGCCAGGAGACTGGTCGGAGGTGTCCGATTTCACCCGGAACCCGGCGGCGGAAAGACGGCTGACCACGGCGGCCGCAGCGTCCAGCACTCCGGGTTTATGCTGCGCCACGGGGATCACCATAATCTGAATCGGCGCGATGCGAGGGGGGAGGATCAGGCCGTTGTTATCGCCGTGGGTCATGATAATGCCGCCGATCAATCGGGTGGACACTCCCCAGGAGGTCTGGTGGGGATACTGCTGCCGGTTATCCTTGCCGGTAAAGGTAATGTCGAAGGCACGGGCGAAGCCGTCGCCAAAGTAGTGGGAGGTGCCGCCCTGGAGGGCCTTCTTGTCATGCATCATGCATTCCACGGTATAAGTGGCCTCCGCGCCGGAGAATTTTTCCTTGTCGGTTTTCTTCCCCTTGACAACGGGCATGGCCAGGGTATTCTCGCAGAAGTCGGCGTAGATCTCCAGCATACGCTCCGTTTCCTCGATGGCCTCCTCAGCGGTGGCGTGCATGGTGTGACCCTCCTGCCAGAGAAATTCCCGATGGCGCAGGAAGGGACGTGAGGTTTTCTCCCAGCGGAGCACGGAGCACCACTGATTATATAGCTTGGGCAGGTCACGCCAGGAGTGAATGATATTGGCATAGTGCTCACAAAACAGTGTCTCGGAGGTGGGGCGGATGCAGAGACGCTCCTCCAGCGGCTCACTGCCGCCAAAGGTGACCCACGCGCACTCCGGCGCGAAGCCCTCCACGTGATTTTTCTCTTTTTCCAGAAGAGACTCCGGGATGAGCAGGGGGAGGTAGACATTTTCATGTCCCGTGGCTTTGAATTTGGAGTCAAGCTCCTTCTGCACGTTTTCCCAGATGGCGTAGCCGTAGGGACGGAGAATGAACAGTCCTTTTACGCTGGAGTAGTCAATCAGCTCAGCCTTTTTGCAGACATCGGTGTACCACTGGGCGAAGTCCACCTCCATGTCGGTGATCTGTTCCACCTGTTTCTTGTTCTCTTGTGCCATGATCTTCAATCCTTTTTTGTGAAATAAATTCTATTTTATGTTGCCCCAGGGAAAAAGTCAAGGCACGCATCTTATTTTCAGTCAGTACGCCGGACGCGCTGCTCCTGTATAAAACAGGAAAAACAACGCAAACTGGATGCCAAGAGGTGTTAACATGGTGAAGGTTGGAATTTGGGGACAAGATGACGGTTTGACAGAAGCGGTTCAAAGCGGATTGGGTCAGCGCGGCGATTTTGGCTGGTATCGGGCGAGTCATCCCGCGGAGCTGGCGCAGCAGCGGTTAAAGCTGCTGATTATTTCGCCCACGGCGCAGGGCTGGGCCGGGGCAAGCGTACTTGAATGCGGCACCGTGCTCCTGCCCGGCAGGGCCGGTTCGCTGCTCCGGGCGATGCATGTGGAGAGCGCGGTCAGCTATGGCCCCAGCGCGAAGGATTCCATTACGCTCTCCAGCATGAAGGACGGCCACATCTGCATCGCGGTTCAGCGGGAGCTGGTCACCGTGTCCGGGGGTCTGGTGGAACGGCAGGAGCTGGTGCTGCCCTTTCAGGCCGCATCCGAAGAAGATCCGGAGCGGTTTCTGGCCGTGACAGGCGCCCTGTTGCTTTTGGGGAAACGGTTTTTTGTTCATGGAACCGGAAATGCGGCTGCCACACGCTGAAGCCGCGGCACTTTTGTATCAGGAGGCAGTTGAGAGAGCTGTCGGGTGTTGGAGCCGCCCCGTTCAGGGGTAGCGTTTGCCAAGTAATCGAATCAGCTGCAGTGCGGAGGCAAATGAAACCGGCGCAGAGCCGTCTTCCCAGTCGATGGTGCCCTGCCAGGAGGCTTCCCGCCGGGAAGTGATAAACAAGGTGAAGGCTCCCGCGGCTCCGGTGGCGGACTGAACGATGTCGGCAGCGAGGCCTTCTCCCGGAGCTGCGGCGGAGGAGACGGGCCGCGGCGCCTTCTCCTGAAAGGTGCGCGCCCGCTGATATGCCTGGGGAAAATTTTGTTCGTCCATCAGCTGATCCAGCATCAGGATCAGCCGAATCAAATTTGAAAACACAAGCGGCTCCGTCAGCCTCTGGCTATATGCCATTCCGGACAGCTCGCCGCCCGTGCCGGAATCAACGCAGACGCGAAGCGCCGCGGCGGGAGAGAATAGATTCTTCATCACACGAAGTCTCACCTTTCCAAAAAATATCAGCCGCCGTATATTATGTGCGGAGCGCACCGCTCATCCGCCGCTCCATCCAATCGGGATTGATGCAGTGGCGCAGGGCGGCGGTAGGCGTAATCCGCCCTGCGTTTGCCAGCTTCAGGATGCTTTGGTCCATGGTAATCATGCCTTGCTCCGATGAGGTGGCAATGACATTATCCAGCTGATGAGATTTGGACTCCCGTATCATGTTGCGGACGGCAGTATTCAGCTTCATAATTTCAAAAGCGGGAACAAGCCCTTTGGAGGTAACGTCTTGAAACAGCTGTTGGGTGACGATGCCCTCCAGCACCTGAGCCAGTTGGTTGCGAATTTGGTTCTGCTGCTGAGAGGGAAAAGCGTCGATCATGCGGTCCACCGTGCTGGAGGCTCCAATGGTGTGGAGGGTGGAGAGCACCAAATGTCCGGTTTCCGCCGCCGTGACGGCCGCCCGCATGGTTTCCGCGTCCCGCAGCTCACCCAGCAGAATGACGTCAGGCGCCTGGCGCAGCGCCGCGCGGAGAGCCGCGTCGTAGGAGTCGGTGTCCAGATTGAGTTCCCGCTGGGATACCACGGACATCTTGTGGTGGTGCAGGTACTCGATGGGATCCTCAATGCAGATTACGTGGGCGTTGCGAGTGGTGTTGATGTGATCCACCATACAGGCCAGAGTTGTGGATTTGCCGCTGCCCGCCGGGCCGGTGATCAGAACCAGGCCGTGGGTCAGGTCCGCAAAGGAAATCACGGACTCCGGAATGCCCAGGGTTGCGGGATCTGGAATTTGAAAGGAAACGATGCGAATGACCATGGAAAGAGAACCGCGCTGCTTAAACGCGTTAATGCGAAACCGGGCCATGTTCTTAATGCCCACGGAAAAATCATCATCTCCGTGGAGCAGAAGCGTATCCATTTGGCGGTTTCCCGCCAGTACATACATGTCCCGAGCGAGAGCCGCGGTTTTCTCCGGGGAGAGCGGCGCGCCCTCGCGCTCAATGACCTGACCCAGTTTAAAGGAAACGGGAAGTCCCGCGACAATTAAAATATCGGAGGCATTTTGCTGCACCGCACGCACCAGTATCTCTTCTATATTCATAGTTGATCTCTCCCTAAGGTCAGCCGCGCCAGACAGGGAGCGTCGAGGCGGGAATTGTTTCGTCGGTACTGTAAACCTGCCATAGCAAAACCTCAAACGAGTCGCCCGAGCGGATCACATGAATGGACAGGGACTGTGTGTCGTTGATGGGAAAAGAGTCCTCCAACCCGGATTCCGTGCCGGACATCAATGCCGAAACGGACTCAACGGCGGAGGTGTCGGCGGCATAGTATACCGTGGTGTAATCCGCTGCCCGGTTGGAGACATCCCGATCCGCCAAAGCGGAAATCAAGGTCAGGGCGGAAAAAACGGTCAGCGTCAGTACCAGCAAAACCGTCAGGATGGACAGGATGCCGAACCCCGGAGGGGATATGGTTTGTTCTTTCAAGAAGCTCCCTCCTCCTGTTCCACGCGGGCCGCCGTCAGCTGATAAACCGGCTCATCCTGAAGAGAGACCGTAATGTCCAGATACGCAACCCCGTGTTCCGTCCGTTGCTGGGTGGACACCTGATAGCCGTCCCGGGACTCGGTCAGAGGCTGTTCCGCCTTAAACTCCTCGGCCACCGTCTCCGCCAGCATCAGCGCCTGAGACAACTGGCGGCTGTCGGTGGAAATGGTCTGGGCACGTACAATCAGGCTGACGCAGACCGCAGCGCAGAGGCTGAATATTACCAGGCTGAATATCAGCTCCGTCAAAAAGAGCGGACTCTGTTTTTTGATCCGGTTCATACTCCGCCTCCCTCCAGGCTCTCGCTCCGGGGTGCGTATGAGACCGTCGAAACTGTGCCGTCGTCATTGGTGACCGTGACGGTGAGCAGGTTGTTCTCATATGTGAGAGCCAGGGTCTGGGCACTGAGCAGGCTTTCGCCCGCGTCGGGCGTCAGTTCCAACATATTGCCGGTATAGAGCTCCATGAGGCTTCCGTTCCAGCAGTAGAGCAGGGTACGGTAGCCGTCCTGCTCCTCCATTTGAAGCGCGTCGCCGTCCCCGAAAGCCACGATGGAGAACGCGTTCTCCGCGTCGCCCCGGCGCAGCTGGTTGAGCACATAGGAAACGGCGGTATACTGGGTAAAATGGGTATCAGTCTTGTCGGTAACGCTGCGGTAGACGCCGGTGACTGCCAGCAGAATCCCCATAGCAACCAAAACAAACAGCGCGGCCAGCGAAACGGCGGCGATGCGCATTCCGGACTTATAGTGCGAACCGGACATAGCCTTCCCTCCTGCGGGTATTTAATCAGAGCGCGCAATCACCGTAATATCGGGCACGAGATTGGCGGCAATGTACTGATAATCAATAAAATACCGGGTGCTGTCCGTCGCCAGGCCGTAATATTCGGTCAGATAGCTTAAATCAGGGGGATAAAAGCCCTCCGTGGCATAGCACTCCACTGCGGCGCGGCGAACCGCGGTTTCCACCAGAGACAGCTGTTCCGCCGAGGTTTTCTGAGACATAAAACCGGAGAAGAGGATCACCGTCAGTGGGATCAGCGCCAAGGGGAGCAAACACGAAAGGACGCGGCGTATGGTGTTCATGGGATCAGCCTCCCAGCGCGGAGAGAACCCCGAGAAGGGGGATCATCACGGACAGCAGCAGCAGAGCCAGGCCTCCGCACAGGATATAGAGCATGACGTATTGCAAACGGGAGAGCAGAGCCGTAAGGCTCTCATCCGCGTGCGTCTGGCTGCGCAGGGCAATCTGCCGCATGGCCTCCTCCGAGGCGCCCGCCTGTACACCCGCGGAAAGCAGACCGCAGTCCAGACCAGAGAGCAGGCGGGTGGTTTGAACCGCTTTGACGAAGGGCATGCCGTCCAGCATCAGATCCCGGCAGCGGAGAATATCGGATGAAATGGGAGAGTCGGACAGAAGTCCGGCGGTGCGGGTAAGAAGTTCATCCAGCGGCATTCCGCTGGAGAACATCAGGCTGGCGGCGTTGGCAAACCGGCTGCGGGACAGAGCTGTGCCCACAGCACCATGGGAAAAGAGTCTTCCCCGCAGCCCGGCACAGCCGGGGAGATGGAACAGCAGCAGCGCCAGCAGGGCGATGACTGACATAATGGCTGACAGCGCTCCCGCAATATAAACCGCGCCATTTCCCAAAACCAACAGGCTGGCGGCTGTTCCCGAAATCGTCATGCCCAGCTGGGCGAACACCTGACGGAAAATGGGAAGTACCCGGATGACAAGAACGAGGAAGATCAGAGAGACGATCACGCCCATGATGGCGGGATAGGTGACAGCCTGCCGGGCGGCGCGGCTGACATAAGACTCCTTCTCATAATACTCGGAGAGAGCGGCAAGCACCTGCTCCGTTCTGCCGGAGAGCTCACCGATGGAAATCATGTCCAGGAGATAAGAGGGAAAGGAGCCTGCCGCGCCGAGTGACTCCGACAAAGGCCGGCCCGCGTCCAATCCGTCACGAATTCGGGACAGCAGAGCCCGAAACTGAGGATCGTCCGTATCGGCGGCCAAAATAGCCACGCTGTCCGCTGAGGGGATTCCCGCGCCGCAGAGCAGGGACAGCTGGTAACAGAGGATGGAAAGGGAGTCAAAAGGGAGCGCGGCGGGTTTGGGAGCTTTTGTGGATTCCATGAGAGCGCCTCCTTGAAAAGAGAAGGGAAAGAAACTGTTGTGAAACAGCGGCTTTCCCTTGGAAACCTGTATTGGCAGGAGCAGAGGGAGCGGGGCAAGTGAAGCCGCGCGGCGTAAAGCTTGCCCGTATCCGGCGGATAATGTCCCAGATAAAAAGACGTCCTCACCAATGCAGAAGGATCGTGCAGGTTGGCCTCAGTAGGCGTATTTCTGCGTATAGTTCGCGGAGTTTGTTACATATTGCTGCACTTCAGAACTGTTTTGCCCGGTGGATACAAAAGTGGGATCCATCAGCGTCCAGTCCTGACCGTCAAAATAGATCACCTGGTCAACCCAACCGGTGCCGTCCAGATAGACATTGATCCACGCGTGGTAGACATCACCCGCATAGCCCACAACCAGCTTACAGGGCAGGTTCAGGCTGCGGAGCATGGCGGTCATCACCGCGGCATAATCAAAACAGATGCCTTTCCGGCTGGACAGTACCGCGTCCACATCGGGGATATACCCTGAGGTCACCGTTGCCGCCAAGTCGTAGTCATAAGAAAAATTGTCAACCACGTAATGATAAACGGTGGTGAGCTGGCTGTATTCGTCGGTAATGCCGTTTGTCAGCTCGGCGGCGGTTTTCACCACATCCGAGTCGGACGTAAAGTTGACATACTGGTTGGCATAGAGGAAGGGGAGAAAATCATTCCGCAGCGTCAGGTCCAGGGTACAGGAATAGGCGGTGGCATACTTGGTGCCCTCCGTATTTTCAAACACCTTCACTGTATAAGAACCGTCGCCCTCAGTCAGCGGGAATGTTTCATATTCGCCCTGATTATTAAGGTTGTAGGTGTAGGTTACGCCGCCGCTCTTTGCGATCTGAACCTTGATTTTCACATCCTGACCGCCGGTGTAGGAGACTAAAATATAACCCTCCGTCAGGTTGGAGGCATCCACCGCCGCTTTCTCATTGCTGTAAACAGTCACTCCGGTCTGAACCTCTTCTTTTTCCGGAATGGAGGAGGGCGGCTCATTTTTTGCAGCATCCGCACTGTTAATAACCAGTCCGAATACCACTGCTGCAACCAGCGCGACGGCGAGCGCGGAACTAAACCACTTTTTGTTTTTGAATATCATATGCTTGGCCTCCCTTTTATTATATTACAGCAATCGACAGATGGTACAAGAAAGAATCCGCTTCGGCGGGGCTTGTCCGCATGACTTACAGGAACGGTAAACGTTTCGGAATATGGCAGAACCCCGCCGCCGTGAAGCGAGCCGGGGCAGAGGCTTTGTTTCAGTGCTCCGCAGCTTATTCCACAGCTCGGATTTTGGCGGTCAGCTTCAGATAGCTGCGCCGGTGCTGCCGGTAAAAAGCCGCTATGGTGCGGTCGAGCACAGACTGTGTGTCCTCAAAATTGGCTGCCGGCAGCATAAGTACGTACTGCGCGGCACTGTACCGCGCGACAACGTCTCCTCGGCGCAGGTTGCCCACCAAAACCTCCTGAACCTGATCCATGGTGGCGTTCAAGGCTTTCAGGGGAGGTGTCCCTCCGTCGGGCAGCGCCACGGTCAGAAGCGCGATGTGGACGCTGGCGCCGGAGCGGGTGGCCCGGCGCGCCTCAAGCCGGTACGCTTCGCGGAAAAAACCGTATTCACAGAAAAAGGCGCCTGGACGGTTGGCGGTTTCCGTCAGATCCTTCTGGATCAGGGTCAGATCGGTTTCAAGCTCCTGCTCCACAGCCATAATCTCGCTGTAGAGCGCCTGCAGCTCCGCCGAAGGACGGGCTCCCAGGTTTTTGTAGAGCATGTCGCAGGTGTCCTCATAGTGCCTGAGGGCGGCGGCGTCTTTGCCCTGGCGAAGGAGCGCCCGAATCATCAGGATGTGGAGATCTTCGTCCAGAAGGTCAAACGCTCCGGCCCGGGTGCAGACCACCGCCATATCCTCATAGCGCTGGGCGTCCTCCAGCAGAACGGCGTAATCCTTGACCGCCTGCAGGAACAGATTGTGATAGCGGGCGGAAATGGAGACGACCCACGTCTGATTTGCAAGCTTGGGAAGAAAATCGCCCCGGTAGAGCTCAATGAGCTGTTCATACAGCGTCATACGCTCCTGAACGGGAGAAGACAGCTTGGAGGCCTGCGCATAGAGCAAGTCAAAATGGTCAATATCCAGATCGCAGGGAATTGCCTTGTTCCAGCAGTAGCTGCCCCGCAGGGACAGAATGGGCTGGATATCCGAACCAAAAACCGATTCTAAAAGGACACGAATGCGGTACAAAAGAGTTTTTAATGCATTGGTCGGATTTGCCCCATGTTCACCCGGCCAGAATTGTTCGATAAATTCCGACTGCGGTACGGGCTGGTCGCGGTGAATGATGAGGTAGGCGAGGACATTCCAGAGCTTTAGGGAGCGGTTAATTTCGTCCGTCAGCACGGCTCCGTTCCATTCAATGGTCAGTCCGCCCAGTACAGATACTCGCGCAACCCGCGGTGAAGAAGTAATTTCGTCAAAATGCATAAACGGTGATTACCTCCCGAGAAAAAATTTATTATGCAAAATATTGCAACTTTTTAAAGGTAGTATATCATAGAAAGCCTGGAATTACCACTTAAATTTCCATAATAATATAAAAATTTTTAAAAAAATTACCTGATTGGGAGCTGATTTTTTATCATTGCTAAAAAATAAACAAAAGATCGAAAATAACCGTGCAAAAGCAAAAAAAATTTGGTACAATAATGGACGTATGAGTTAATGCTGTAAAAACCCGCGCCGGTGCGAACCGGTGCGGTGTTCCAACGGACAGGATTGATATAATTGATATGTATGTGCAGAGAGGAATGTGGTTACCATGATCGCCCATGGCAAAGAGGTTAAAATTTTTGCAGGCAACTCCAACAAGCTTCTGGCGGAAGCCATCTGTCAGGATCTGAATCTCCCGCTGGGAAACGCTGAGGTCGGTTCCTTTTCCGACGGGGAAAACTTTGTATCCATCTTCGAGACCGTCCGCGGCGCGGATGTGTTTGTCGTGCAGTCCACCTGTGCCCCGGTGAACGACAATCTGATGGAAATGCTCATTATGATTGACGCGCTCAAGCGGGCTTCCGCCGGGCGGATCACCGCGGTGGTTCCTTATTTCGGATACGCCCGGCAGGATCGCAAAACCAAACCCCGCGATCCCATTTCCGCAAAGCTGGTGGCTAATCTGATTACCCGGGCGGGCGCCGACCGGGTGCTGACCATGGATCTTCACGCGTCTCAAATTCAGGGCTTTTTTGACATCCCGGTGGACAATCTGATGGGATCCCCCATCTTTGTCAACTGCTTCTCTCAAAAATTCGCGGACAAGCAAAACAGCACCATCGTGGTGTCCCCCGACGTTGGCTCGGTTGCCCGCGCCCGCGCCTTCGCTCAGAAGCTGGGCATGCCCCTTGCCATTGTGGACAAGCGCCGCCAGAAGGCAAACTCCTCCGAGGTGATGAACATCATCGGAGAGGTCAAGGGGAAAAGCGTTATTTTGTTTGACGATATGGTGGACACCGGCGGCTCTCTCTGCGGAGCGGCAAAAGCTCTGATGGAGATCGGCGGAGCCACTGAGGTTTATGCCTGTGCCAGCCACGGGGTGCTGTCTGGCTCCGCTGTTGAGCGGATTGAAGCCAGCGTCATTAAGGAAGCCTATTTTCTCGACACCATTCCCGCGCGGCCCGGCCTCTCCTGTGATAAGATTAAATACCTCTCGGTGGCTCACATGTTTGCCGAGGCCATTGACCGCATCTACGAAGAGATCTCCGTCTCGAAATTGTTCACCTGAGAAAGCCCTGATTCAACTTTTCGCCGTGGCGGCGAACGCTCTGCGAGGCGTTTGAACCTTAGCAGAGTTGATTGGCAAGCTGGGGGGCGGGCGCCATGCCCGCTCCTGTTTGTTGTTTTTTTGGAGCCATACCGGCTTCCCAACGCGGGGCGCACTCGCTTTACGCGGCGGACATCACATCAGAATGAGGGTTTGGTATGCTGTTTGGATCAAAAAGCGGAGGCCCCGAATGGCTGGCTGTGTTTTTGGGAAATCCGGGTGATCAATATGAGAACACGAGGCATAATATAGGTTTTGTGGTATGCGATGAACTGGCGGAGCGCAGCCGCATCCCGGTGCAGCGGCTCAAGCACCGCGCGCTGACCAACACCGCCGCCATCGGCGGCGCCAGGGTGCTGCTGATGAAGCCAGTGACCTATATGAATCTCTCCGGCGAGGCGGCGGGAGAGGCCGCCCGGTTTTATAAAATTCCCCCTGAGCGGGTGCTGGTGGTGTGCGACGACGTGTCCCTTCCCGTGGGAAAGCTTCGTATTCGGACATCAGGCTCGGCAGGGGGTCACAACGGACTGAAGAGTATCATCGCCCATCTGGGCACGGAGAGCTTTCCCAGGATTAAAGTCGGCGTGGGGGAGAAGCCCTTTCGGGATTCTGACCTGGCGGACTGGGTTCTGGGCAAATTTTCTTCTGAGGATCGGACGATCATGGAGGGGGCGGTTCGCCGCGCCGCCGACGCGGTGGAGGCGTATATCGCCCAGGGTTCGGACAAAGCCATGGCCCGGTTCAACTGAAGCTGCGCGCCGCGGGCTTTGAGGAGCAATGCGCGCCCGGGCTTCGCGGCACAAATTTTGATAGATCAAAGCCGGAGAAGAATATGAAGCAATTGACGCAGATTGTGGGTCAGATACCTGAATTCAGACGGCTTTCCGCCGCGCTGGAAGGCGGGAAATGCCCAGCGGTGGTCAGCGGACTGGCGCCGGTTCACCGGGCGCAGTTTGCCGCGGCGCTGATGGAAACACTGGAGCGGCCTGTGGTCATCATTTGTGCTGACGAGGACGAGGGAGACCGCCTGGCGGGCGACCTGCTGATCTTTGCCGGGCGGGAGCCGCTGAGACTGACCTCCAGGGAATTGATTTTTCACCAGACAGCCACCGTGTCCCGTCAATGGGAGCATCGGCGGCTTTCCGTCATGCGCGCCATGCTGGAGGGGGAGGCCCCGCTGGTCATCGCCACGGTGGAAGGACTTCTTCAGCGCACCATGCCGAGGGACGTGTTTCTCCAGACGAGCAGAACTCTCCGGGCAGAGGAGCGTTATGACTTAAACGAGCTGTCCGATTACCTGGCGAAAGCGGGCTATGTCCGCTGCGGACAGGTGGAGGGCGTGGGCCAGTTTTCCGTGCGCGGCGGAATTCTGGATTTCTTTTCCCCCGCCCACCATCTGCCGGTACGGGTGGAATTTTGGGACAATGAAATCGACTCCATGGGGTTATTTGACGCAGAGAGTCAGCGCAGAACCTTGCCGCTGAAGGAGGCGGTTATCCTGCCCGCCGGCGAGGTGCTGACAGGGCTCTCCGGCGGAGAAGCCGCTCTGGGCGGAGACCGGGAGCTGCCCCACGTCTATCCCCAAATGGCCACGGCGGCGGACTATCTGCCCCAGGATGCGGTGGTCTGCTTTTCCGAGAGCGGGAGAGTGGCGGAGCGGGCCAAAAACTATCTGTGGCAGATGGAAGAGGATTGCAAGATTCTGTTGGAAAACCAGGTTATAAAAGGGGAAAACGCCGTGTTTGCCCGGAGCATGGAGGAGCTGGCTCTGGTACTGGAGCGGTTCCCGGTATGCTACTTCGACAGCTTTGCCGCGTCCTCCTATCCCATTGCACCGAGAACTGTGCTGTCGGTGATGGCGAAGCAACTGCCTTCCTTCGGCGGGAGTCTGGAAACCGCCGTGGGAGATCTGGAGCACTACCACAGTGAGACCATATCCGCGGTGGTGCTGGTCAGCAGCGAGCGCCGGGCACTGAATCTGCAGAGTTTGCTGCGGGAGCGGTCTATCCGCACAGCGGTGGATTTTGCCCTCCATGAGCTGCCCCAAAAGGGTAAGGCTGTGATTGCCGTCGGCGGGCTGTCGGCAGGATTTGAATATCCTGGCGCGGGCTTCGCGGTGCTCACCGAGGGGCAGCCGCCCGCGCCGGGCAGAAAAAAACGCCCCCGGGCGGACAGCGGGCGGCAGAAGCTGGAGAGCTACGCGGATTTGTCCGTGGGCGACCTGGTGGTGCATGAGACGCATGGCATCGGGCGTTTCGCGGGTATGGTTAAAATGCCCGTGGACGGTGTGGAGAAGGATTACGTCAAGCTGACCTACGCGGGGGCCGACGCCCTCTATGTCCCGGCGACCCAGCTGGATATGGTGGCCAAATACATCGGCGGCGGCGAGGATGACGGCACGAAAAAGCTCTCCAGGCTGGGCGGGACGGACTGGGAAAAGGCGAAAAGCCGCGCCCGGAAGGCGGTGGCGGAGCTTGCCAAGGGGCTGATTCAGCTTTATGCGGAGCGGCAGCGCCTGGCGGGATATGCTTTCGGCTCCGACACCGCTTGGCAGAAGGAATTTGAGGATCAATTTGAATACGAGCCAACCGAGGATCAGATGCGCTGCATCGGGGAGATCAAGCGCGACATGGAACGGCCCCTGCCCATGGACCGCCTGCTCTGCGGCGATGTGGGCTACGGAAAAACCGAGGTTGCCTTCCGCGCCGTGATGAAATGCGTGATGGAAGGGAAGCAGGCCGCGATTCTGGTTCCCACCACTGTGCTAGCGCGGCAGCATTTTCTCAACGCCAAGCAGCGGTTCGCCAAATATCCGGTGGTGATCGATACCGTGAACCGCTTTCGCACTGCGGCTCAAATCCGCTCCACCCTGGGCGCGCTGGGCGCGGGGCATGTGGATGTTTTGATCGGTACCCACCGTCTGCTGCAAAAGGACGTGAAATTTAAGGAGTTGGGGCTTCTGGTGGTGGAC
The DNA here is from genome assembly GCA_017861365.1 of Oscillospiraceae bacterium. GTDB lineage: Bacteria > Bacillota > Clostridia > Oscillospirales > Oscillospiraceae > JAGFXR01. The sequence continues at coordinate 8,911 of JAGFXR010000010.1, read as the reverse complement.
GAGGAGCAGCGGTTCGGCGTCTCCCACAAGGAGAAGCTCAAGGAGCTCTCCCGGCAGGTGGACGTGCTTACCCTCTCCGCCACGCCGATTCCACGCACTCTGAATATGGCGCTGTCCGGCATCCGGGACATGTCCACCATTGAAGAACCCCCCGCCGACCGCCAGCCGGTGCAGACCTATGTGCTGGAGCACGACTGGTCTGTGCTGGCCGACGCCATGCGGCGGGAAATCGAGCGCGGCGGACAGGCGTACTACCTCCACAACCGGGTGGAGACCATTGACCGCGCGGCATTTCGGATTTCCGACCTGCTGGGGGAGCGGGCCCGGGTGGGGGTCGCCCACGGCAAAATGACCGAAGAGCAGCTGGGCGGGGTGATGCAGCGCATGACGGACGGAGAGCTGGATGTTTTGGTGTGCACCACCATCATTGAGACGGGGATCGATATTCCCAACGTCAACACGCTGATCATCGAGGACGCGGATAAGCTGGGTCTTGCCCAGCTTCATCAAATTCGCGGACGCGTGGGCCGTTCCAACCGCCGGGGGCACGCCTATATGACCTACCGGCAGGGGAAGGTGCTCACCGAGGTGGCCGCGAAGCGGCTGTCCGCCATCCGGGAATACGCGGAGTTCGGCTCGGGGTTTAAGATCGCCATGCGCGACCTGGAAATTCGCGGCGCGGGAAATGTCCTGGGGCCGGAGCAGTCGGGCTTCCTCATGAGCGTGGGCTATGACCTGTACCTGAAGCTGCTGGAGGAGGCCGTTCTGGAGGAACGGGGAGAAGTTTCCCCATCCGCCTCCGAGTGCGCCGCGGATCTCACCGTGGTGGCCAGTATTCCGGAAGGGTATGTGCCCTCGCCGGAGCAGCGGATGGATCTGTACCGGCGCATTGCCCGCATCCGGCGCGAGGAACAGGCGGATGACCTCACCGACGAACTCATCGACCGCTACGGGGAGCCGCCGAGACCGGTGAACAACCTCATCGCCGTGGCACTGCTGCGTGGCGCTGCCGCCCTTTGCGGTATCACTGAAATTTCCCAGAAGGGAAGCAGCCTCACCTTTGCCCTGAATCACCTGGCGCTGGAGCGGGTTTCCAAACTGTGCGCGCAGGATACGTACAAGGGCAGGCTGCTGTTCTCGGCGGGGGAGAGGCCCTACCTTGCCCTTCGGGTGAAAAGTGGAGAAGATGTCCTGCGGCTGGCCCGCAGGCTGGTGGATGATTTCACCTCCGCCGAACCGGAAACCTAAAACATTTTATCTTTCTGTATATAGGAACGCCTTTTTTCGATGATTTTTTATTGAGTTTTTTGGGTATAGATGGTACAATGATGCAGGTTTAAATGCGAAGTGTGATCGGAACGGGTCAATCGGGGCTCTGGAGCTGCGCCCGAAACGGGGCGCTCTCCGAGAAATTCCGGAACGTCAGAACAAAAATAGGAGCGATCAAAAATGAAGATTTGGAAACCCGCGTTAAGTCTGATGCTGACCGCGGCCCTGAGCATCGGGCTGCTTGCCGGCTGCAACCAGAGCGGCGGCGAAACCTCCGATACCAGCTCGACTGCCGACGGCAGCGCCGAATTGGACGACGGCACAGTGACTGACCTGCCGCTGAAGCTGATCGGAGTTTCCGCGGATACCGTGCTGTTCACGGTCAACGGCAATCCCGTTACTGCGGAGGACTATGTCTACTGGCTGGGCTACGGTATCTCCTACTATCAAAACAATACCAATTCCGGCGCGGATATCGACTGGACGCAGACCACCTCCGACGGAGAAAGCCTTGCCGATTATTTTAAGGACGGCTCTTACAGCACCTGTGTGCTTTACAACCTCATCGCGGCCAAGGCAACCGAAATGAGCCTGACTCTGACGGATACCGACGAACAGGCCATTACGGACAAGCAGAGCTCCACCATCGAGCAGCTGGGTGGCCAGGAGGAGTATGAGCGCAATCTTCGCAGGGCGGGCATCAGTGAGGATAAGCTCCTGGAAATCACCCGCGCGACCTACTATTATACTTATCTTGCCGATGCGCTGTACGGCCAGGGTACCGACGGCTACCCCACCGATGAGGAAATGGACCAGTACATCGAGGAAAACGGCTGGATGTACGCAAAGCATATCCTCCTGCTCACCCAGACCGCCGCTTCCGACGCCACCGACGAGGAGAAGGCGTCCATCGACGCTGCAAACAACGCCCAGCTTGAGCTGGCCAATTCCTTGTCCGCCCAGCTCAAGGCCAACAGCGACCCCGCCACCCTCTTTGATACGCTGATGAACCAATACAGCGAGGATACCGGCCTGTCCAGCTACCCCAACGGCTATACCTTTACCTCCGGGCAGATGGAGTCTGCCTTTGAGGACGCGGTGGAAGCTCTGGAGATCGGTGGAATCAGCGATGTGGTTCAGATTTCATATGGCTATGATATTATCGAGCGGCTGGACCCCGACACCGATGATCTCCGGGAGCAGTATGCTAAGGATCAGCTGAGCGACCAGCTGGATACCTGGACCGGCGAGGCGGATATTGAGTATGTGAATCAGGCCGCCTACGACAATATTGATGTGCAGAAATTTTATGAGGATCTGAGTGCCTATTGGGCGTCGGTGGACGCCATTGCCGAATCAAACAGTGCCAGCGCTACCGACACCGGCTCCGGCACACTGGAGGCAACCATCAGCTCCGACGCCTCCGGCACCACGGACGCGGCGATCACCGGTGACACCGGCTCCGCAACAGACGCGGCCATCGCCAGCGACACAAGCACTTCGGGCGAGGGTTAAGAAGAATGGGTACTTGGCATAGCAAATCAAGCGCGCAGGTTCTCAAGGAATTGGAAACAAACGCGGCGGCGGGGCTCTCTCAGAGAGAGGCCGCCGCCCGTTTAAGTCAATATGGACGGAACGAGCTGAGCCAGCAGGAGAAGGAGAGCATGCTGACGCGCCTGCTCAACCAGCTGAAGGATCCGATGATTCTGGTGCTGCTGGCCGCCGCCGTGCTGTCCTTTCTCGCCAGCGGAGGCGAGGACTGGATCGATGCGGTGATTATCCTGCTCATTGTGGTCGTCAACGCCTGCATCTCCATCTCCCAGGAGGACAATGCGGAAAAAGCGCTGGAGGCGCTGCAGAAAATGTCCGCGCCGCTGGCAAAGGTCATGCGGGACGGCGAGACAGTCCGGGTGGAAACCGCGCTTCTGGTTCCCGGAGACATCATTCTGCTGGAGGCGGGAGACCTGGTTCCTGCCGACGCCCGGCTGCTGGAGGCCGCCAGCCTGAAGGCGGACGAGTCGGCCATGACGGGAGAATCGGTTCCCGTAGAAAAGCGCGAGGTAAACGGGCTTCCGGAGGAGGCGGCTTTGGGGGACCGGGAGAATATGGTCATCGCCTCCACCGTCATCACCAACGGCAGAGCCGCCGCCGTGGTGACCGGAACCGGCATGGACACGGAGGTGGGCCGCATCGCGGGCATGCTCCGGGACGCGGGCGACACCACAACGCCGCTGCAGCGGAAAATGGCCGAAATATCCAAAACCCTGTCCGCCATCTGCCTCGGCGTCTGCGCGGTGATGTTCGGCGTGGGGCTGCTGCAGCGCAAGGAGCTTCTGGATATGTTCATGACCGCGGTGTCCCTGGCTGTGGCCGCTATTCCAGAGGGGCTGCCCGCCATCGTCACCATTGTGCTGGCGCTGGGCGTATCCCGGATGGTAAAGAAAAACGCGGTGATTAAAAAACTGCCCGCCGTGGAGACGCTGGGCTGTGCCTCGGTCATCTGCTCCGATAAGACGGGCACCCTGACCCAGAACCGGATGACGGTGGTGGACGTCTGGACAATGAAGCATCAGCACAGAGCTGAAGTTCTGACCATCGGCGTCCTGTGCAACGACACAAAGCTGACCTATCATGAATCGGGAGAGGCCGTCACCGCCGGAGATCCCACCGAAACGGCATTTGTCACCATCGCCTGCGCCGAGGGGCTGGACAAAAACAAGCTGGAGCGGGAGCGTCCCCGGCTGGGGGAGCTGCCCTTCGACTCGGAGCGCAAGCTGATGAGCACCATTCACCCCAACTCCGGCGGCGGGTACCGCGTGATGGTAAAGGGCGCGCCCGATGTTCTGCTGGGGCGGTGCACTCGGGTACTCAGCCAGACGGAAGCCCCCATGAACGCGGCGGTCGCCAAGCAGATTGCCGCCGCCAACGCCGCGATGGCGGAGCGGGCGCTTCGTGTGCTTGGCTGTGCCTACAAGGATATTCCGCAACTTCCTACTGAGCCGGACAGCGAAACGCTGGAGAACGGCCTGGTCTTTGCAGGGCTGGTGGGCATGATTGACCCGCCCCGTATGGAGGTTCGGGACGCGGTGGCGCAATGCTATGCCGCGGGAATCCGCCCCGTGATGATCACAGGGGATCACAAGCTCACCGCCGTGGCCATTGCCCGGGAGCTGGAGATCTTCCGTGACGGCGATCTTGCTTTGACCGGCGAGGATTTGGATTTTATGCCTCAGGAGCTTCTGGCGGAGGATGTGGACAAATTCTCCGTGTACGCCCGGGTTTCCCCGGAGCACAAGATGCGGATTGTCAAGGCGTGGCAGTCCCGGGGGATGGTGGTCGCCATGACGGGGGACGGCGTGAACGACGCCCCAGCCCTGAAGGTAGCCGACATCGGCTGCGCCATGGGCATCACCGGCACGGACGTGGCCAAGGGCGCCTCCGATATGATTCTCACCGACGACAACTTTGCCACCATCGTTTCAGCGGTGGAGCAGGGACGGGGCATTTACGCCAACATCAAAAAGGCGATTCACTATCTCCTCTCCTGCAACATCGGAGAAATCATTACCATCTTTGCCGCCACTCTCTTCGATTTCCGCCAGATGCCCCTCATTCCCGTTCAGCTCCTGTGGCTGAACCTGGTGACCGACTCTCTTCCGGCGCTGGCGTTGGGCATGGAGCCGGTGGAGGCCGGGATCATGGAGCAAAAGCCCCGAGGCGCTAAGGAGAATTTGTTCAACAGAACCTTCTCCCTCCGGCTGGTGTGGCAGGGTATTATGGTGGGGGGCCTGACGCTGGCCGCCTTTTTCCTGGGGGAATACGTGTTCACTGATCCCTCCACCGCCGATCCGCTGGCAAACACCATGGCCTTCGCCACGCTGACTATGAGCCAGCTTTTCCACGCCTTTGACGTGCGCAGCGAGACGAGCTCCATTTTCAAGCTCGGAATATTCTCCAACCCATCTATGAATAAGGCGTTTGTGGTGGGTATGCTGATGCAGCTTGCGGTGCTGCTCCTGCCGCCCTTCCAGCTGGTGTTTTCCGTGGTTTCCATGACATCCGTACAATGGCTCGCGGTGCTGGGCCTCTCCGTCGCACCCATCGTGGTCTGCGAGGCGGTGAAGCTGGCCCACCGGCCTTAACGTCTCAACATTTTTGAATTTTGGGATATACTAAGCCTTACGTGACAAAAACTATTTTCCTCCCGGGGGTACTTAATGAGCAATTACAACAACGCGAACGCCGCTCCGGCCAATGAAATGCTCCTGCTCAAGCTGGGCGAGCTGGTATTAAAGGGGGGCAACCGCCGCAACTTTGAGGACAAACTGATGAGCAACCTCCGGCGACGGCTCAAGGTGTTCGGTGAATTTAATATCTATACCCGCCAGTCCACCACCTATCTGGAACCCAAGTCGGAGAGCTGCGACATGGACGGTGTCTGTGCCGCGGTGTCGCAGGTGTTTGGAATTGCGGGCTTTGCCCGCGCCTTTCCCTGCGAAAAGGACATGGACGCGATCCTGGAGACCGCAAAGCGCTGCGCCGGCCCCGCTTTGGAGCGGGTCAAAACCTTCAAGGTGGAGTCTAAGAGATCGGACAAGCGCTTCGCGCTCAACTCCATCCAAATTTCTCAGTGGATCGGAGGGGAGCTCCACGAGTGCTATCCCCATCTGACCGCCGACATGCACCGTCCCGAACTCACCGTCACCGTGGAGGTGCGGGATTACGCCGCCTTTGTCCACCTGGACCACGTGCCTGGCGCGGGCGGTCTGCCTGTTGGTATGGGCGGGCGGGCGGTGTCCCTGCTGTCCGGCGGAATCGACTCCCCCGTGGCGTCTTGGATGATGGCAAAGCGGGGCGTGGCGCTGGAGATGATCCATTTCTTCAGCTTTCCCTACACATCGCCCGAGGCTAAGGAAAAGGTGCTGAAGCTGGCCCGCCTGCTGACGCCATGGTGCGGCAAGCTGGCGGTTCATGTGGTGCCCTTCACCGCCATCCAGGAGGAGCTCCGCCGCGCCTGCCCCGAGGAGCTGTTCACCATTCTCATGCGCCGGTTTATGATGCGTATTTCCGAGGCGGTGGCCCTGCGCTGCGGCGCGGGGGCGCTAATCACCGGCGAATCCCTGGGACAGGTGGCCAGCCAGACCATGGGTGCGCTCCGCTGCACCAACGCGGTCTGTACCCTGCCGGTGCTCCGGCCCCTGGTGGGCATGGATAAGGAGGAGATCATCACAGTGGCCAGAAAAATCGGCACCTTCGAGACCTCCATTCTGCCCTATGAGGACTGCTGCACGGTTTTTACCCCCAGACATCCCCGCACACGTCCCTCACTGGAAGAAGTGGAGGCGGCGGAGGCCGGCCTTTCCATTGACGCCATGGTTGCGGAGGCCGTTGATCACATTGAGCGTATTGTATTTCCTATCTAAGCCACACATGAATCACTGCATGCGGAGACAGCGCGCCGGATGACCCGCCGTTCTCTGAAAAAGGAGGAATTCGTCATGGCGCATACCGTAGAACTGATTGCGGTGGGTACCGAGCTGCTGCTGGGCAACATTGTCAACTCCGATGCCCAGATGCTTTCCCGGGAGCTGTCCGCCCTTGGGCTGAATGTGCTCTACCATTCGGTGGTGGGGGATAACCCAGGACGGCTGGAACAGGCGCTGGAAATCGCCAAGGGCAGGGCGGACATTATTATCACCACAGGGGGGCTTGGCCCCACCTGCGACGATCTGACCAAGCAGACGCTGGCAAAAAGCTTTGGAAAGCCGCTGGTGTTTCATCCGGACATCGCGGAGCGGATTTCTGGATTTTTTCATTCTCTCGGGCGTGAGATGACCGAAAACAACCTTCAGCAGGCGGAACTGCCCGAGGGCTGTACCGTGTTCCAGAATGACTGGGGCACCGCCCCCGGCTGTGCCTTCGAGTCGGAAGGTATCCATGTGCTGATGCTGCCCGGGCCTCCCTTCGAGTGCTCCAACATGTTCCGGTATCGGGCTGTGGATTATCTCCGGCAGCTGTCCGAGGGAGCCATCGTATCCCGTTCCCTGCGTATTTTCGGCATGGGAGAAGCGGCGGTGGAGCAGGAGCTTCGCAGCCGCATGAACGAGCTGACAAACCCCACCCTGGCGCCTTACGCCAAGGAAGGGGAGGTTGAGCTGCGCATCACGGCCAAGGCGGATACCGATGGGGAGGCACAGGCGCTGCTGGCCCCGGTAGAGCAGGAGCTGAGGGAGCGGCTGGGAGATGTAATCTATGGCGCGGACGTGTCCTCTCTGGAGGAGGTTGTCTTTGGATTGCTAAAGGAGAAAGGCCTGACGCTGGGTACGGCGGAATCGTGCACCGGAGGCCTCATTGCCAAGCGGATCACCGACATGGCGGGTGTCTCCGCCGTGTTCCGGGGTGGGGTGGTCAGCTATACCAACGCTGTCAAGCAGAACGTCCTGGGAGTGTCGGCAGAGCTTCTGGCAGAGCACGGCGCGGTGTCCGAGCCGGTGGCGAAGGCCATGGCGGAGGGGGCGCGGCGGGTGTTGGGCTGCGATCTGGCGGTATCCGCCACAGGAGTGGCGGGCCCCGATTCCGATGACCGGGGCAATCCAGTGGGGCTTGTGTATGTTGCCCTGAGCACGCCGGAGAGCTGTACCGTCCAAAAGCTCAGCCTCGGGGCAGAGCGGGGCCGCATCCGAACCACCGCCGCCAACTACGCGCTGGATCTGGTTCGGCGCTATTTACTCACTAAGTAGAATGTTTGGGGGCTGCCGCAACGGCAAGCCCCCTTTTCTCTACGTATTTATTGAATTAACCTCTTTGTTTCGCTGAAAAAATGTGGTATACTCTAACTCATGACGGGTTCCACCGGAAGCCCAGGAATCGATAAGGAGTCAATAATGATTACAGTCACTGATTTAAGTCTCCAATACAGCGGAAAACCTCTCTTTTCCCACGCGGACTTGCAGTTTACCAAGGGGAACTGCTACGGCATCATCGGAGCCAACGGCGCGGGGAAATCAACTTTTTTAAGAATTCTGTCCGGCGATCTGGAATCCACCTCGGGACAGGTTTCCATTCTGCCCAAAACCCGAATGTCGGCACTAAAGCAGGATCAGAACGCCTACGATTCCTACCGGGTAATCGACACGGTGATTATGGGCAACCGCCGCCTGTGGGACATCGGCGTGGAGAAGGACGCCCTTTATAACAAGGATCCCTTCACCGACGAGGATGGCCTCCGGGTCTCCGATCTGGAGGCGGAATACGCCGAGCTGGGGGGTTGGGAGGCGGAGTCGGACGCATCCCGCATTCTCCAGGGGCTGGGCATCGGAACCGAGTATCACGAGGCGCTCATGTCCGCCATGGACGGCCGTCTGAAGGTGAAGGTGCTTCTGGCGCAGGCGCTGTTCGGAAACCCCGACATTCTGCTCATGGACGAGCCCACCAATAACCTGGATATCAACGCGGTGAACTGGCTGGAGGATTTCCTGCTGGACTTTGCCGGCACCGTGGTGGTGGTATCCCATGACCGCCACTTTTTGAACACCATCTGTACCCACATTGTGGATATCGACTTTGGCAAGATCAAGATGTACGTGGGCAACTACGACTTCTGGTATGAATCCTCCCAGCTCATGCAGAACCTAATCAAAAA